>CAYWST010000052.1:0-20613 GCA_964461075.1 uncultured Solibacteraceae bacterium | reverse complement strand
ACAACAGGCTCAACCGCAGCCTCGGCCTTCATGCGGTAACCGCGCTTCGGGACCGTCTCGATCCAGCCGGCATCTTCTCCCAACGCCTTCCGCAACAGTGAGATGTTCCTTTCGAGATTCACCTCCTCCACCGTGGTGTCCGGCCACACCAGCCTCATCAGCTCGGCCTTCTCCACGATCTCGCCGCGCCGCGACATCAGGGCCGCGAGCGTATCCGCCACCTTCGGCTGCATCGCCACCGCCACTCCGTTGAGCGACAGCCGGCGCTCCGTCTCATCCCATTGATAGCGGCCGATCGCGGCCATGGCTTACTTCCGCTCCGCTGCCGTCAGCACCAGCACCCAGTCGCTGGCGAACCCCTCCGACGGGCACGTGAACGCCCGCGTGCCCTCATTCGCGATCTCCTCCTCGCGGATCCACTCCCCGCTTCGCGGATTGAACCATCGGGCCTTCACCTTCGCTCCTGGGATTCGCCCCATCACCACGTGAAACGGCCGCCCCGAGCCGCTATACACCATCGCCCAGTTCTTCCCGCGGGCCGCGGCGATCCGGTCCGCTCCTTCCAGCAGATCCACCACCAGCCCATCGTCTGGCGCGCGCTCGAAGAAGTTCACGCTCTCCACGAGCGTTCTCACGTGCCGCATCTGCTCCGCGCCGGGCCGCGCCAGCGCCTTCTCCCACGACATCAGCGGACCGTTGATGGGTTTGTGCTTCGCCGGATCGTGCATCTGCCACACCGAGTGATGCCCGTAGGTGAAACCGCACGCCCCGGAGAGCAGCGCCCAATAGGCCCGCTGCCTCACGTGCGCGTCCATCGAGTAGCCGTACTGCTTCGGACGAAACGCCAGCGGATGATCTTCATACAACGGCTCGCCGTCGACCACCGGCTTCACCGGCTTCCTCTCCCAGTCGGACCGGATCTTCGCCCACTGCCGCGTCGTCTCCGCCAGCCCGTGCCCCGTCTGCCACATGTTGAAGTCGAGCCAGCGGTCGCCGTGGAAGTGCGTCGACGAAGTCTCCGAACCCCGCGGGTGGAAAGTCATCAGCGCGTCCCGGCCCGCCGCCTTCTCGATCCCCGCGGCCAGCGCCCGCCAGGTCTCCTCCATCCCATCGGCCGTACGGTCGCCGCCCAGCACCCAGATCACTCCCTTCCGTCCATACCGGTTCCCCAGAAACTCGCCGTACACGCCCGCATTCTTCGGCGTCAGCAGCGCTTCATCGGTCTTCCCCTTCGCGCCCTGCACCCAGCCGCCCCACGCCGGTAGCAGACCCACATAGAGGCCTCTCTGGTTCGCCGCGTCCACGATGAAATCCACGTGCGTCCAGTACTTCTCCACCGGCCGCGTGAAATCCCTGTTTTCGAATGGCAGGTCCCCGTTCGCGTTCGGGTCGTCCACCCCACGCAGCTCCGCCACCGCCACCGCCTGGATGACGCTGAATCCCTGCTCCTTCCGCTTATCCAGGTACCGCACAGCCTGCTCCCGGTCCAACCGGTGGAACAGCTCCCATCCCGTGTCGCCCAAATACAGAAACGGCTTGCCCGCTTCCGTCTCCAGATGCCTGTGATCCTTGCTTACCTTCAGCTTTTCCGGCGGCGCCGCCGCGCTTGCAAACAGCGATAACGAGACCGCCGCGAGAACTCCGGCCGGAGGGACTGCTTTCATGGCTGCATCCAGCCTATCGCGTGCGGTCAGCACGGCTCAAATCTGCAGGAAAAGTGCCGAAGAAACTGCGGCTGCTCGACGATTCTATAGCCCCGCAGGTCCGATTTGCGCGCCGCCACCTCCAGAATCGCCTCCACCACGTAGTCGATGTGACTTTGCGTGTACACTCTTCTTGGGATCGCCAACCGCAGCAGCTCGTTCTTCGCGTTCCCGCCGAACATCACCGATCCGATCTCCACGCTCCGGATTCCGGCATGCCTGTACAACTCCACGGCGAGCGACTGCGCTGGAAACTCCTCCCTCGGAATGTGCGGCAGCAGCCGGGCCGCGTCGATATAGATTGCGTGCCCGCCCGGCGGCTCTACGATCGGCACTCCATTGTCCGCAATGTGTTTCCCCAGATAGCCCGTGGACGCAATCCGGTACTCCAGATAATCCGGGTGCAGAATCTCCTCGAGCCCTACCGCCACCGCCTCCAGATCCCGCCCGGCAAGGCCCCCGTAGGTTGGAAAGCCCTCGGTCAAAATCAACAGATCCGTCTCCTGCCGCGCCAGAACGTCGTCGTTCGTACATAGCAGCCCGCCGATATTCGCGAAGGCATCCTTCTTCGCCGAGAAGGTGCAGCCGTCGGCGAGCGAGAACATCTTCTGCGCGATCGCCCGTGGAGTCCACTCCGCATAGCCCTCCTCGCGCTGCTTGATGAACCAGGCGTTCTCGGCGAACCGGCACGCATCCAGGTAGAACGGGATGCCGTGCTTCCGCGCGAACCGGCTCACCCCTTCGAGGTTCGCCATCGAAACCGGCTGCCCTCCGCCCGAGTTGTTCGTCACCGTGCAGAGAATCAGCGGAATCCGTTCGCGCCCTTCTGTCTCCACCAGACGCTCCAGCGCCGCGAGATTCATATTCCCCTTGAACGGCAGCACGGCCTGCGTGTCGGCCGCCTCTTCCCCGACGAGATCCACCGCCCGCGCGCCAGTGAACTCCACATTCGCCCTCGTGGTGTCGAAGTGCGTATTGTTCGGAACGACGTGCCCGGCACGGCACATCACGGAGAACAGAATCCGTTCCGCCGCCCGTCCCTGATGCGTCGGGATCACGTGCCTGAACCCCATCAGGTCCTGCACCATCTGCTTCAACCGCAGAAAACTCGCGCTGCCCGCGTAGCTCTCGTCGCCGCGCATGATCGCCGCCCACTGATTGGTGGACATCGCCGAAGTCCCCGAATCCGTCAGTAAATCGATCAGAATATCCTCCGCGTCAAGCAGAAACAGGTTGTACCCCGCCCGTTCAATCAGGGCGGCGCGTTCCTCCGGCGTCGTCCGCCTGAGCGGTTCAACGCTCTTGATCCTGAACGGCTCGATGATGGTTTTCATGATTGGCGCCTGACACATTGTCCTCCCTCCCGCGCCATCGCCTCAATGATTCTGAGCCGCGGGCGTGAATCGGAGGGCCAGCCCCGGGGCCGGGTTCTGGCGTACAGCAGCTTCTTTGCGTTCGGCCGCCCGCGGCGCGAACCGCCGCTGTGGTGGACACACTTCTGCGGTAACAGCGGATGCAGAGAAATATAGTTTTTTCTTGCAATAGCTTGCGCAGGTCGGACTGAAATCCCCTTCGTGCCTCTCTCAGGATGCCGTGCGGGTGAGGGCTGCAAAGTCACACCCGAATTCGAGCAAAGGAGTGGACCATGGAGGCTGATCCCATCATCATCATCATTCCCCCGTTCGGTTTCTGAACAGGACGAGAAGAAACTTCACGAATTGGCTGAGATTTCCTGCCGCCAGCGGGCACTGAATCAGGTCGTGCAGGCCTCGTCCCGGCCAAACTGAAAAGAAGTTTAATCTCAATTGGGAAAACTCCGAGGGGCCTTAGTAGTACTATTGGTTTTAGTATTACTGGCCCCATCGGACTACTCGGAACTCAGGGGCCAGGACAACGGACTCGGCAGCAAGGAGGTTGCTGGGCGAGATGCTCGCGGCAGCGGTGAGGAGGAGTGTCGCATTCTCGGTGTTGGCGGTGTCATGGCTGAGCGCCAGGGCCAACACCGATTCGCGCCTTGACGAATTGAGCAGCGGCGCCATGAGGGCGCTCAGCACGCAGGACTACGAAACCGGGATCAGGCTGTTGAGCGAAGGCGCAAAGCTGGCGCGGCAGGGCGGTGCGGTCCGGCGTGCGGCGTTGTTTGAGAACGCGAAATGCGGCGCGGCCTTCTTTGCGATGCAGTATGGGGCGTCGCTCCGTGCGTGCGCGGAAGCGATTTCCCTTGCCAAGGAGGCAGGCGACTCCGAGGTGATGGGGGTGGCGGAATTAAACCGGTCGAATTCGCTGCTGAGCATGGGTGATTGGAACGGAGCCCGGCTCGGATTAGAGCGGGCGATGAAGCTGTTGTCCCCCGGTTCGAGTTACCGAGGCCCGGTTCTTGCCGCGTTGGGCGGCTTGGAGTCGCGGCGAGGGCGTTGGGCGGAGTCGAGGCTGATGCTGCACCAGGCGGTGGAGATTACGGGCGCCTCTCCGGACCGGCGCACTGAGGCGTACGCATGGAGCGTGTTGGGTGAACTCGAACTCCGTGCCGGCAGGCTGGATGATGCCGAGCGGGCGCTGCTTGCGGCCTTCAGGCTTCGGAAGCTCCATAGGCTTCCTCAACTCGAATCAACATGGACGCAATTGGGATATTTGGAACTGGCCCGTGGCCGGCCAAGGGCGGCGCTCGACTGCTTCAGGCATGGGCTCGAGGTGAGGCGGACGTCAAAGGCGTACTTCACGAGCTTCGTGACGGCCCAAGGTCGAGCGGAAGCGCTCAGGTTGATGGGAAGGAAGGCGGAAGCGTGGGCCGCCTACAAACAAGCTTTCGCCGAATCGTTCGCATGGCGAACCGAAATCGCACCAAGTGAGGGACTTGAGATCGCCGCCGACGTCCGCCTCAGCCAAGTGGTGTCGGGGCTCATTGAGTCATGCGAGGGGGACGAGGCGCATGAGTGGGAGGCTTTTGCGAGCCTGGAGTCGGCGCGGGCCGCGGGGCTGAGGCGGCAGATTCTAACGAACCGCACGCTCGTAGGGAGATTGACGGGCCAACACCTGGAACTCATCCGGGAAGCGCGCCAGTTGGGCCTGAGGGTTGTGCACGAAGAGCCTGGCGCGCTGGAATCACTCAAGCTGATCGAAGCAAAGCTCACACAACTGGAGGCGCAGACTCTCGCCATCCCCGCGGGCGCCGGATGGGGCGGAGTCGCGGAGGCGAGCTGGCCACGTTTGTCCAGGCTTCTGAGCGAGGGTCATGCGCTGATCACTTTTTGGACGGGTGAGCGGGGTTCACGGGTGTGGGTGCTGACGAGGGGTTTGCGGGCAAGCGCGCCGCTGCCAGGAGCCGCAGAACTGAGGCGGCTGGTGGAGGCGCAGAGAGAGGCCCTCGGCAGAGGAGCAGGCGAAGAAGAATCGGCCCGTCTTTACCAAGTGCTGTTCGGCGGGATTCCAAGAACTGCGCTGGCCGCGCCGCACTGGCAGATCGTGGCGGACGGGCCGTTGTGGTCGATGGCCTGGGCCGCGCTGCGGCCGCCTGGCGAAGCAGGCGTGAACTACCTGATCCAATCAAAAACCCTCGAGTTCCTGCCCTCGGCCGCCTGGCTGATGCAGAATCAGCCCAGGCCGGTGACGGCGCTGATGGTGGCGGCGGGAGACGCCGTCCATAACCGGGCGGACCCCCGGCTCGGCCACGCCACAGCAGCCGGCTCGGCCGCACCGCTCTCGTTCTGGGTTTGGCCTCGTCCGCTCCCGCAACCGGAAGCCGCTTCCCTGGAACTCCCCACTCTGGCCGGCAGCGCCCGGGAACTCGATTTAGTTTGTGAGGTTTGGGGGCAGGCGGACTGTCGCGCGGTCCGCGGGGTGGATCTCACCGCCGACCGGCTGGCGAGCGAACTCCTGCGCCGGCCCGCCGTCGTCCATCTGGCGACTCACCTTGTCGAGGTTGCCGCCCCGGACGATTCCCAGGGTGGAGAGGCCTTTCTCGCCTTGTCCCTGAACTCAATGCACGAAAGGGAAGGGTTCTGGACAGCGGGAGTCTCAAGGCTACAGGCGCCCGGGGCGTTAATCGTGCTCAGCGCCTGCGGCTCAGTCCGAGGGAAAGTGCTGCCAGGCGCGGGCTTACAGGGGTTCGGTCGGGCGTGGCTGGCGGCTGGCGCAAGAGGGGCGATCGGTACGCTCTGGAGCGTGCGCGATAGCGAGGGTATGTTCTTCAAAAGCTTCTACAGCGAACTCAGAGGCGGGGCAAGCGCGGCGAACGCACTGCGGACCTCACAAATCAAGGCGATCAAAGAGGGCGGCTGGCGCGCCCAGCCGCGATCCTGGGCGGCTTACACGATCATAGGCAAGGACTGACCGATGCTGGTATCACCTCACATGCATCCTGACGAAGAACCCCGGCGATCCTCCTCGCATGGAGGCGGCGAACCATGTTCAGGAGAGATGACGGGGCAAGGTTCTCCTCCATGGCCGGAGATCGTAGAAAAGATTCGATCCGGCGATAAAGCGGCGATGGAAGAGCTCTACTCGATCTTCGCGCGTGGCATCAGGTACTATCTCTGCCGCCATCTGGGTCCGCAAGAGCTGGACGACAGGGTTCATGACAGTTTCCTGATCGTTGTTCAGGCGATCCGGAATGGCGCACTCAGGGAACCGGAGCGGCTCATGGGGTTCGTCCGGACCATTGTCCGCCGCCAGGTGGCGGCCTACATCGACCAGGCGGTTCAAAACCGGCGGGATTTCACCGACATGGAGATGGGTGGACGCGTGCCCGATATGCGCCTGAACCCCGAGCAGAAGGCGATTCACGAAGAAAAGGCGGGAATCATGCTGAAGGTTCTTCGGGGGATCTCCGCCCGGGACCGGGAAATCCTAACGCGGTTCTATCTCTACGAGCAAACACAGGAACAGATCTGCGCGGAGATGAACCTCTCGGAGACGCAATTCCGCCTGTTGAAGTCGCGCGCGAAGGCTCGTTTCGGGCAGATGGGAAAGCGGCGGTTTGGGGTCGGCACGGTGGGTGAATTTTTCATGAGAAAAGCTTCAGGCGGCGGACACTAACTTGTCGATCAGGACAATTTGGAGATCCCGGGCTGGCATGAGGATCGAAGGCAGCCGCGCTGAGCATCGAAGGTAGACCATACTGGAGAGTGCGCCTCAGCCCGGCCAAGGAGGTAAGCTTGACAGAGCTTGGTTGGGAAGACGAGGGCGCTCACGGAGGGTTAATGAACCGCCGTTCGAACGTCTCGTGCCTGACGGATCAGGAAATCGAGGAGTTCCTCTTCAACCGGCTATCCGGTGTCACTCGCGAGGTTGTCGAAGAACATCTTCTGGCCTGCCAGAAGTGCCTGGATCGTGTGGAGGCGGAGGAGGAGTACGTCAACCAGATGAAGTCGGCGGCGGGCGCAGTCGAGCGGGAGACGCTGGAGCGCGCCTATGCCGGGACACCGCATCAGCCGGGATGGCTGGATCGCCTAGGCGCCTGGTTGTCGGCCGGCCGTCGCCGCACGTGGTCGCTGGCGTTGGCGAGCCTTGTCGTTGCCGGGGCGGTTTCGATCTCCCACTTCAGGATGGGGGATCAGGACGCCCAGGCTGTTCGACTCGATGTCTACCGCGGCGAAGCGGGGGTCGTTGAGGCGCAGGCCGAGACGCCGCTAGAGCTCACGATGCGAGTCGAGGGACTGCCGGATGGTTCGTACCAAATGGAATTCATCGCCGGGGATGGAACCCAGTTAGCCCGGGAGGTGGGGACGGCCAGGCGGGGTGAGTTGAGCTGGAAAATCAAGAACAGGCACAAGGCGGGGAGTTACTGGGTGCGGTTGCGTCCGGCCGCCGGCGGAGCGCTGCTGCGGGAGTTCGGACTGAAGCTGCGCTGAAACCTAAAAGGTCCGGCGGGTGAGCCGCTGGACGTTGAATTTGGCTGTATCGGCGATGGCCATCACCGTCATGACGCCGGCCTGGACCGGATCGGTGACGACAAGATCCGCGGCGTCCGGGACCGAGCCGGCCATGTTGAGGCTCACCACGAGCAATCCCCGGTCTCGAACTTCGCGAACGGCCTTCTCGATTTCTCCCCCCATGAGCGATCCTGCCAGCACCAGGGCCTTGGCCCGGGGCAGGCGCGCGACCGCCCGCACGGCGTCGGCCAAAGCCTGTTCACCGACGAGAGGGATCGTATCGACTGAGATGTGTTCCCCGCGGATATTGTGACGGTCCGCCTCACTAATCGCGCCGATGGCGACCTGGCCCACTTGGGCGCCGCCGCCCATGATAATGATCCGTTTGCCGTAAATCGTCTGAAGCGATTTCTCGATGGTGACAGAGGCGACCGCGGGGTCGGCCGCGAAGTCGGCCAGGATCACATCGGCGGAGATCTCGAGATCGATCTCGAAATAGATACGCTTCAGCCCCGCCTCCACCTGATCGAGCATTTCGACCGAACTGATGTTGCCTCCGTGCGCCGCGACAATGCCGCTCAGGCGGTGGAGAACGCCGGGTTCATCCCGGGCGGCGAGAACCAGGCCGATGCGCGCCATTACGAGCTCCTACAGTTCGACTTCGTAGTGCTTGAGAATCTGATGCCAAAGCCCTTTGGCGTCAAGGATCATCTCGGTCACCTCGCGAAGCGCGCCGCGGCCTCCGGCGGCCTTCGTGACGTAGTGGGCGACCGCCTTCACCTCCGGCTTCGCGTTGTCGACGGCCACCGCCAGACCGGCCCGCTTCAGAAGGATGGCGTCGGTGAGGTCGTCGCCAAGATAGGCGACCTTTTCCGGCGGAAGTCCGGCGTCAGCCAGGATTTCGTTCCAGGTAGCGAGCTTTTCGGTGTTGCCCTGGTAGTTGTACTTCATCTTGCCCTGGACCACTCGCATGGTTGTCGCCTCACTGTTCCGCCCGCTGATGATGCCGGTGGGGATGTTGAACCGATGAAGCCAGTGCAGGGCGATTCCGTCCTGGCTGTCGAACGCCTTGACTTCGAATAGCGAACCGTCTGCTTTAGGCACATGGTAGTAGGTGCCGTCGGTCAGCACTCCGTCCACGTCCATGAGGACGAGCTCGATGGCTGCGGCGCGGGCGCGGAGGTCAGCACTGACGATTGGGGGCATGGAACAGGGTCCTCTCCGTAACTGGGATCCTCGGGCGGCTTACAATGGCGGCAGTGGCCGATCGGGTAAAGGAGCTCGTTGTCCGAACTCTCCACCGTTATAACATGTTGCGGTTCGGGAGGAGGCTCGGCGTGGGTGTCTCCGGCGGCGGCGATAGCGTCTGCCTGCTGCGATTGCTTGTCGAACTCGCTCCCGAGCTGGGGCTCGGGCTGACGGTTCTCCATGTGAACCACGGGCTGCGGGAACACGAGTCGGAAGACGACGCGCGGTTTGTGGCGGAGCTGGCGGAATCTCTGGGTTTGGCCCATCATGAGGCCCGTCTGGATCTGCCGGCCCTGCGGAGAGGCAACCTCGAGCAGAAGGCGCGGCAGGAGAGGATCCGGCTCTTTTCGCAGTGGAGGAGCTCGCTTCGTCTCGACGCGGTCGCCCTTGGTCACACCATGACCGACCAGGCGGAGACGGTCTGCATGCGGCTGCTGAGGGGCTGCGGGCCGGCGGGTCTGGCCGGCATTATGCCCGTCACCCAGGATTGCCGTATCCGGCCGCTAATCGCTGTGGCGAGGCCGAGGGTGCGGCAATGGCTGGCCGAGCGGGGGTATGAGTGGCGCGAAGATTCTTCCAACGAGTCGCCCGAACGCCTGAGGAATCGGGTCAGGGGGGAGATTCTCCCCATGCTCGTCCAGGAGAATCCGCGGATCGAGGCGGGTCTCGCTCGATTGGCCGGGCTGGCGGGCGAAGAGGAATCGGCCTTCCGGGCCATCACCGGCGAGTTGTTGAAGCGGGTATCGAGATCGGAAGACGGCGCGCTGCTGCTCGATTCACGAAGTCTCGATCATCTCGAGCCGGCCGCGGCCCAACGCGTCTTGCGGCAGGCGGCCGAACTGGTCCGGGGTTCCCTGTCTCGGTTGGATCATGTTCATTTTGAGGAGTTTGCAAGGCTCTTGAAACAGCGGAACTCCGGTGAAGTCAGGGCGCCCGGCTTGCGGTTGCGAAGGAGTTTTGACCAGATCCGGATCGAACCTGCCGAGGCAACGATCGACGCCGGTCCGCGGGAGGTCCGCATGGATGGACTCGGACGATACCGGGCTGAATGGGGCGCAGCGGCAGTCGAATTGCAGCGGCCCGAAGTTCTGCCTGATGAAGGGTTTCATGTCTCAGGCCCGGGTTGCCGATATAATGGGGGCAGACAAATCCTGGATGGTGACCTGCTCGCCTTTCCGCTCGTCCTTAGAGCATGGAGGTATGGCGACCGCTACCAGCCGAATGGGGCGAGACGAGAGTACTTGCTGCACGAGCTGTTTCAGCGGGAGCGTATCCCGAGATGGGATCGGGAGAGATGGCCGGTTATCATCTCGGGGGAGCGGATCGTTTGGGCGCGCCGATTTGGAGTGGCCGAATGGGCCGCCGCCGCGCCGGGACGCCCGAACTTGATTGAAGTCAGGGATTTCTCGCCCGGTGAATCAAATCACGTTCGGAAGACGTCTGACTAAGTAGTGAAAAATCAGTTGCTCCCCCAATGAGGGAGCCCGGCGCGGGAGAAGGAATGAATTCCAACGTTAAGACAGCGATATTTTGGGTGGTTCTGGTTTGCGTGGCGGTTCTGCTTTGGACTGTCGTCAAATCGAACAACTCCCGCAGTGTCATGGAGCTGAGCTTCACCGATTTTCTGCGGCAAGTGGAAGCCGAGCGTGTGAAGGAGGTCACGATCGCTGAGACCGAGGTCACGGGTACGTTCCGTGACGGAAAAAGCGAGCTGCGGACATCCATCCCCCGTGGTTATGACAAGGTATACGACCTGTTGGACAGCAAGGCCGTGACCGTGAGAATTAAAGAGCCGTCGTCGGGCAACTGGGTGGCGCTTCTGATCAACGGCGTGCCGATCCTCCTGCTTCTCGCGTTCTGGATCTTCATGATGCGGCAGATGCAAAGCGGCGGCAACAAGGCCCTGAGCTTCGGCAAGAGCCGCGCGCGGATGCACAGTTCACAGCAGAAAAAGGTGACGTTCAAAGACGTGGCGGGCGTCGACGAGGCCAAGGAAGAGCTTCAGGAGATCATTGAGTTTCTCCGCGAGCCGCAGAAGTTCCAGAAGTTGGGCGGTCGAATCCCCAAGGGCGTCTTGTTGATCGGACCTCCAGGGACGGGCAAGACGCTGCTGGCGCGCGCGATCGCCGGAGAAGGGAACGTTCCTTTCTTCTCCATTTCGGGCTCCGACTTTGTCGAGATGTTCGTCGGCGTGGGCGCAAGCCGTGTTCGCGACCTCTTTGAGCAAGGGAAGAAGAACGCCCCGTGCATCATCTTCATTGATGAAATCGACGCAGTGGGACGCCATCGCGGCGCGGGGCTTGGCGGTGGCCATGATGAGCGCGAGCAGACCCTGAATCAGTTGCTGGTCGAAATGGACGGCTTCGAGTCGAACGAGGGAGTCATCCTTGTGGCGGCGACCAACCGTCCGGACGTTCTCGATCCCGCCTTACTGCGGCCGGGCCGCTTTGACCGCCGGGTGGTGGTGAGCCTTCCGGACGTGAAAGGCCGCGAACAGATTCTCAAGGTTCATACTAAAAAGACCCCGCTGGCCGACGACGTCGATCTGTCGATAATCAGCCGAGGCACGCCCGGCTTCGCCGGCGCCGATCTGGCCAATCTCGTGAACGAAGCGGCGCTCTGGGCGGCGCGGCAGAACCGCAAGGTCGTCACGATGGTCGACTTCGAGATGGCCAAGGACAAGGTCCTGATGGGCGCTGAGCGGCGGTCGATGATTCTCAGCGAGGAGGACAAGAAGGTCACGGCCTATCACGAGGCGGGCCACGCGCTGGTCGCGGCCTTGCTTCCGGACGCCGATCCATTGCACAAAGTGACCATCATCCCGCGCGGGCGCGCCCTGGGCGTGACAATGCAATTGCCGACCCATGACGTGTTGAACCGGACCAAGGTTCAGTTGGAGACCCGCCTGTGCGTGGCCATGGCGGGCCGGATCGCCGAAATGCTGCATACCAACCAGCTTTCGACTGGGGCCCGCAACGACATCGAGCAGGCGACCGAGATCGCCCGCGCCATGGTTTGCGATTTCGGCATGAGCGACCTCGGGCCGATGAGCTACGGCCGCAAGGAAGAGCAGATCTTCCTCGGCCGGGAGATCGCCCAGCACCGTGATTACAGCGAAGACACGGCGGTGAAGATCGACGTGGCAGTGCGCCAGTTGATCGACCAGGCTTATATGAAGGCTGAGAAACTGATCGGCGAGCACCGATGGGCGCTCGAAAAGATCGTCCAACTCCTTCTGGAGAAAGAGTCGATCGACGGCGAGGAGGTGCGCGCCATTATCGAGGGCAGGCAGACTGCCGATACCATCGCATCCAAACCGGCCGATGGCGCGGAACAGAAGGTTCTCAGGCCGGAGCCGGGTGAAAGACTGTCTTCACCAGGCTTCCTTGACGGGGAGCGTCCCCAGCCCGCGTGATCCCTCCATTCAAACTTTATCTGTTCGACGTGGACGGAACGCTGCTGGATAGCGCGGCCGACATCTGCGGCGCCGTCCGTGCCGCGCTCACCGAACACGGCGTGAACGGACTTGCGGAAACATACCTCCGGTCTTTCATCGGATATCATCTGTTCGCGCTGTTCGAGCAGGTGCTTCCGGCTTACAGCCGGCAGCAGCATGAGCGGCTGCTGGCGCGGTACAGAGAGATTTACCTGGGGAGAAATCACTCCTCGACCCGCGTGTACGATGGAGTTCCCGAAATGCTGGCCGGTTTGGACGGCCTGAAGTCCACTGCGACGACCAAATCGAGCGAAACGGCCAAAGCGGTGCTCACGCAATTTGGTCTCGTCTCGTACTTCGACCATGTTCAGGGCACGGATGGATTTCCTTCGAAGCCGAATCCCGACGTCGTTTTGAAGTCGCTGCAGTTGTTTGGCGTGGCGCCGGAGGAAGCGCTCATGATCGGGGACGCGGCGCCGGACATGGAAGCCGGACGGCGCGCCGGGGTGAAGACCTGCGCGGCCGGATGGGGCTACGGCAACGCCGCGCAAATGCGGGAGCACAGGCCGGATTTCTGGGTTGAGCACCCTGCCGGCCTGCTGGGCGCAATCCGCGCATAGGACCAAGGTCCTGGGGCCAAGCGAAGGACTCGATAGGACTTTCCCGTTCCGGTTCTCATCAAATTTGCACGACCGCCCTGCTACCTTCATGGGTCTGGAAGTGTCCGGATGCGGAGGGAAGCCTTGCCGAGACTCGTTTGCTTCACGTTGCTCGCTCTCTTTTTGGCCGGTTCGGCCGCCAGCGGTGTCAGCCCTGACCTGGTGATCAGCCAGGTGTACGGTGGAGGCGGCAACAGCGGAGCCACGTTCACTCACGATTTCGTGGAACTCTTCAACCGCGGGACTTCGCCTGTCTCGCTGAACGGCAAGTCGATTCAATATGCAAGCGCGACCAGCACAGGGAACTTCGGCGCAACCAGCACCCAGATCACGGAATTGCCGAACGTCACGCTGCAGCCGGGGCAGTATTACCTGGTGCAGCAGGCGCAGGGGTCTGGCGGAAGTGTCCCGATCGCCGCCGACTTCGTTGACACCACGCCGATCGCAATGAGCGCGACGGCGGGCAAGGTGGCGCTGGTCAACTCCAACGCATCCCTCGGATGCAATGGTGGCTCCACCCCATGCAGCGCCGCACAGCTTGCCTTGATCATCGACCTGGTTGGCTATGGCAACGCGAACTTCGCCGAAGGCGCGGCGGCGCCGGCGACAACCAATACGACTTCGGCTCTCCGCGCCGGCAATGGCTGCACGGACACGGACAACAACTCACTCGACTTCTCCGCAGGCGCCCCGAATCCGCGCAACCTTTCGAGCCCCTTCACGAACTGCTCCGCTCCTCCTCCACCTCCTTCCTGCATTCCGACTCACACGATTTCTCAGATTCAAGGGCCGGGGATCACCTCGACTGGAACCGGGCTCACGGTCACAACGCGCGGCATCGTCACGGCGCGGGTTGGGTCCGGGTTCTTCTTCCAGTCGCAAACGGCGGAAGTGGATTCCGATCCGAATACAAGCGAAGGCTTGTTTGTGTTCACCGGAAGCAGCGCGCCGGCCGCGGCGGCCGTCGGCAACCTTGTCTGCGTGACCGGTGTCGTGGCGGAGTTCGGCCGTACGGGTTCTCCCCGGACCGTCACAGAGTTGACTTCACCCACGGTTGTTTCCATCTCTACCGGGAACCCTCTTCCGTCGCCGGTCGTCTTTGACGGATCCTTGACGAACCCGAACGGGACGACGGACCAATACGAGAAGTACGAGGGGATGAGGCTCATGCTCGCGCCGCTGCTCGTCACCGGGGCTACGAACGCCAACGTGAACGAGGGATCAAACACGGCGACAAGCACCGGGCGGTTTTACGCCGTGCTGACGGGCACGCAAACGTTCCGCGAGCCGGGCATGCTCATCACGGACCCGCTGGCGGCGTCAAATCCGCTCATCCCCAAGTTCGACGGCAATCCCGAAGTCTTCAACGTCGAGAGCGCGGCGCAGACAGGCTCAACGCTTCTCAACCCGGATAACGGTGCAACGGTCACAGGCATCACCGGGGTGCTGCACTACGATTTCGGCGAGTGGAAGGTATACCCGGATCCGGCTCCCATCCCGGTGGTCAGCGGCGGCAAGCAGATGGCCCCCGCTCCGGCTCCAGAAGCGTCTGAAGGGACCGTGGCGACGCTCAACTTCGAAAGGTTCTACAACAACGTGAACGACCCGGGAAGCGACGTGCCGTTGACCGATGTCGCGTATCAGGGAAGGTTGGCGAAGGCGTCCAAGGTCATCCGCGAAATCATGCAGTCGCCCGACATCATCGCCTGCGTCGAGGTTGAGAATCTCGCGACACTGCAGGATATCGCGAACAAGGTCAATACCGATTCTGCGCCTTCGGCGCCGGCGTATGCCGCTTATCTGCTGGAAGGCAACGACAGCTCCGGCATTGATGCCGGTTTCCTCGTCAAGAGCAGCAGGGTCAATGTCAGTTCGGTTGTGCAGGAAGGCAAGGACGAGCCCTTCGCTGGATACCCGGGAGAACTGCTGAATGACCGGCCGCCGCTGGTGTTGACAGGGAGCATCAAAAAGCCCGGCGCGGACATCGGACTGGACCTGACGGTGATTGCGGTTCACCAACGGTCACTCGGAGATGTCAGCTCAAACAATGATAGCGGCGTACGGGCGAGAGAGAAGCGCCGTCAACAGACGGTATACCTCGCCAACCTGATTCAGGCAAGACAAACCGCCAACTCGAAGGAGCGCATCATTGTCGCCGGCGATTTCAACGCGTTTGAATTCAGCGACGGATATGTGGACGTGATGAGAGGCCTTCAGGGGACGCCCACGTCCTCCCCCGTCCTGCTGCCGGTGAACGATCTGGTGAATCCGGATCTGACCAACCTGATCGGAACCAGGCCGTTGAACGAACAGTACAGCTACAATTTCGCGGGAAATAACCAGAGCCTGGATCACGTTATCGTAAACGCTCCAGCGCTCCAAAGGCTGACGCGCTTCGCGCATGGGCGGGTGAACGCTGACTTCGCGGAGTCTAATCGTGGAGACAGTACAACGGCCAAGCGGCTGTCCGACCACGATCCGGCCGTCGCCTATTTCACGCTGCCAGAGGCCGTGAATGTGACAGCCCAAGTGCAGATCACACGCGGCGGGCTTCTATTTAACAGGGCCCTGAATCTGTTCACGCAGACTGTGACTGTCAAGAACATCGGCGCCGGCGCGCTAAGCGGACCGGTTTCCGTCGCGGTGACGGCGCTGCCCGCCGGCGTCACCCTGGCCAACGCCGCGGGGACGACGCCGGACGGCAAGCCCTATATCGTCATGACATCGGGGGCGCTGGCTGCCGGGGCCTCCGTGTCGCAGACTTTCCGCTTTTCGAGGACAGGAACGCAGAGCATCACCTGGACGCCCGTGGCCTATTCGGGCGCCTTCTAAGGGAGAGATCGAAATGAGACAGACCGGACTTCTTTTGCTTGCCTCGACCCTGTTGGCGGCTGGCGCGCAAGCCGCCCCGCTCCTTTTCGAGGTCTCCATCGATACGAGTTCTTTGACCGCGGGCTCGACGGCGTTCCTGGACGTCAGTTTCGGAGCGGGCAGCGACACAGCCGATGCAGGCGCCCTCACAATTCAGGGATTCACGACCGATGCGACGCTTGGGGCCCCGCTGGTTCCATTTGGAACAGTGAACGGCAATCTGCCCGGCAACACGACTCTCGAGAACCTGCCCGTCCCCGGTTCATACTACAGCCAGGAACTGTTCCTCGGCTCTTACGTCTCATTCAAGCTCTTGCTGAACGGTCCGCTTGTCGACACGCCCAGCGGGGGATTGGACGGCTCATCCTTCGCCGTCTTTCTTTATGACGGGAATCTGACTCCGCTGCTTTCGAGCGACGCTCTGTTCATCGTCGATGTCGATGGGGTGGGAGAAGTGAACGTCACGGACCTCTCCGAATCGGTTCGTATCTCGGATCCCGTGGCCGTGCCCGAACCTTCCGGCTATGCTCTGCTTGGCGGCGGGCTCGCGGGGTTGGCGCTTCTCACCAGGAAGCGTTAAGCCGCGCCAGTTCGGCGAGGTCAAGCCGCCCGGTATAGATAGCCATGCCCAGAGCTGCGTGGATGCCGAGGGCCATCAGGGCGCGGACGTCGTCAATGGTGGTGATGCCGCCCGCGGCGGTGAGTTCGTGAGGAGTCGCGGCGCGGAGCCGGGCGAACCAGCCGAGGTCGGTGCCCTGCAGCATGCCCTCCTTGTCGACGTAGGTGCAGAGGAATCCGCTGCAGTAGGGCTCAAGGTCCTTGATCACCTCTTCCGCGCGGAGGTCGAGCGCTTCGCGCCAGCCCTTGACGACGATGCGGCCGCCTTTGGAGTCGAGGGCGATGGTGACATTCTCGCGGCCGGCTGCGGCGGCGATCTCTTCGAGTAGCGGGTGATTAATCCCGCTCGCGGTAAAGGCGCTGGTGCCGACAATGATGCGATGAGCCCCGCATTTCTTCAAGGCGGCCGCGCGCCCGGCGGTGCGCACCCCTCCGCCGACGCGGCAGCGCGCGCGGGAAGCGAGCATCTCCACAATCGAGTTGTTTTCGCCCTTGCCCATGGCGGCGTCGAGGTCGATGACTTGGATCTCCGGGAAAGCCGAAAAGCGTTCGAGCATCTCGGCCGGGGCCGCTCCTTCGAGCGCCTTTTCGCGCCCTTGAACAAGCTGGACGACCTTGCCGTCCATGAGGTCGATGCAGGGAATGATCATGCGCCGCGGACTCTCCTCACCGGGATGCCTTCGCGTTCGAGAACTTCCTTCAGGTCATCCACCGTGTATGTGCCGTAGTGGAAGATGGAGGCGGCCAGCGCCGCGTCGGCTTCGCCATCAGTGAGGACGCGCACGAAGTGCTCGGGCTTTCCCGCTCCGCCGGAGGCGATGACAGGGATGCGGGTGGCGCGGCTGACGGCGCGTGTGAGAGCGCAATCGAAGCCGTCCTGCACGCCGTCGGTGTCCATGGAGGTCAGCAGGATTTCGCCCGCGCCGAGGGCCTCTCCGCGAGCGGCCCATTCCACGGCGTCAACGCCTTCGTCGACCCGCCCGCCTTTGGTGAAGACGTTCCACGAGCCGCGGCCGTTGTGTTTGGCGTCGATGGCCAGGACCACGGCCTGGGCGCCGAACTCGTTGCTCAGCTCGGTGATGAGTTCGGGCCGGTGGACGGCGGCGGTGTTGACGCTGACCTTATCGGCGCCGGCGTGGAGGATGCGCCGTGCGTCGTCGATCGAGCGGATCCCGCCGCCGACGGTCAGTGGGATGAAGACCTTGCGCGCGGTCCTGTCCACTACATCCACCATGGTATTCCTCGCGTCGCTGGAGGCGGTAATGTCGAGAAAGACGAGCTCGTCGGCGCCCTGGAGGTTGTAGCGGTCCGCGAGTTCAACCGGGTCGCCGGCGTCGCGCAGGCCGACGAAATTCACGCCTTTGACGACGCGGCCGCCGGTGACGTCAAGGCAGGGGATGATTCGTTTGGCCAGCATCACAGCTCCACGAAGTTGCGGACGATTCTCAAGCCGATGGGGCCCGATTTCTCGGGGTGAAATTGCACGCCGAAGACGTTCTTCTTTTCCAAGGCGGCTGTGAAGTCGATCGTGTAGTGGCAGGTGGCGGCGGTGGCGCTCATCGGCGGGACGTAGTAGCTGTTCGCGAAGTAGACATACGGCTTCGGGCCCAGACCCGCCAGGAGGCGCGAGTCCGCTCGAGGCGAGATTTCATTCCAGCCCATCTGGGGCGCGCGCACGCCGGGAGCGAAGCGCACAACCTGGCCCGGGAAGAGGCCGAACCCGCGCTCTTCGGGGGCTTCTTCGCTGGTATCGAACATCGCCTGCAAGCCGAGGCAGATCCCGAGGAATGGAGTGCCGTGGCGGGCGGCATCGAGAATCGGCGCGCGGAGGCCGAGCTGGTCGAGGGCGCGCATCATCTGTCCGAAGTGGCCTACGCCGGGCAGAATGAGCTTCTCCGCGCGGTGAACCCGATCCGGATCGCGAGTGATTTCGTAGCCGGCGCCAAGCGCGCCGAGCGTGTTTTCCACGCTGCGGAGATTGCCGGCGCCGTAATCGACGATGGTAATCATCTAAAGCAGGCCTTTCGTCGAAGGAAGTTGATCCTTCAGCCGCGCGTCCCTGGAGCAGGCGAACTTCATGGCGCGGGCGAGGCACTTGAAGATGGCTTCGACCTTGTGATGGTTGGATCGCCCGTAGAGGACCTTGGCGTGGAGGTTCGCCTGCGCCTTGGTCGAGAAACCGTGGAAGAAGTCCTCGAGCAGTTCGCTCTGCAGATCGCCCACCAGGCGCGTCTTCACTTTGTCCTCGTAAACAAGATAGGGCCGGCCGCCAAGGTCGACGGCGGCGACGGCCAGCGTCTCGTCCATGGGAAGGACGAAATAGCCGGCGCGATTGATTCCCTTGCGATCGCCGAGAGCGTCCCGGAACAACTCGCCGAGCACGATGCCGACGTCTTCAACGGTGTGATGCTGATCGACGTCGAGGTCGCCCGTGGCGGCGATCTCGAGATCGAACCCTCCGTGTTTGGCGAACAGCTCAAGCATATGGTCGAGGAAGCGGACGCCGGTGGCGATGGTGTAGCGCCCCTTGCCTTCAATGGCGAGCTTGCCGCGGATCTGCGTTTCGCGCGTGATGCGCTCGATGGAGGCGGTGCGTTTCATGTCAGGATCGACTCCAGTTGGTTCACTTCATCGAGGACGGCGACGGCGCCCTCGTCCTTGAGAAGGCGGCCGAGTTCGATGTTCCAGCCGGTAGCGGGCGATGCGATGCCGTAGAAGGGCACCTGGGCGGCCCGCGCGGAGCGGGCGTCGTCGATGGTGTCGCCGACATAAAGCAACTCGACGCCGGGGCGCGCAGCCCGGATCATCTCGAGGCCCTGGGGCGAGGGCTTGGGCTCGCTGGTCTCGTCGGCGGTGATGATTGGAGAGAACGTGACATCGGGCGCGAACTTCCCAAGGGTGATCCGCGCCTCCCTCCGGTCGCGTCCGGTGAAGATGGCAAAGTCATAGCGGGCGCCGAGCCGGTTGAAGAAGCCGTCGCGGGGCATCCACAGTTCATTGGCGATGAGGCCGTCGTTATTCTCGCCGAAGAAAATGCGGCAGAAAAAATCCTTAACGTCCTCATATGCGATCTCGCGGCCATGGTCGCGGCAAAGCTGCTGGCTGAGCAGCCAGTCGTTGTTCCAGCCGCCGCGATTCTTATAGCTCTGGATGGCGTCTGCGTGGACCTCGGCGCCGGTGAAATGACGCACGGTTTCGATGATGGCGAGGCGGTAGCTTGCGGTCACTTCAGCGAGCACGCCGTCCATATCAAAAACGATGAGGGGTTTCATAGCGTGGGCCAGACCTCGTCGAAGGCTTTGAAGAACGCTTCTGTTTGGGAGGGCGTGCCGGCGGTGACACGCACCGTTCCGGGCAGTTCATAGCTGCGGTCACGCACGAGAATCCCCCGCGCGCGGAGGGCGTCGCGGAGCGGGATGGCCTTTGCGCCGGCGTCGAACAGGACGAAATTCGCCATGCTGGGCCAGTGGCGGATGCCCCGCTCGCTAAAGCCGAGTTCGAGAAGCAGGCGCGATGTGATCGCGGCTTCGGCATAGCTCCGGACGTATTCCGTATCAGCGACGGCCGCAGGCAGGGCGATGGCGGCCAGCAGGTTCACGGAATAAGGAGATTGCGCCTTACGGCAGAAGGCGGTGTTGGCCGCCTGCGAGATGAGCACGCCCAGGCGGAGCGCGGCCATGCCGTACGCCTTGGAGAATGTGCGGCTGACGAAGAGGTTCGGGTAATCGGATATGAGCCCGAGTGCGGTGATGCGGCAGAACTCGAAATAGGCTTCGTCGATCAGGATGGCGGCATGCGGCGCGGCTTGCAGGATTCGAAGAACCGGGTCGATCTCGATCCATGAACCGGTGGGGTTGTTGGGATTGGAGATGAGGATGGCGCGGGTTTTCGGCGTGATGGCGGCAAGCAGTTGATCGAGGGGGAATTCGAGGCGCTCGCCCTGATAGGGGATACTTGTGATCTTTGCGCCCGCGACTTCTGCATAGAACCTGTACATTGCATAGCTGGGCGAGAGAACGATGACCTCGTCATGGCCCTCGACAAAGGTGTTGATGAGGATCTGGATGGCTTCGTCCGTGCCGTTGGTGAGAAGGAACTGATCGTCGGCCACGCCGAGGAACCCGGCGGCGGCCGCGCGGGCGGCCTCGTATTCGGGGTAAACGGTGAGGGTCTCTTCGGCCAGCTTTTCGCGAAGCCGCGCGATGACA
>CAYWST010000051.1:0-20842 GCA_964461075.1 uncultured Solibacteraceae bacterium | reverse complement strand
CATGAAAGCGGTCCTCAGCACGCAAAGGTCTATACGGTCGAGGCCCGGCTCGGCGGCGAGGTCTCGGCCCAGGCAACCGGCTCCACTCTCAAACAGGCCAGCCAGCGCGCCGCGCAGAAAGTCCTCGACCAGCTTCGCTCAGAACTGCCACACGATTCCGCACCAGGCGCTGATCCCGGGCGCATCGATTCCTGAGCCGTGCAATCTGAAGTTCCTGTCCGCCAGATTGTCAAGGGCGAGCTGTAAGGTCCAACGCTCCCCCACCGGCACTCCCGTACGCACACCCACCGTCCACCAGCCCGCTGTTTCCCGGTAGAGCGGCACACGCATCGAGTCGGCCGCCGCCACGCTGCGCGGAAGCACACGGTTCTGAATCTGCTCAAGCGTCTCTCCCGTCGGCGTGAACCGGCCCGACGCGTCCACCCACGGCGCCACGCGCGACCCGCGGAAGAACGCCGCAATGTCGTTCCGGCTCCGCGACGCGCCGATCCGTTCGTCGTCCAGATCGCCGCCGCTCAGCCGGCTCTGCGCCCCCGCTGCGTTCAGCCGCGCTTCCAGCCACATCCTCTTTCGCGATGGATTCCATCGAACCGCCGCCGAGCCCGCCTGCGGCGGGAGCCTCCGCACCGGCCGGTTCGGATACAAATCCCGGCCTGCGATCCAGCTATAGCCCGCATCGAGCCGGACTCCTCCCCCCAGATCGATGCGCGCCAGGCTTTCCACCCCGTAGTAGCGCGCCTGCCCGTCGTTCACGAACGCCTTCAGCGCCCTTGGATCGGCCGCCGTGGAAACCGTCGTCACACCGGCCGCGCGCTGCGCCGCCGTCGGCTCGTTCGCCTTCACCGCCAGCCCGGCAAGCTCCGAGGGGATTGCATTCAAGGGATAGAGTAGCGTCCGCCGGACGATCGGATCGGCCAGCTCCGCATCGAACATCCGCCCTTCCAGATGGAGACGCCGGCTTCTCCAACGAACCCCGCCTTCGGCGTTCCACAATCTCTCCGGTCCGAGAGCGGTCACGCTCCGTCCGATAGGCAAGGCCGCCTCCGACGAGTTATTCCCCATCAACGCCCCCTTGGCTTCTGAGGCGGGGATCTCGTAGCCGAGATCGTTCAAGCCAATCGCGCCCAGGTCGTTCAAATTCGGCGCGCGGAATCCTCGCCCGCCCAGTCCGAACACTTCGAAGCCAGAGCCGGCGCGCCACACCAGGCTCGCGTTCATCGTCACATCGCTGAAATTCTGGCTCGATGCGAGCAGTCCAAACCGCGGATCCGCCGGCGCCGCGAACCGCACGCCCGTCCACCTGAGCCCGCCCGTCGCCGCCAACCTACCGCCAAACCAGGCGTCGCTCATCTGCGCAAACCCCCCGCCCGTCCCGTACTCAGATCCGTTCGGATAGAGCGGACGCACCGTCTTTCCGTTGTCCGTTCTCCGCGCTTCGACGTTTTCCCCGTAGTATTCGCCGCCAAACACCAGCGCACGCCTGACGCCCCAACTCTTCGCCCCCTGCGCCGAGTATCCGATCACCCGGACACGGCTCTCTTCCACCGTCAATGTGTCGGACGTTCGCAGTCCCTGCCTCATGCCCCCGTCCGACTGCTGGTTCAATGAAACCGTCGCCGCCAGGCGGTCCAGCCCCATGCTCTCCAGCAGCTCCCAGCGCGCGTATCCAAAGTGAAGGCTCTGCGGCTCGAATCTGGAGACCATGCGTCCCTGCCCGCCCCAGAGGTCTTTGTAACCATTCACGCCCTCCTGCCGGCTGTACTGATACCAGCCGGTGAGGATCTGCCGCGGCGATAACCGCGCACTCACCTTCCCGTGCGCGCCGCTTTGCGAGAACGACGTGTTCTGCTGCTCCGCGCCCGTCAACTCGCGGATCAGTCCGTCCTCCAGCCCAAAGAATCTGCGGAACGCATGGCGCGAATCCCTTCCGTCTCCCGCCCGCAGATCGTTGTGGCGCCGCACCGTACCCCCGGCGAGCCACGCCAACCGCGCCGTCCCGCCTGCAAGCCGTAGCCGCGCGCCCGCGCTCATGTCCGCCGAGCCCGCGAACGCCGACCAGTCGGCGTGATACTCCGGCTTCGGCGAATTCGAGAACTCCGGCTCGAGCGTCAGCACCTGAATCGTGCCGCCCATCGCATCGCTGCCGTAGAGCGCGCCCGCGGGGCCCAGCACGGTCTCCATCCGCTGCGCCTGCGCCGGCTCCACATACGCCAGGTATTGATTCGGCCCCGACCGGAATGTGGAATTATTGAACCGGATGCCGTCGATCAGGTTCAACACCTGATAGCCTGTCAGTCCGCGCAGGAAAGGCGACACCTGCGCCGCCGTCGTCTGCTGAACCAGGACACCCGGCGTGTCGTCCAGCGCCTGGCCGATCGTTGCCAGCGGCCCCTCTCCCGCCGGTTGAAGCTGGATCACGGAAGCAGCCGGCGCGGTCTCTTCTGCCTTCGCCGGCCGGCCCATCGTGGCAGTCACGGTCACTGCGGTATAAACGGGCGGGATGTCCTTGGGCGGCTCGCTGAAGAAGAAGAGGAACCACGGAAACATTCCCCCAAGGTATCAGTGGGATGCTTCAGACAGGTGACTGCCATCGCCGGCTTTTCCCGCGGCCGACCGCACCGGTTCGCTGATCATCCCTTCTTCGTTCAACACCACGATGTCCACCCTCCGGTTCCGCGCCCGCCCTTCCGCCGTTTCATTGTTCGCCACCGGCGCCGTCTCGGCAAACCCCGCGATGGCGATCCGCTCCGCGGGAAACCCGAAACGGCTCGTGAACAGCTCCATCATCGCGATGCCCCGCGCCGCCGAGAGGTGCCAGTTGCTGCGGAACCGCTCCGTATGAATCGGGACCGCATCGGTGTGGCCCTCCATGCGGATCGGGTTCGGCGACCGCTTCAATTCCTTCGCGATGATCTCCAGCGTCGCGTACGTCGACACCTCCACGGTGTCGTTGCCCGGCGGGAAAAACGTGGCCTCCCGCAGGCTGATCACCAGGCCGCGCCGTTCCATCCTCACGTCCAGCCGCCCCGCCGCGATCTCCCGCTTGAGCGACTCTCGAAGTTGCACGAGCGAAGGCAGCAGTTCAACCGCTTGGCCGCGCGGCGTCTCCTCGTTCGGCTCCCGCCGGGCTCTTGGCATCTCCGCCTTCTGCGCCGGCTCCGCCCCCGGATTCACCAGGCGCGCCAGCGCCTGCGACAGCCGCCCCTCCGACATCGCCTGCCTGAACGACGCCGCGATCTGCTGAGCCCGGATCTGGTCCGTCTTCGAGTTCGCATACATCATCACGAAGAACGCAAACAGCAACGTGATGAAGTCAGCGTAGGAGACCAGCCAGCGCTCGTGGTTCTCCGGATGCGCGCTTTTGCCCCGCCGCCGCATCTACGCTTTCCCCCCCGCCTTCCGTGCCGCCGGCGCCGCCGGCCCCACAAACGCCTCCAGCTTTGTTCGGATCAGCTTTGGATTCAGCCCTTCAACGATCCCGATCACGCCTGCCAGGATCATTTCCTGCCGCTCCCGCTCCCGCGCCGCCCGCATCTTGATCTTGTTCGCCGCCGGCAGGAACAGGACGTTCGCCGATCCCACGCCGTAAATTGTCGCTACAAACGCCGCCGCGATCCCGTGCCCCACCTTGTTCATGTCGTCGATCTGGCCCATCACGATGATCAGTCCCAGCACCGCCCCGATGATGCCGATGGTCGGTGCGAAACCGCCTGCCGATTCAAAGACCTTCGCCTCCTGCTCGGCCCGCGATTCCGCCACGTCGCTTTCGAGCTCCATCATTGAACGGATCTCCTCCAGATCCGCCCCGTCCACCGCCAGCAGCAGCGCCTTGCGCAGGTAGGGATCCTTGGCGCTCATCGCCTCCTGCTCCAGACTCACCAGCCCGTTCTTCCGCGCCATCACCGCGTAATTCACCACCTGCTCCACCATCTCCCCGGCGTCAGGCTGATCCTCAAACATCACGTCCTTGAGCCTTCTCAGCGCCGCCCTGATCTGATAAAGAGGGTTGGCCACCATCACCGCCCCGGCGCAGCCGCCGAACACAATCAGCGCCGCCGAGGTCCCCATCATCTGCTCCGCTTTGCCGCCCTCCAGCAGAAAGCCGCCCACGATTCCCGCAAACGCCAGCAGCAAACCGCCCACACTCGCGATGTCCGCCCGCCGGCCCTTTCTTGCGCCCGCCACGGCCTACGCCTCCGGCTCCTCGGGCTTCGGCAGCACCACCCGCCGCCGGAACGCCACAATCCGGTTCACCACCTCCTCCGGCGTCTCTTTGACCACGAACTTCTGCCCCGTTGTCAGCGAGATCACCGTGTCCGGGGTCGCTTCCATGTGCTCGATCAGATCTGAGTTCAGGTGGAACGGAACCAGATTGATTCTGGTCAGTTGGATCATGCTCGTCCTCAATGCCCTTATCGGCATCGCGGGCGAACGCTAGGCTGAATTCCTGCTTAGGAAAGAAGTTCCAGAATGGCCTTCAATTCGGAACGCACCCCCGCCAGACCCTTCCGCGTGTTGTCGATCACCGCGGGATCCGGCGCGAACAGCATCCCTTGCGCCGTCTCTCTCGGCGCCGCGGGCTTTGGGGTCAACGGCTTCGGCGCGTGGCGGCGGTTTTCCAGGTACGTTCGCGCGCCTTCGATCGTAAACCTCTGCTCGTACAGCAGTCGCTTGATCTCCAGCACCATCTCCACGTCTTTGCGCCGGTACAACCGCTGATTCGTCCCCGATTTCTTCGGCTTCAGTGTCGGGAACTCGCTCTCCCAGTACCGCAGCACATACGCCTTGATCCCCGTGATCCGCCCTACATCCCCGATCCGGAAGTAGAGCTTGTTCGGGATTTCGACGGGAGCCGGACGTGCCGCTGCTGTGGCCATGGGTTCTGCGCGCTTGTCGCCATCGTAAAAGATTGCCATCCGTGCGTCAACCATTTCTCATTCAAATTGTTTTAGTTCACATTCCCCCCTTTGATACCATCTCTTTCGGAAACCATGCTGCCCCTCGCCGGAATCCACCCCGTCCGCGAGGCCCTCCGTGCAGGCCGCCCCTTCGACCGCGTTCACATCGTCAAGGGCGCTTCAGGGCCTCGCCTTCAGGAAATCATCGACCTCTGCCGCGAGCGTCATATCCCCATCCGCTTCGAGCCTCGTGAGGCCCTCGACCGGCTCGTCAAAGGCCTTCCCCATCAAGGAGTTGTCGCTTTCGCCGCCACCGAACGCTACGTCTCGCTCGAAGACGTCCTCCCGTTGGCCCGTCTGCTCGTTCTCCTCGACGGCGTCGAAGACCCGCACAATCTCGGCGCCATCATTCGTTCCGCCCATGCCGCTGGTGCTACTGCAGTTGTCATTCCAGAGCGCCGCGCCGCCCCGCTCACCGAGACCGTCGCCAAGTCCGCCGCCGGCGCGTTGTCTCTCATCCCGGTCGTCCGGGTAGGGAATCTCAACCGCACCCTTGAGCTCCTCAAACAAAAGGACTTCTGGATCTACGGGCTCGACGAAAGAGGCGCCGAAATCTACTCCGAAGTCTCCTACTCCAGCCCCGCCGCCATCGTCCTCGGCGGCGAGGGCCACGGTCTTCACGAACAGACCCGGAAGAACTGTGACTTTCTGGTAAGAATTCCCATGGCCGGGAGAATCGCCTCCCTCAACGTCAGCGTCGCCGCCGGAATCGTGTTGTTTGACTGGCTTCGTCGAAACCCGCCGCCACTTTTACCGTCGAACAAATAGAGGATTCGTGTGTTCACGAGAGCTCTCGTTCGACTTGCGTTTCTGATGCTGCCCTCAGCGGCAGCTTTTTCGGAGAATCTTGACCCGATTATCATCCGTCTCGAGCCCGCGTTCGTCGAAAACGTTGGCCAGGCTCCCACGGCCTACACCCACGCTTTGAACCCAAGCGGTTTTCTTTTCAACTGCACCGGCTTGGGTTCGGCCGGCTTCCGCTCCTTTACGACCATCCCCGCCGACCGCCGGCTTGAAATCGCCGGCGCGCGCCCGGCCTGCGTTGCCGCTCCTGGCGATCCCGCCGGCGATGAGCGATTCTATCCCACAGGAAGCACCGCCCACCGATTCCGCCGGCTGCGATTCCTGCAGGTGCTCGATGGCGTGGACGTCGAATACTCGGTTGTCAACGAACGCCTCGAATTGGCCTTCCTCTCTCCAGACGCGGCAAAACTCTCCGCCATCACGCTCAAGTCCGCCGGCGAGTTCCCCTGGGAACCTCCCACACCCCTCGACTCGCCGGGCAGAAGGGTCTTTAGATTTGAAGAACTTCCAGTCCTCACTTCCGTTCTCGGCGGGAGCCTCGCCGAGGTCGATGCTGTGGGCAACTGGCACGTCCTGAGCACGGAGTCGACCTGGTCAGCCATGGCGCCTGACGCGGCCACCTGCCTTCGCGGTTTGGCGCCCTACCCGTGCCCCGACGTGACGCTGCTCTCCTTTTCCGCCGACGGCGCCCTCCGCTTCATGACCCACCTGCGCGGGCGCCGGTACGATCAAGCAACAGCTCTAGCGGTGGACGCGGAAGGAAATCCCTACGTCGCCGGGACCACCTACTCAGCCGACTTCCCCGTCACGCAAGACCCTCTGCAACCGGGCTACGCCGGGCCCGAAGAGATGCGGCAGGAATCGCGCGTCTATCCGGGCGGCGACGTTTTCATCGCCAAACTCAGCGGCAAATCGGGCGAGTTGATCTACTCCAAGATGCTCGGCAGCCCGCTGCCCGACACTGCGACAAGCCTTGGCGTCGACTCCTCAGGAGCAGTGTTCATCGGAATTCGATCTCATTCGAGAGATTTCCCGGCAACTGAGAACGCGCCGTTCACGCCCTCCTGCCTCCAGACCCCTTTCGCCTCTCAATGGTGCGGATGGCTCGCCTCAGTCGACCAGTCGGGAGCCAGACTGCGCTATTCCACGCCGATCCCGGCTCTCTACCCGGATGTTGCGGTCAGCCCGGACGGCAAGGCCGCCTTCGCGGGCGAGGCCAGCGGACGAATCGTCCCCATCCACGTGCTCTCACCCGGCGGCGTCCTGCTCCCCGGCGACTTCCAGTTGCCGCTGGATTATCTGCGCAGCCTTCGCTGGGCCCCCGACGGCGCTCTCTGGACCACCGGCGCCCGAACCAGCGGGCCTCTGCCCCAGGATGCGCATCTCGCCCGGATCGACCCCTTGAGGGGTGAGGTCAGGCTTATTTCCATCCCCACGCCTATCGAGGACTTCGCAATACACCCCGACGGCTCATTCTCCGCCCTTGTCTATGGCGGGCTCGTCCAACCCGCCAACCCATGGCTGCCGGCGCCCGGCGCCATGCTTGAGTCTCCCTGTAAGTCGTCCGCTCTGCTGGCCCGGCTTGATCTCAACGGCGGCTTCCTGCGCAGCACTTTTATCCCCGGCTCTTCGCACTCCCTCGTTGCGGCGACGGAAGGCGTCGTCTTCTGGCAGTCGCCCTACCTCGATTCAGGCGCCCAGACTCCACTCTCCCGCCTCGACTGGAACGCCCCTCCCGGCTTGCGTCTCCTCTGCGCCCACAACCCCGGCCATCCGGCTACGGAGCTCTTCGCTTCCGGCGGAGCCATCATGGAATTGCGCGGACCCGGCATTGGCTCGGCCACTCCGGTGGAGCTGCCCCGCGGCCCCGATGGACGCCTCCCCGATGAGTATGCGGGCAACCGTGCCACCATCGCCGGGCAACCCGCCAAAGTCCTGGCCGCTGGACCCGGCAGCCTGACCGTGATCCTCCCCCAAGCGCTCAAGTCCTCTCAGGAACAGATCATCCTTTGGCGCGGCAGTGATGTCGCCGGCGTCCTCAACGTGTCCACCGGCGCCGCGATGCCGCTTGCGGTCAGCGGGATCCTCGGCCTCCGCCCGACCAACTCGACCGGCGTCGCGAACTCCCAGGCCGCCCCCGCCGCCTCGGGCGACGTCGTCACCGTCCACATCTCAGGGACCGGACTGCTCAATCCCCCGCTGCCCGACGGGGAGATCGAGCACGCAACGCTCTCCGCCCCGTCCATCGCCCTTGCCGCCGAGATGGTCGGGCGCCCCTGCGAGATCATCTCCGCCCACCAGGCGCCCAACCTGCCCTCCGGCATCCTTGAAGTTCAGGTCCGCCTGCCCGCGCTTTCAAACGCGAATCCCGGCGTCCACGCCTTCGACCTTGTCGTCGGCCGCGCCCCCGAGCCCTGGTACTTCTCCTCCGCCCGCTTCCTGATCTTCCTCCGCGTCCCGGGCCAATGAAGGCCCTGCGTGCCTCGCCTTGATCCACACGATCGCCCCAATCTGCACGATCGTCAGCCCGTTCGCCACGATGACCGGCGGCGCATCCACCAGAAACCCGTAGACAAACCACAGCGCCACCCCCGACCCGAACATGGAGAGCATCGTCCACGACAGATCCTTGCCCCCCGTCCTCCTCGTCTCGAGGACCTGCGGAAGGAAAGCGAAGGTCGTCAACGTCCCCGCCACGAATCCCAGAACCTGAACCTGTGATGGAGTCATTCCCTTCACCCAGGATCGCAGGATTGCGTCACAATCCTGTAAGCGCCCTATGGCAAAACGACCGAAAACCGAAGCCGAACTCAGTGAAGCCTGGATCGGCGACGCCGTCCTCTCGCTTCACGCGCGCCTGAAGATCCTCAGGGAACAGGGCCGCATCGACGCGCCTCTGGCCGCCGCGATGACCTCCAACCGCTTCCTCTCCACCGCGGGCGAACCCACCTCCGTTGAAGCCGCCATCGGCCGCGCCTATCTCGACCACGGCCTCCAGACCGCTTTCGACTACATCGACTCGCGCCTCATCCCGTTGTTCGACCGCCAGCAGGCCAACCGGATCCGCCGGGGCCGGCGGTCACAATGACGCGGCCTCAGCTTTGGCCCGGCGGTAGGCATCGCGCATGCCAAGTTCGGCCGACCAACGCTCGAGGTAATCCTCGTCGAGCCTGCCGGATTCGCTGCGCAGCACGCCGATAATGTCACGCCACTGGTATTCGAAGACTCCTCCTCCCTGGCGATGCCATCGCAACTTGGCGACGACGATATCTATCTTCGGCGCTGACCACCGGCACAGGCTCCGCACCCAATCCGGGAATCCTGACAAAACTGCGCCGTTCGATCTCGACCCGCCCGTAGGCGTCTTTCGCCGGGAAGAGATCGAACTTGTAGGCTAAGCGCTTGTGGATGACGTTAAATGACCGGCTCAGAGCGAACGCCCGCCAGGCGCTTTCAGCGTCGGCGTAATAGCCGCCGCCAAGCAGTTCGACGAAACGCCAAAGGCTCTCTTCGGTGAAACTCGCGACCAGATCGATGTTGTTTGTCAGGCGCGGCTCGCCATACGATGTGCCGGCCCAGGAACCGCCGATGGCGAAGCTGACCCCCGCCGAATCCAACGCCCTGCGGACGCCTCGCCAAGCCTCCTCGAGCCCGCTCATCGGCGCCACACCTTGTCCGCGAGTTCCTTGCCGTAGCGGGCGCGCAGGAGCTGGTATTGAAACTCCTCCTCCGAGGCGCCGGGGAAGCGGCGCGCGACGGCCGCCCGCAGCATCTCATCCGCCGCTGCGGTCAATTCCAGCCCCATCTGGAAACGTTCGGCGGGAGTGAGCGCGGCCAGGCGCCGGTAATAGAACCGCGCTGCTTCCGGGCTCGTGTCGGAGAACATGACTCCAGCGTAAATCAAGCCCATCGCCAACGGACCTCCCGAGGGAGGATACTGGTTAATTCCAGCCGATGTCGGAAAAGCCCTTCGTCCATCTCCATTGCCACACAGATTACAGCCTGCTCGACGGCGCGTGCGAAATCTCCAAGCTGATGAAGCTGGTCGAGCGGCAGGGCCAGCCGGCCGTGGCTCTCACCGATCACGGAAATCTGTTCGGCGCGGCTGAGTTCTACTTCAAGGCGAAGGAAACCGGCGTTCACCCGGTGATTGGCTGCGAGGTCTACGTCGCGCAGCAGGACCGCACCATCCGGAACGAGCAGAATAAGTACAACCACCTGGTCCTGCTCTGCGAAAACCAGGAAGGCTACCGCAACCTCATCAAGCTGGTCTCGGCCGGTTTCCTCGACGGCTTCTACTACAAGCCCCGGGTCGATAAGGCGCTTCTCGCCGAACACAGCAAAGGACTGATTGCGATGTCGGCCTGCCTGAAGGGCGACATCAACGAGTCGCTGCTCCGCGACCGCTACCAGGACGCTCGCCGCTTAGCCCACGAGTACGTCGACATCTTCGGAAAGAACAACTTCTTCCTCGAGATCCAGGACCACGGGCTCGACATGGACAAGAAGGCGATGCCGGAGGTCTACCGGCTCTCCGCGGAGACGGGGATTCCGCTGGTCGCCACCAACGACGCACACTACCTGGAGCAGTCCGACCATCGCGCGCAGGACATCCTCGTCTGCATCCAGACCGGCAAGACGGTCTCCGACGTCAATCGGATGAGCTTTTCGACTGAATCCTTCTTCCTGAAGACGCGCGAACAGATGATGCAGATCTTCGGCGAAGTCGAAGACGCGCTCGACAGGACGTGGGAGATCGCCCAGCGCTGCAACGTCAAGCTCGAGAAAGTCGCCGACCCCTTCCCGAGATTCGAAATCCCCGGTGGACATACGCTCGACACCTACTTCGCCTATGTCGCCCGCCAGGGCTTCGAGAAGCGGCGGGGACGTCTGGAGCAACTGGCCGCGCAGGGCCGTCTGCGCCACCGTATCGAGGACTACATCGAGCGCCTGGAGGAGGAGATCCGCCTGATTCAGCAGATGAAGTTTTCGGGCTACTTCCTCATCGTCTGGGACTTCATCCGCTATTCCAAGCAGCAGGGCATTCCGGTGGGACCGGGGCGGGGTTCGGCGGCGGGCTCGCTGGTGGGCTATTCGATGGGCATCACCGATATCGATCCGCTGCACTACGGTCTGCTGTTTGAACGCTTCCTGAATCCGGAACGCGTCAGCATGCCCGACATCGACATCGACTTTTGCACCAATCGCCGCGGCGAGGTGATCCAGTACGTGACCGAGAAATACGGCCGCGAGCAGGTGGCGCAGATCATCACGTTCGGCACGCTGGGCGCCAAGGCGGCATTGAAGGACGTCGGCCGCGTCATCGGGCTGAGCTTCAACGAAGCCGACAGAATCACCAAACTGATTCCGTCGCAGCCGCTCAACATCAAGCTGAAGGACGCGATCGAGGCCGAGCCGGGCATCCAGGAACTGGCCAGGCAGGATGTGCGCTACCGGGAGACCATCGACGTCGCTTTGCGCCTGGAGGGCATGGCCCGTAACGCGGGCGTGCATGCGGCGGGCGTGGTCATCTCGCCTGTACCGCTGCTGGAAATCGTCCCGCTCTACAAGGCGGATAAGGATAAGGATGAAGTCGTCACGCAATATGACATGGGCTGGCTCGAGAAACTCGGCCTGCTCAAGATGGACTTCCTCGGCCTGACGACCCTGACCATCATTCACGATGCGCTGGCGCTGATCAGGAAGACCCGCGGGCTCACGCTGGCGCTCGAAGATCTGCCGCTCGACGACAAGCTGACCTACGAGAAGATCTTCGCCAAGGGACTGACCGACGGCGTCTTCCAGTTTGAATCGCCGGGCATGAAAGATGTGCTGCGCAGGTCGCAGCCCGAGCGCATCGAAGACCTCATCGCGCTCAACGCGCTCTACCGGCCGGGGCCGATCAAGAACGGCTTCGTCGACGACTTCATCGACCGGAAGCAGGGCCGCAAGCAGATCACCTACGATCTGCCCCAGCTTAAGCCGATTCTCGAAGAGACCTACGGCATTGTCATCTATCAGGAGCAGGTGATGCAGATCGCGCAGCGCATCGCCGGCTACTCGCTTGGACAGGCCGACCTCCTCCGGCGCGCCATGGGTAAGAAGAAAAAGGAGGAGATGGACACGCAGCGCGAAATCTTCGTGGAGGGAGCCCTGAAGAACGGCTACCCGAGGAAGAAAGTGGAGGCGCTGTTCGAGCTGCTGGCGAAGTTCGCCGAATACGGCTTCAACAAATCGCACTCTGCCGCCTACGGCTACCTCGCCTACCTCACCGGTTATCTTAAGGCGCATTACGCGGTGGAGTTCATGGCCGCGCTGCTGACGTCGGAAACCGGCAACACGGAGAAGGTCGTCAAGTACATCAACGAGTGCCGCGAGCTGGAAATTCAGGTTCTTCCGCCTGACGTGAACCAGTCCGATCTCAACTTCACTCCGGCCGGCGATGCCATTCGCTTCGGGCTCGGCGCGGTGAAGAACGTGGGCGCCGGGGCGGTGGAGGCCATCGTCCGCGCGCGGACGGAGGGAGGTCCGTTCAAAACGCTGGACGATTTCTGTGAACGTGTCGACCTTTCAGCGGTCAACAAGCGCGTGGTCGAATCGCTGATTCGCGCCGGGGCGATGGATTCTCTCAAGGGAACGAGAAGCCAGTTGTTCGCGATCCTCGAAGAGGCGATCGAGAGCGGCCAGCGGGCGCAGAAAGATCTCGCTTCGGGCCAGGGCGGACTTTTCGGCGATCTGATGGGCGGGGGCGGGGAAACGCACGACAGGATCCTGCCCGACGTTCCTGACTGGACATCGCGGGAGAAACTCAGGGGCGAGAAGGAGACAATCGGCTTCTACGTCACGGGCCACCCCCTGGACGAATGGGACTGGAAAGTCTCTGAGTTGTCCAAGTACACCACTGAGACGATCAAGCAGGCGCAGCGCGGCGAGGAAGTGGCGCTCTGTGGAGTTCTCACCGGCATCACGCGGCGCCGCAACAAGGAGCAGAAACCCTGGGCCTTCATGCAACTGGCCGACAGGACCGGCTCGACAGAGGTGCTCGTCTTCCCGGGCAAGTGGGACGAACTGCAGGGGCTGCTCATCGAGGATTCCGCGGTGCTTGTGCGGGGCAAGGTGATGCCCGAGGAAGACGGGACGGTTAAGATTAACGCCAATTCCATCATCGCGCTCGAAAACGCCCGGGTGGATCTGCCGAGCCTGATTTCGATCCGGGTGAGATTGGCGCAAAGCGCCGAAGCGCGAGCGCAGGAACTCCGCAAGCTGTTCGAGTCGAAGCCCGGCAAGACCAGCGTCCGGCTGAAGATCGAGAAGCCAAGGGACTTCGTCGTGCTGCTGGACGTCGACGCCAAGGTTCTGCCGGACCGGCAGTTCAAGGCGGAGGTCGAACGCATCTGCGGTCCCGAAGCGCTGGAAGTGATAGCTTCGTAAGAAGGAGCATGGATGTCTGACCCCGCACAGCAGGAGCGCATGGCGGCCATTGAGCGCGAGATTTCGCAGCTCCACATGGAGTCCGCCGGGGCGAAAGCCAAGCTGGACGACCTGAGGAACGAACTGCAGCGTCTTCGCGGAGAGGGAGGTCCCGGCGTTTCCTGGCAGCGCGTGCAACTGGCGCGTCATCCGAAACGGCCTCATTCGCTCGACTACATTCAGAGGCTGGCGCCCGATTTCACGGAGATTCACGGCGATCGGGGCTTTGGCGACGATCCGGCGATCGTCTGCGGTTTCGGTACGATGGGCGCCGTTCCGGTGATGTTCATCGGCCAGCAGAAGGGCAGGGACACGAAGCAAAAGCTCTACCGGAACTTCGGCATGCCCAAGCCGGAGGGCTACCGGAAGGCGATGCGGATCATGGAGATGGCATCCAAGTTTCGCAAGCCGGTGATCACCCTGCTCGACACCCCGGGCGCCTACCCCGGGATGGACGCCGAAGAGCGCGGCCAGGCCGAAGCGATCGCCTGGAACCTGCGAGAGATGGCCCGGCTGGAGTGTCCTGTGATCGTCGTGGTGATCGGCGAGGGCGGCAGCGGCGGCGCACTGGCTCTGGGCATCGGGAATCGCGTCTACATGATGGAGAACTCCGTCTACAGCGTGATCAGCCCGGAGAGCTGCGCGGCGATCATCTATCGCGATTCGAGCAAGGGCGCGCTTGCGGCTGAAGCGCTCAAAATCACGGCCAAGGATCTCCTGCAGCTCGGGCTTGTGGACGGGATCATTCCGGAACCGGCCGGCGGAGCCCACGAAGACTACGACGCTGCCGCGGCCAGCTTCAAACAGGCGATCCTGCCCGTGATCGAGGAGCTGAAGGCGATGACGCCTGAAGCGCTGATTCAGGACCGCGTCGCCAAATTCCGGCGAATGGGTAATTTCTTCAACGAATGAGCAGGACGAAACTCATCCTGGCCGGGGTCGCTCTGTTCGTGCTGTTCATCGGCGTCATGACCTACATGATGCTGGGTCAACGGAAGAACCGCGTGGAAGTCTGCATGGGCTTCCAAGGCCGCACCGCCTGTAAGATCGCCTCTGCGGAATCCCGCGAGGAAGCGCTCAGGACCGCGACCGACAACGCCTGCGCTTTGATCGCTTTCGGCGTCACCGATAGCGGCGCCTGCGGCCGCAGTCAGCCGTTGAGCGTCAAGTGGCTCGATTGAGCCGGGCTACGCTACCCTGTCGTTCATGAGAGCTCCTGGGATTCGGCCTCACCTCACCGTGCGCGACGCCACTGCCGCGCTGGAGTTCTACGAGAAAGCCTTTGGCGCGACCCGGCCGGATCACCCCGTCAGCCGGACGCCGGACGGGTCGAAGATCATGCACGCCATCGTTACGATCGATGGTTCGGAGCTCATGTTCAACGACGAGTTTCCCGACTATGGCGCGGTTGGTCCGGTTGAAGGCGTGAAACTGCCATTCGTCCTTCATCTCGATGTTCCTGACGTGGACGACGCCGTCGACCGGGCTGTGGGCGCCGGGGCTAAGGTGACGATGAAGCCCGAGGACCAGTTCTGGGGCCAGCGCTACGCCCAAGTGGTGGATCCGTTCGGTTACACCTGGAGCTTCGGCGGGCCCAAGAAGGGCTAGCTTTTCCATCTGTGGCTCCACAACGAGCATCTTCCAACGAAGATGCGGGGAGTCAAAAAGCAGCACCTGCCCAGCAAGAGATGCTTGGTGTGCGGCCGCCCCTTCACGTGGCGGAAGAAATGGCGGCGCGACTGGGCGGAGGTCAAGTTTTGCAGCGAGCGCTGCAAAAGAATCCGTGTGAGGCCACAGTGATCTTGCGGAGACATTTCTCCTCCAGGGATGAGCTCGCCGAGTATCTGACGGAACAATTTCCCGGCGCGGCGGGACTCGATGGAATGCTCAGTCCCATTCGCGGCGGCGGGACGCAGGCGAACGCCGTCCTCTCCTCCATCGACCCTGTCCGCTATGAGCGAAGCCGGAACTACCTGACCGGCGCCGTCACGCGCCTGTCGCCCTATATACGCCACGGCGTTGTTTCCCTGCGCCGTGTCTATGAGGCCGCGGTTCAGAAGGCGGGCTCAGCCCCGGCTATCGCCAAGTTCATCTCCGAACTCGCCTGGAGGGACTACTATCAACGGCTTTATAAGGCGTTGGGCGACGCCATCTGGGAGGATCGGGAGCCCATTAAGACCGGTCACCCTGCGGGGGCCTACTCCCCGACTCTTCCGGAGGACATCAATCGCGGCGAGACCGGCCTGGCATGCATCGACGCTTTCAGCCGCGAGCTCCGCGAAACCGGCTACCTGCACAACCACGCCCGGATGTGGCTCGCCGCCTATGTCGTCCACTGGCGCCGAGTGGCCTGGCAGGCCGGGGCGCGCTGGTTTCTCACCCATCTGCTCGACGGAGACCCGGCCTCCAACAATCTCTCCTGGCAATGGGTCGCCTCCACGTTTAGCAACAAGCCCTACTTCTTCAATCGGGAGAACCTCGACCGATACACGGAGGGCGCCTACTGCCGCGATTGTCCAAAGCGCGGGCGGTGCGACTTCGAGGGGACCTACGAGGCAATCAGCGCAAGGCTGTTTCCGGTGGAGGCGGTGCGGTGAGATCCATCCTGTGGGTGCATGAGGACATGCTCGACCCGAATCTGATTCAGGATCGACCCGCGGTCTTCGTGTTCGACGACGAATACCTGTCCAGCCGGGCCTACTCGCTCAAGCGAATCGGTTTCATCTATGAGTGCCTGCTGGAGATGAACGTCGAAATCAGAAAAGGGGAAACTGTCTCCGAGGCGCTCGAATTCGCCCGTGCGCACGGCGCTACGGAAGTAATCACACGCTTCTCGCCCAACCCCTGGATTCAAGGGAAAGCCTCCGTCCTCGGTGCGACCCTCATCGAGGCGGAGCCGTTTCTGGACTTGCGCGCTCTGCCTGACTTGAGACGCTTCTCGCGCTACTGGTCCAAGGCTGCTCCCATCCTGCTCAATCCGCGGTGATATCCTGATAGTGCCCCGATTGGAAGGGGACCATCGAGTCTAAGATCCAGGGTAAAGCCCGATCGGCGTGGCGACCGGCGCATCTTCGGATGCGCCGGTTTCCCAGTGAAGAGGGTCTTTTTATTTACCAGTAGATCTTCAGCGCCACCTGCATCTGGCGCGGGTCGTTTACCTGGTTGGTGACGATGCCGAAGTTGCCGGCGTTCAGGTTGGTGCTTCCGGTCCCGAAGATGGTCCGGTTGAAGAGGTTGAAGGCTTCGCCGCGCAGGTCGATGCGAAATCCTTCGGTGATGTTGAAGGTCTTGGCGACGCTGATGTTTTCGGCCTGATCCCAGAACGCCCGCACCTTTGGGTTGTACCGCGTCGCGTTCCCAAAGTTGGCCGGCTGGGCGGGGAACTGATTGGCCGGCTTCAGAAAGCGGTCGACATTCGGGTCGAACTTGTCCCCCGCGATGGGTGCGCGCCAGTCCGCATAGGAGTCGACGAAGGGCCTGGTGGCGCCATTGAAGATCGCGAGAGGGTTGTTTCGTGCCAAAGCGACCGGGAAGCCGCTGGAGTAGATCAGGATGGCCGAGATGCGCCAGCCGCCGAGCAGATGGCTCCAGAACCCGCCGGTCACCCATCGCTGGCCCTTCCCGAAGGGCAGGCTGTAGAGTGTGCTGAACTTGAACACGTGGGTCTGGTCATTCTGGCCGATCGATTTCTCGAGACTGCGGTTGTAATGGTCCATTGCGGCGCCACCGCTCGCGTAGTAAGTGTCGGAATCGGTGAGCAGCTTCGAGAAGACGTAGTTCCACTGAAAGGTGAGGTCGCGCGTCATGCGGCGGTCCGCCCTGAGGATCAATGCATGGTAAGAGGAATGGCCGCTCTTATCGCCATTCTGCGTTCCTGTGACGATGTTCTGATACTGAGGGTAGGGCCGAAGCGACTGATTGACGGTCCTGACACGCTGGTTCAGGAAATTCGGGTACGGGGCGCGGAATCCGGCCGCCACGGCCGCCGCCGAGTTGATGTCGGCCCGCAGAAGGCTTTGCGCCTGGACTAAACCGTACTGGCTGACCATCTGATTGAAAACCGGCGTGGGCACCTGATTGAAGTTGAGCAATCCAGTTTGCAGGTGTGTGCCGACGCTGGCGTTATAACCGGCTTCAAGAACGGTGCTCGAACTCAACTGCCGCTGGATCGTCAATGTCCAGAAGAGATTCTCCGGCGCCCGCGTGGCTTCCTGGCCCTGCCAGTAATCGACGTTGTTCTGGTTGGAGAAGGACGGATCGATCGACGGCGGCAGTTTGTAGGCCGGCAGTCCATCGTCGAGCCTGAATGTCGGCTGAACCCCTTGGGTTGCGTTCTCGAAAACATACTGGCCGATGAAGCCGGCGAAGTGGCCGCTGGTGTTCACCGCCGTCACGCGCGCGAAGGACCTGCCGAATCCTGCCCGGACAGTCGTCTTCTGATCTGCGGAGTAGCCCAGACCCAACCGCGGCCCCCAGCCTCCGTACCAGCCCGGCACGAGGCTGCGCCGATTCGCCCGTCCGTCGCCGAAGCCGGCGAACCAGAGCGCGCCGGGATAACCATTAGCGCCGGGATTGGGAACCGTGGGGTTGAAGTCGGAATACTCGTCCTTCCTGTTCGTCGGCGGTTGCGTGAAGTCGAAGCGCAGGCCGAAATTGACGGTCAGCTTGCGGTTGACGCGCCAGTCGTCCTGCGCGTAGAAGCCGAAGTAAGGGTAGTTCTGCGTGATCGCGCGGATGGTTTCAGTCCGTCCCAGATGGGCCTCCCCCAACAGGAAGGAGGCGAAGGAGCTGCCGCCGCTGTTGGGGAAGGAGGTCGATGCCGGCACGCTGGTGCCGAGGAAGTTGAAGTCCGCCCGGCCGGCGATGTCCTGCTGCCCGAAGCCGTCCGCATTCTGGTTGTCGTGCTGAAAGCCGAACTTCATGGTGTGCGAACCGCGGATGTAGCTGAAGTCGTTCTTGACGCTCCAGCCGGGTTGTTCGGTGCCGTTGAATGAAGGTCCGCCCCAGGTGGAGAACTCCGTGAAGTTGATGGTCGGGAAGTTCTGATTGCAGTCAATCACATTCTTGATGCAGACCTTGTCTTTCCAGTTCTGGTCCACGTTGCCGGAGTAGCTGTTCTTCTTGAAGGTGTTCTTCGCGAAGGAGAGGTGATTGACCATGGAGGGGCTCAGCGTCCAATCGTGAGAGGCGCGGTAGGCCTCGGTGTCCCAATCCTGGATCTGCCCGCTCCACAGGGCGCCGGGAAGCCCGGGAGGTCCATTCGGACCGGGCTCGCGGTTGAACCGGGTCGTGTTCCAGAGGAAGCTGACGCGATGGTTGCTGCCAATCACCTGATCGCCCTTGACGCTCCATTTGTCGGTCGGCGTAATCTCGGTGCCTCCGGTGACGATGTAGTTCTGCCGGACATAGCCGCTGGTTCCTGGCGCAAATCCGCGATTCGGCGCGACGCTCTGACCGAACCTGGCGATCGCCGAGGCTGTCGTCGAGAACCGGTTCACCGGGATCTGATTATTCGGAAACGCCGTCCGGATGGAACCCGAACCACTGGGGTTCGGCCGCGTGGTGGCCGGATCGTAGATGGTGATGGGCCGGTTGTTCTGGTCGACCCATTTGCTGAAGTCGCCGCGGTACATCTCTGGCGTAGGCACTGACAGAATCACGTCGTTGGCGCCGACGCGGTTTCTGAATCCCTCATAGGAGACGGCGAAAAACGTCCTGTTCCGGCCGTCATACACTTTGGGGATGATGACGGGTCCGGTGGCCAGGAACCCGAAGTCGTTCTGCCGGTAGACCGAGCGTTTCGCGGCAAAGAAACCGCGAGCGTCCATCGCGTCGTTGCGGAGGAAATCGTAGACCGATCCATGGAACTGGTTTGTCCCCGATTTGGAAGCGAAAGTAAGCATTCCGCCGCCGGCCTGGCCATACTCCGCCTTAAACCCGTTGGTGTCGACGGTGAACTCCGTGAGCGATTCGACCGAAGGCGTGTTCAATGCGGCTTCCGACGCATCGGCAGAGCGATTGGTCGCGACGCTGTGGCCGTCGAGCGTGGCGTTCCACGCCGCAGCCTGTCCGCCTCCCAGCGATAGCCGTGTTCCGGATCCGCGCGCTTCCGCTGCTACCGACACGAGATTGAAAGGGCTGCGCATCGCTCCGGCGACCACCAGCGGCAGTTCATCGACCAGCTTGTTCTGCACCGACGTCGAAACCTTGGCGTTGTCGGTCTGAATCAGCGCGCCCGCCGCGGACACCTCGACTTGCTCGGTAATCTGGCCGAGAACGAGCTGAATATCCACGCGCACGGTCGCGGAAGCGGAAACGACAACGTTGGCCTGGATGAACTGCTTGAACCCCGGGGCCGAGACCTCCACGCGGTATGTTCCCGGGAGAAGGTTGGGCACGTTGTATTCGCCTCCGGCTGTGACGGCCGCCCGCGCCTGCGCGTTCGTATCGCGGTTGACGACTGTGACTTGAGCCGCAGCCACAGCCGCACCGCTCGGATCCGTAATGCTCCCTGTCAGATTGCCCCGCTCGCTTTGCGCGAAAACCGCGAGACTTCCCAGACACGCGAAGACACCCAGTTTGACTGACTGCATCCCTGCACCTCTCTAAGCGCGGCCTTTCGGGCCAACGACTGATTGGTGGCTAGTATATAACCGATTTCTCCTCACCCGAGCCAGGCAGTTGGGGTATGATCCGCACTGATGACACTCCGAAACAAGACTTTGCTCTCCATGTCTCTCTCTTCGCTGCTGGCCCTCGCGGGCTTCCAGGCGGCGAAGAAATCCGCATCGTCCGGAGACCCTCTCATTGACGGGTTTCGGAAAACGACTGTCGCGTCAGTGGCCGATGCAGTCGATCAAGTGGTGGGGAAACGCGGGTTTCTGTCGCACAAGATCCGTCCGGTCGTGCCTGGGCAGATTGTGGGCCGTGCGATCACGTCGCTGGCCAGGCCCACGACTCCCGACAAGTCCACTCCGGCGCTGGCGGTCCGCCATGCAACGGAGATGATCGACAATTCAAAACCCGGTGAAGTCGGCGTGATGGTCATGGAAGACGGCCTCGATGTGGCGGCCATTGGCGGCCTGATGGGAACTGCGGCCAAGGCTCGCGGAATGGCGGGCATGGTGATCGATGGCGGCGTCCGCGATGTCGGGGAACTACGTTCCCTGGGCCTGACGGTCTATGCCGCCAGCGTCACGCCTGCCACGGCAGTGAGCCGCTGGGCGACCGTTGCGAGGAATGTCCCGGTGGTGTGTGGCGGAGTGACCGTGAACCCTGGCGACATCATCGTCGCCGGCGAAGACGGTGTGGTCGCGGTGCCGAAGGAGAAGGCCGCAGAAGTTCTCAAGCGGGCGCAGGAGATCGACGAGCGCGAGACGAAGATGGTCCCCTACATCAAACAGCACAAGTCGCTTTCAAAGGTGGTTGAGATTTTCAACCGCATCTGAAGCGCTGCTTCAGCGGATCGTAGTCTTGCGGACTGCGGCGTTATCGAGTTCGTCTGCAACTCGGACGGCGACGGTGATCTCCGTCTGGGCGGGCTTAGCGGTTTCGGCCGTGTAGCTGTTCTCGAGCGAGTCCGACATCCGGCTCGAGGGCGCGGCGCGCGT
>CAYWST010000050.1:0-21277 GCA_964461075.1 uncultured Solibacteraceae bacterium | reverse complement strand
GGGGGCGGAAAAAGGGCCCCCGGCGCGGTTGAGAAACTTGCTGCCGGAGGACGGTGGGAACTGCTACTTTGCGAAAACGATCCGCAAAAAGCGGCAGGGCTCAGCGTCACACCTACCGAGGAAGCGATGCGGGTAGCCGACTACGTCGTCATGGCGGTGCCAGATGCGTTGATCGGCAGGATCGCCCGGGACCTGGTTCCGAAGATGAAGCAGGGCGGAACGCTGATCATGCTCGACGCCGCGGCGGCCTACATTGGCGAACTGCCATCGAGGGAGGGCGTCACTCAGATGATCGCCCATCCATGCCATCCGCCGTTTTTCACCGTGCAACCGACGCCGGAGGCGCAGGCCGATTACTTCGGCGGCGTCGCGAAGCAGGACATCATCGTCTCTTTGATCGAAGGCGAGGAAGCACACCTGGAAGAAGGCGCCGAAGTATGCAAGGACATGTTCGGACCGGTGAACCGCGTACTCAGGGTGACGCCCGAGCAGTTCGCCTTCCTCGAACCGGCGATGTCGGAGATTCTCGTCGGCGCGGCGGCGTGCTGGATGAAGGACGCGCTTGAAGAGACCGTGGCGCGCGGCGTGCCGCGCGAAGCCGCCGAGGCCTTCATGGCCGGGCACGCGCAGATCGCCATGGCGATCGCCTTCGGCGCGGAGAAGGCTCCGTTTTCCGATGCCGCCAAACTCGCGGTGAAATGGGGCGCCGAGCAATTCATCAGCCCGAATTGGCGGAAGGTGTTCGACAAGGATGTTCTGTCGAAGGCCATCGAGTCCATGATCAAGTGAGCCGGCTGAGCCGCTCCCGGTGGCTCGCGAGGACTGACGCAAATGCGGGATCGCCGGCGAGGTTCTTCATCTCGCCGGGGTCTTGCTCCATATCGATGAGGACCTCGCGGTTCTCCCCCTTGTTCCAGACTGAGTACTTGTAGCGGCGGCTTCGCAGCGAGCGCCCGCCGGTGAACTCGATCAACAGATCCTCCCGCCAGGCGCCGGGCTTCCTGCCTTCGGCCAGCGGACGGAAGCTCCGGCCCGGCAGGCCGGAGGGTGGCTGAATGCCGGCGAAGTCGCAGAGCGTCGGCAACAGGTCCACCGTGGAAGAGATGAGGTGCGTCCGATTGATCCTCTTTGCCGGAACCTTGCCGGGCCAGGAGACGATGAGCGGCACGCGGGCGGACTCCTCATAGGGCAGGCTCTTGTGCTCGAAGCCGTGCGCCGCGTCCATGTCGCCGTGGTCGCTCGAGAAGACGACGACGGTGTCGCGTTCGAGACCCGAGTTCCGCAAAGCGGCGAGGACACGCGCGATCTCGGCGTCCACCCGCTCAGTCAATCGCGCATAGGCCCAGCGGTGCAGGCGCCAGTCTTCCTCCTTCCAGTGCTTGCGGGCCCAACCGCGGAAGCTGCCGAACTCGGCGAAGACCGACGGCTCGTTGGACGTCTGCCCGTGATTGGCGGGCAGCGGCGGGCAGTGCTTGGCGAAAAACTCCTCGCGCGAGACACCTGGAGGCAGGTTGAGCGCTTCGGCCATCCGCTTCCGCTCAATTTCGGACTTCGGGTACATCGCCGGGAGGTTGTTGGCCTTAGTGTAGGCGTCGATGGCCATGTAGCAGATGTCGTGCGGATTGATGAAGGAAGCGATCAACAGAAAGGGCTTGTCCTGTTTTTGCGCGAGGAACGCCGCGCATTGACCGGCGAGTTGATCGCGCTCATCGGCGGTGATGTACTCGAAGCCGATGCTCTCCGCGGTCATCGGTTTGGGCCAGTGTGTCTTGCCGCCGAAGACGGTCCGGTATCCTGCATTCCGGAACACGTGACCCATGGCCGACTTCAGATCTTCAGTCTGTGGGGGGCGCGTGGGCGGCGTGTTGCCGTCGAAGCCGAAGTAGCTCGGGTAGCGGCCGGTCATCATCGAGGTCCTGGCCGGGATGCAGACTGGGTTGCCCGAGTAGGCCAATTCGAAACGGGTCCCGGAGTTGGCGAGACCGTCCATGGCCGGCGTCTTCAGCCAGCGGTTGCCGGTGCAGCTCATCATGCCGGCGTGCTGCTGATCGGTCATGATGTACAGAATGTTCGGAGGCGCCGAACCCGCGCGTTGTGAGAGCGCGAGGCCGGCGCCCGAGGTGAGAAAGCCGCGGCGGTGTGTTCTGAGCATACGATTCGTCCGGCGACAGTGTATCACCGGCGCGAACGGGGCGATCAGAAGCTCAAGCGCAGCATCAACTGGATCGAGCGGGCGGTACCGAAGCCGGTGGCGCCATCGTTAACGGTGGTCTGAATGATGCCGAAGTTGGCATTGGAGAGGTTGTTCGCCGGATTTCCGAATTGAGCCCTGTTAAATAGATTGAAGGCTTCGGCGCGGAAGTCGAGCGTAACGGACTCTCCGATCTTGGTCCGCTTGTTGAGAGCGGTGTCCATCTGCCACAGCCCGGGAGCGCGGAGAAGATTGCGGGCGGCGTTGCCGTAGGTCTGCCGGGCGGGGGCCGCGAAGGCCGCGGGGTTGATCCAGCGGCTGGGCGTCTGGTTGTTGGGGATGGGGTTCACGCCGGTGAGGTTGGGACGCTGGTTGCGGGCGCTGCCGCTTGGCACGTCGCCGCTCGACCGGTCCACGACGACATTGATGGGCCGGCCGGTGCGGGCCGTGAAGACGCCGCTCAGATCCCAGCCTTCCAGCAGTTTGCCGGCGAAGCCGGTCTTTGCGCCGTAGCGGCGTCCGGGGCCGAAGGGCAGTTCGTAAACGGAGTTGGCGGTGAATGTGTGGCGGATGTCCCAATCGGCCGGGGCCCGTTCACAGCGCCGGCATGTGGGGATGGAGATCTCGGCGCCGTCGCCTGCACCGGCGTTGTCATCGATCACTTTGGAGTACATGTACTGTGCCTGGAAGAGCCACCCGCGGGCGAAGGTGCGGTTGAGGCTGGACTGAAGTCCGTGGAAGGTGGAGTTGCCGTAGTTGTTCTTCCGGTCGAGATCGGAGAAGTTGGGCAGCGGGCGGATGTTCGTGCCGGGGATGAAAGTATTGACGCGGTCGCGACCGAAGAGATGAGAACCGCGGTTGCCGACGTAAGCGATCTGGCCGACGAAGGCGGCGGGCAGTTCGCGCTGGATGGAGAAGCTCCACTGCTGCGAATAGAAGTCGCTGCGATCCCGCTGGAGAACGCGCGGAGCGACGGCGGTGGCTCTTGCCTGGGGAATGAAGGGAGCGATGGGGTAGGATAGGCCTGGCAATTGAGCCTGGGTCAACTGGAGCCGCTCGGGTTCGCTATCGAGAGCTGCGGTGACGTCGTCGTTCTGACCGGGGCCGTAGTAAAGTCCGTAGCCGCCGCGCATCACGGTCTTGTCGGCGACGTTGTAGGCGAAGCCGAAGCGCGGAGCGAAATTGTTCTTGTCGGGGAAGTACCAGGGCTCGCCCACGGGGCAGTAGCCGGCGCAGCGGATCTCGTCAAAAATCGTCGAGTTCCCGCGGCCGTTCACTTCCTTGGCGACGGTGTAGTACTCATAGCGGCCGCCGAGGCTCATCGTGAAGTTACGGGCGACGCGCCACTCGTCCTGGATGTAGCCGAAGTAGAATGTCCTGCGAACGCCGAACATGGGCTGGTTGCCGGCTTCCTCGAAGCGATCCACAACGTTATTGAGGAAGGCTGTCCGATTTGCGAATCGCACTGAAAACGAAGCGCCGTTGGCCACATTCATGTGAATGCGCCGGATTTCGCCGCCGGCCTTGATGGTGTGAGCGCCTTTGGACCAGGTGAAGTTGTCGACGATCGAGTAGGAGGTGGGGATCTCTTGAATCCCCGTCGTCGAGATGGACGAGGTGAATCCAGGAATCACGTAGGCTTCCGGCCCGATGCCTTGCTGGGGCCGCGTGAGGGCGCTGCGATTCACCCCCGCCTTGAGTTCATTGACAATCGCCGGCGACAGCACGGCGGTCCACTGAACCGTCGCGTTGGTGGGGCGGACAAAACTTGTTCTCGATTCCAGAAGCGCGGAGCGGCGGTCGTTGAAGTTGCCGTCGGTGGTATTGAAGCGGCCGAAGATGGAGTGATTGGCGTTGAAGCGGTGATCGATGCGTGCGGAGCCGGAGTTTTCTTCCCAGCGGTTCTGGAAGACGCCGGTGAAGCGGTCCACATCGGGATCGCTCGTGCGCTCCTGACCCACCGGGTAGGCGGTGACAATCCGCTGCAGCGCCTGAGGGGTGCGCTGGCGGAAGCTGGCCGATGGGACGAGGCCGTTTACTGCGGACTGGCCGAGCCGCTGCTGGAGCCCTTCATAGTTGAGATAGAAGAAGGTCCTGTCCTTCACGATGGGGCCGCCGAAGTTGCCGCCGAACTGGTTCAGGCGGAAGGCCGGGATCTCCGACGGGTCGAAGGGGCGCCGCGCGTCGAAGACGTTGTTGCGTAAGTACTCGAACGCCGACCCGTGGAAGGCGTTGGACCCGGACTTGGAAACGAGGTTGATCTGCGCGCCGGCGCCGGAGCCGCCCTCGGCGGTATAGGAACTGGAATTGACCTTGAACTCAGCGATGGAGTCGAGCGAAACGACGAGACGGAGACCGCCTTCCTGGCGCGGGTCTTTGATGCCGGTGGCGTCGATGCCGTCATAGCTCCAGTAGTTCTCGTCGCGCGAACGGCCGAAAAAGCGGATCGAGTTCTGCGTCCCCTCGCCCGTGTTGACCGCGCCGGGCGCGAGAGCCATCAGGAAACTCCAATTGCGGCCGTTGATGGGGATGTCCTTGATCTGGCGGGATTCGACGACACTGCCGATGTCGGCGGTGGTTTGTTCGAGAGGCGTCGCCTGGGCAGTGACGTCGACGGTGGTGGAGAGCTGTCCGACCTCGAGCCGTACGTCCAGGGTTCGAGTCACGCCAACCTGCATGAGCACCTGGTCGAACCTGGCGGACTTGAAGCCTTCCTTGGAAACGACAACGGTCAAGCTCCCGACGGGAACCGCGGCCAGCCGGTAATAGCCGTTTTCGCCCGTGACAGCTTCACGGACAAAGCCCGTTGTTTCGTTCTTGACGGTGATCCGCGCGGCTGGGACTGCTGAGCCGGCGGGGTCTGTGACAGTGCCATTGAGAACCGCGCGGTCGACTTGGGCCAGAGCGGGCAGCGAGATAAGAACCGAGAAAGGGAGTAAAGACCGGACCTGGAGCATATGCATCGGCTTTAGGTTAGCGAGGGAGCATGAGTGTAACATTTCTATACCGTTACTTTTCGATGACTGCGCCAAAGTATCCCAGCTACTATGCTCTTAAGATGGCCCGATTGTGGAGAATCCCGGCGTTTTTCCTTTTGATGACCGTGGGCGCTGCAGCCCAGCGGGTAGAACCGGCTATCAAGACCGACCCGGTCAAGGGGAATCCCGACGATCCGGCCATCTGGAGGAACGAGCGCCGTCCGGAGGCAAGCCGGGTCTATGGGACGACGAAACTGGCGGCGCCGGATGGAGCGTTGATCGCCTTCGATCTGGAGGGCAGGATCGTTCAGCAGATTACGGGGCTGGACCGGCCGAACAACGTGGACGTGGAGGAGGGTTTCCGGCTGGCCGGCAGGCGGGTGGACATCGCGGTGGTGACGGAGAGAAACAAGAACGCGTTGAGAGTGTTCGCGATCGACGCCGGCGACGGGAAGCTGACCGACGTTTCGGGCGGCGGGCTGCCGGTGTTTGAAAGCGAGCCGGAAGAGCGGCGAAAGCCGATGGGCGTTTCTCTTTTCAGGAGAAAAGACGGAGAAATCTTTGCGATTCTTAGTAGAAAGAGCGGTCCGTCCGGAGCTTATCTTTGGCAATACCGGCTGGCCGACGCGGGCAATGGGAGAGTGAAGGCGGAGAAGATGCGCGAGTTCGGCGCATTCAGCGGCACGGGCGAGATCGAGGCGATCGCGGTGGACGACGAGCTTGGCTTCGTCTACTACTCCGACGAAGGCGCAGGCATCCGGAAGTACCGCGCCGACCCCGCTCATCCCGAGGCCGCAAAGGAACTCGCGATTTTCGGGACGCAGAAGTACGAAGGCGACCGCGAGGGCCTGGCCATTCTGGCGACGGGGAAAGGAAAAGGCTATATCGTCTCGACGGACCAGATCGCGGCGGGCTCGAAGTTCCACTTCTACCCGCGGGAGGGGGACCAGAGCGGAGGGCCCGTCAGGACCGTGGCGACGGGTCTGGAATCGACCGACGGGCTGGAGATCGACGCACGCGCGTTCGGCCCGAAGTTCCGGAGGGGCCTGGTGGCGGCGATGAATAACGCTCAGAACAATTTCTGGTACTTCCGGCTGGAAGAGTGGCTGAAGGCGCAGTGAATGCGAAGCCGTCACTGAAGCCCCAGAGCGGCATGATTGTGGAAGTGAATCTCGCCCCGATCGGAAAGAAACGCAACCGAGGCGGAGACGGGAGCGATCGCTCCCATGGCCCGGCAGGCGGCGGCGGTGGCCTCGATCAGCACGATGGAATGGAGCGACTCGGAGCACCCGGCGCCGAACCTTTTCCTGTAGCAACGGGCGATAGCGGTCTGAGCTGATTCGGCGGCCTTGAAGAAGACCTTGGAGGCGGCCATGGGCGAAGTGGACCGGCTGCGAAGCACGCCGGCGAGGTCGGCCATGTGAAGGACCTCGTCGAGCAGGAAGGAATCGCCGGCAAGCAGCCGTGTGATGCCGCTGCGCTGGCGGTAGACATTGGCCAGGAAGGTGGCGGCCTTCGCGGGAGCATAGGAGCGATAGGAGGTGTGGCCGGCCGCGATGAGGCCGCCATGAACTGATTTCAGGAGCGAGAGGAACCCTTGTGAGGCGGAATCGAGGATCCGCCGGATGCCGGCCGCCCCAGGCGCGGGGCGAGCCAGACGTTGCTTTCCAATGCGTTCGGGCGGCTCGGAGGCCGCGTAGGCCAACAAGGGAAGGACAGTGAGGGGATCGGAATAGGCGCTGATGGATTTCAGGGAAAGATGGGGCAGCCACCGGCGGACGGCCGTTTGAACAGAAGCGGCGGTGGAAGAGAAAACCGGCGAGAACGCGTCGTCGCGGGAGTGGGGCAGTTCGCACCAGATTTCCGTCCAGGATTGGGGAATCGCGATCCGGAGGCGAGCCGAGCGGAACGGCGGCAAGGAAGCGGGAATGGGGATCTCCAGCCAGGACAGGAGCGCGCGGAAGTGACAATCGGGAACGCCCTCATCGGCGCAAAACGAGTCCACGAAAGCGAGTTCGGGCTCGGCGCAGCCGGGCTCGCGCGCAGCAGCGCGAAAGGGAGCGAGAAGGGAGCCCTCAAGGAGTGCGTGCTCCCGAGTCTCGCGCCGGCCAGTCGCTTGAGGGAGACAGACTTGCAATTGAGACCCTGCATTACGAATGGCGGCGCTGGCGAGGGCGGGGATCAGCAGGGAGGTCTTCCGTTTGGGGAACAAGGGGAGCCGGAGCGGGATCGAGACAGGCGCCTGCGCGGCGAGATTGATGAGGGAGGGCGAGGGGACCACGCCCCTGGCGGGCGCGAAGGCCGACATGTCTCCGGCGAGTGCGCGGTGGAAGCGGCCGGCCGCGGATTCGTCAGCGAGATCGAAGACCGCTTCAGCAAGCGGCCAGGGAGCAGCCTTCCGGTCGAGGCAGAGGGCAAGCCGGTCCAGACAGATCGCCGCGGCGGCGGATTGCGCTTCGGCGTAGAGCTCGCGGGACAAGGCTGCAAGGCTTGCCTCACAGCGGCGGCGCAACATGATCGAGGCGTTGAGAGCGGGGCAGAGGCGTTCCCGCTGAAATCCGGCTTCGGCGAGACTGTGAAGATCAGAGAGGAGGCGAGAACTGAGGCCGGCGTCGAGCAGCGCCGCAGAATGTTGAACGGCGATGCGGAGCCGGGACATGGAGAGGGGGCAGCCGATGAGAGGCAGGGGAAGGCCGGCTGAGGCGTGCAGCCATTCGGCGGCGGGAGAGGCGGTCCATCCGCGAGCGGCGGCCTGGAAGCCGGCTTCACGGCGGATCTCGTCCGGCGTGGGGTCCAGGCGCAGGAAGTCGACCCATGCAGCGATGGCATCGAAGGCGGCCGGGTTGTGGGCGCATCGCCAGAAGGCGGCCTCGGCGCCCGCAGACAGCTCGCGCCAGAGCGCCAGGATTCGATCGAGGCTCTGAGGACAGAGGGAAGCCCTCTCCGCGACCTCGGCCCAGGCGGGCGACCCGGTCGCGTGAATCAGCATTCGCATCCAGTCGATGGTGCGGTCGCCACAAAGAGCGGCGAGAAGGGGGTCTTCGGGATCCGGCGCGGGAAGCAGACATTCCGCCGAGACGGCTGGCGAGGCGCCGGGCGCGGATTCGAGGCTCAATGTGACGGCCGAACCTTCGGATGGCCGCACGGCCGTGACAATTTCAGTTTCCAACCTGTAGTTCACGGCGGCGAGTTGAGGGATCTGGACACGCACTGAACCGAGCCCGCGGAACTCGCTGAGTTGCGTTTGCAGCGGCCACATTAAATCGAAGGAAAGAGGAACGTGCGCCTCGATGAAGAGTTGCCGCCGGGCGGTTTCCAGGAGGAGGGGCGCAGCCGGGGAATGATGCAATGGGTTGGGGTTCAAGGCGTATCTCCGGGGGCCGGCGGGTGAGAACTGTGCCGGAACCCGACCCGATGCTAGCGCGGCAGGGAGAAAAATCAGGGGTGGATGAACGTCTTAGGAGACAGCCGGAGCGCGGCTAAAACGGCGGCAATGCTCGATTTAGGGTCTTTCGGAAAAAAATGCGCGAACGTTGTGACTCGTCCCGGGCGGAACGGTAGCGGACGAGGTAGTCATTTAATTCACCGAGAGAGGCGAAAAGGCCGGCAAAGCGCGGATCTGTTCGAGCCGGGGCGGCGCGGCGGCGATGGAAATCGCGCGGTGTGAGTGTGGCGGTCGAGCTGGCGACGGCGGCGCCCATGGGGCGGTATTCGTGGGTACCCTGAGCCCAAATATGATCGCGGCCGATCCAGAGAGCGAATCCCATGCTCTCTTGATCGTAATGCGTAGCGCGGGTAGGGAGTGCGATAGAATCCGCCGAGAGGACATACTCCATGACCCGGAAAGAGTTTTTCATCACCGCGGCCGGCTCGGCCGTGGCGGCGGCGCAGGTATCGGAACAGAAGGTGCAGCGGAAAGGCCGTCTGAAGCAGGGCGTTTGCAGCGGCGTGTTCGGACGCAATATGCCGTTCGAGGAGAGGGCGAAGCAAGCGGCCCGTCTCGGCGCGGTGTGCTTCGATCTGCAGGGACCGGACAACTGGCCGATCCTCAAGAAGTACGGCCTGGTCCCGACGATGGTCTCCGGCGGCGGGAAACTGACGGACGCCTGCAACGATAAGGCGCTGCACGCGCAGATTCTTGAGCAGTTCAAAACCAACATCCCGCGCGCCAAGAAGGAAGGGATCCCGAACGTAATCACGTTTTCCGGCAATCGCCGCGGCAAGAGCGACGCCGAGGGTTTGGAGAACTGCTATATCGTTCTCAAGGAAGCGGTGAAGATCGCCGAGGACAACGAGATCACCATCTGCATGGAGCTGCTGAACTCGAAGGTCAACCACCCGGATTACCAGTGCGACCACACGGCCTGGGGCGTGGAACTCTGCAAGCGCGTCGGCTCGCCCCGCTTCAAGCTGCTGTATGACATCTACCACATGCAGATCATGGAGGGAGATCTCATGCGGAACATCAAAGACCATTTCCAGTACATCGGGCATTTTCACACCGCGGGCAATCCCGGGCGGCACGAGATTCACCTGGCGGATCAGGAGATCAACTACCGGCCGATCGCCGAACTGATCGCGAGCCTGGGCTACACGGGCTATTTCAGCCACGAGTACTCGCCGCTGAAAGATCCGCTGACCTCGTTGAACGAGGCGCTGACGATCTGCGACGTGTAAGTGCGGCACGCCCGATCGGCCAACGGGAAGAACCCGGCGACGCCATCCTTGATGCCGTCGTGCACATTGCCCCCAATCCATGCAGAGAGGCCTTTGGCGTGGCGATCCCTTTGAGGCAGCCATGAAAGTCACCTCGGTGGTTCTGCTCCTCTCACCGTACGCGGAGAGTTCCCTTCAGCATGTCCGCCAGGCAGAAGGAATGACACCTACGGGAGTATGTCAACCATTCAAGCTGGTCAGGGCTGGCATGCAGCACCAAACAGTGGCGCTCCAGGGCGAACTCGTGATGGGTCTGCACGGAAGAATGCGCGTTGACCCCAAGCGCGGTGGACAGCAAACGGCGCCGGGCGAGTCGATTGAGCCTTGGCTGCCTTTAGGCGTTGCCCGGCCGCAGTCCGCCGCATCCGAGATGATTGAGGCGCGCGAGTTGATTCGGCACACAGCGCGAATTCGAGATAGAAGCGGAAGGGATGCTGGCAGTAAAAGAGGATTTCCAAAAGAAACAAGATGGCAAAACGGCACGCGGCAATGGATATGGAGTTCGTGGTTTGTTCCCGATAGCATTCTTGGTTGACAGATTTCGCACAGTCCCCCTTGCAGGCATTGAAGGTTCAAGCCCGGAAAGAAAGGAATGACAGACAACACCCGGCTTGCCCGGCAAGAATACCATGCAGCCGCTAATCGCCGGACGGGAACGCGGCGCCGGAGAGCTCATGGACGGACCGGCAATTCCATGGGTCCCGCCGATGCAGACATTCAGAAAAGATGGGAGCCTCAACAAGGCCCGGGCTCGCTCAGCATCACACATCGCCTTGCAGGCAAAGGATTCAAATAGTAGCGGCTCCCCTAACAGCCATCGTTGCGTTCGGGCTCCACTCATGGGCCCTTCGCAGTCCTGTCTTCGAAGCGCCTGGGCTTATCGAACACACATGTAGCCTGGAAGTTCGAGCCTATGCATCAGGCGGGGAGAGGATCCACTCGGGTTCGGTGGAACTTGTTGCCGCCCGCATGCGTATACGGTTAGGCAAAGAAACCAAAGTGCCGTGCGGAGACCACGACATCGTCGTTCAGGCGCTCGGCTACAGAACGGCGAAAAGAAAGTTAGTCGTCAGGGAAATGCACCAACTGGCTACGATGGTGATTCCTCCCGGTTCCATTTCCGGCGAATCAGCCGCATTGCGCTTTGTCTTGATTGAAATCGTAAACTTCGAGCCGTTCCGAGAGTGCGACGTCACTCGGTTGAGTCCCGTGATCCCGACAGAGGGGGGGCGATCGAAGGGCGCGTTTCCAGCAATGGCCGAGTTGGCTTTGCAGACGTGCTGCCTGGGGATTACTTATTGTCCCTCCAGGGAGACCTCGGTGTTTGCGCAATCGGAGTCGTGCGACTTAGTTGGGAGGACACTCGGGCCCCCGTTCGATTGAGGCTGACATCTATCTCTGAAGAGCTCGGATGGCGTCGAGTGAGATGAAGGCGCGGGCGGGTGCGATTTGGACCGTATTCAGGATGCCCGAATGGGAATGATTGTGGAGCTGGATTTCGCGGATTTCGATTACGCGACGCCGGACCTGGCGGTGCGGGAGGTTTCCGCGCGGCGATTGCGGACGGCTATGCGAGCCGGTTAGAAATGGCGCTGCCGGCGGAGGACCACGTATGCGTATATGGGCGACACGGTGAAGGTGACGGACGCCGCGGGCAATTTGAGAAAGCAGCAGGACACGCGCGTTCGGATACGATTCGGCGGGTTCTTCCCGGGAGATGAGCGCGACGCCGCAGTCGATTGGCAGGCGACGGGGCTTGGGCAGTCCGGCAAATCGTCCGGCCTTCAGGAATCCGCGCGCCGGTCCGTGGCGCGGCTGGCCGCTCACTCGCCGGAATAGAAACTCAGCGAATTGTCGCCCTGGCTGAGGATTCTCACCCGGCGGATGGCGCCGTACTTTTCGGCCAGATGCGAGGTGAACTTGGAGGCGTGCTGCACGACGATCAGCGGGCGCGGGGCCTCTCCGAGCGCCTGGAGGCAGCGTAAATATTCCACCTCGCGCGGGTAGGGGGGATCGAGGAAGACGATGCCGGCCTGGAAGTTCGTGATGACCGGGGCGGCGTTGCCGGAGTGGACCTCGCAGCGCGGACCGATGCCGAGGCTCTGAATGTTCTGCTCCAGGCATCGCAGCGCGGGCCGGCTCTTCTCGAGGAAGATCGCACGGCTCGCGCCGCGGCTGATCGCCTCGATGCCGACGCTGCCGCATCCCGCATAGGCGTCGAGAAACACGACGCCATCGATCCGCGGAGCAAGGATGTTGAACAGCGCCTCGCGCAGGCGGTCCGGCGTCGGGCGCACACCGGCGCCCGGGGGCGCCTTCAAGCGGCGGCTTCGAAACTCTCCTCCAATCACTCTCATGAAGACAACTCCTTGGGCGTTAGCCCACCAGCGCCAGACCGTAGCGGCGCTGCCAATGCTCCCGGACGTATTCGAGCGCGGCGATGAGCGCCTCGGTGCTCGGCGGGCGCTCCACGAAACTCTGCGCCTCCTGACGGGCGATCTCCAGCACATCGCGGTCGCGCAGCAGGTTGCCGATGCGGAAGGCCGGCAGGCCGCTTTGCCGTGTCCCCAGGAACTCTCCGGGCCCGCGCAGCCTCAGATCCATCTCCGCGATGTGGAAGCCGTCGCAGGATTGCACCAGGGTCCTGATCCGCTCGCGCCCTGTGTCGCCGAGTTTGTCCGTCACGAGGACGCAATAGCTCTGCGCCGAACCGCGGCCCACTCGTCCGCGCAACTGATGAATCTGCGCCAGCCCAAACCGTTCCGCGTTTTCGATCACCATGACCGTCGCGTTGGGCACGTCCACGCCCACCTCGATCACGGTTGTCGAGACGAGAACCTGGACCTCACCGCGCTTGAAGGCGTCCATCACGCCTTCCTTCTCTTCCTGCGGGAGCTTGCCGTGCAGCAGCCCGACCTTCAGCGAGGGGAAGACCGTCCTGGAGAGGTCCAGATACGCCTTTTCGGCGGCCTTCATGGCCTTATCCTCGGTCTCTTCGATGGCCGGGTAGACGACATAGGCCTGCCGTCCGGATTCGATCTCGCGCTTGACGAAGCTCCAGACCTGCTCGAGTTCGAGGTGCGTCTTGTGAATCGTCTTGACCGGTTTGCGCCCCGGAGGCAGTTCGTCGATGACGCTGACGTCGAGGTCGCCGTAGATGGTCAGGGCCAGGGTGCGGGGAATTGGGGTCGCGGTCATGACGAGCACGTCGGGCGTGACTCCCTTCCGCTGGAGCTTCTGCCGCTGGAGGACGCCGAATCGGTGCTGCTCGTCGATGATGCAGAGGCCGAGCTTGTCGAACTCGACGTCTTCCTCGAGGAGCGCGTGCGTTCCAACGGCGACCTGGGCGTAGCCGGTGGCGATGGCACGTTTGACGCTTTCCTTCTCCTTTTTGGTCATCGAGCCGGCGAGTTGCACGACGCGGTAGTTCAGAGGCTTGAAGACTTTGCTCAGGTAGAGGAAGTGCTGGGTGGCCAGGATTTCGGTGGGCGCGAGAACCGCCACCTGATACTTGTTCTCCACGGCGATCACGGCGGCCTGCGCCGCGACGATGGTCTTCCCGCTGCCGACGTCGCCCTGCAGGAGCCTGGACATGGGCTGGGGAGACTCCATGTCCTTCGCGATTTCGAAGACCACGCGCTTCTGGGCTTCGGTCGGTTTGAAGGGAAGCATGCGGCGCACGGCTTCGCGCGCCGGATCGAGATTGAAAGCGATGCCCTGTTCGAGCCGCGCCTGCTTGCGCTTGAACGCCATGCCCGCTTCGAGCCAGAAGAACTCCTCGAAGATCATCCGCCATTGCGCGGGGCTGCGCCATTCGTTCAAAACCCGGATATCGGAACCCGCGGGCGGAAAGTGCATCTGCTCGAGAGAGGCGCGCAGGGGGGGCAGCTTCAGTTTGTCCACAACCACTCGCGGCAGCGCGTCCACGAGGCGGGGCTGTTTATCGAGGAGGCGTTTGATGACGCTGCGGAAGACCCGCGTGGAGACCTTGCCCGCGGCCTCGTAGACCGGCACGATGCGGCCGGTGTGCAGCGCGGCGTCGCCGTCTTCGCCGTCGTCGCGAAGAACCTCGTATTCGGGGTGCAGCAGGGAGAGTTCCCTGAGGTAGGTATCGAACTCCACCTTCCCGTAGAGCGCCACGGGAACGCCGGGGGCGAAGACGCGGTCGAGGTAGTGGGCGTGGAACCATTTCGCCGTAATGCTGCGGCCGGTCGAGTCCTCGAAGATCACTTCCACGAGTCCGAGGTCCCGGCGGCGGAAGCGGGGCTTGTGCAGCGTTTTGACCCGGGCGAGCACCGTGGCCATTTCTCCCGGCGCGAGCTCCGAGAGCGGCTTGACGTTTGATCGGTCTTCGTACCGGAACGGAGGGTAGAACAGCAGATCGCCGGCGGTTGCGAGGCCCTTGGCCTCCAGTTGTTCCGCGCGCTGCGGGCCCACCCCCTTCACATAGGTGACGGGAGTCGCAAGGTCCACGGCAAAGCCCCAGTGTACAATGCGCCCATGAAGTCCATCGTGTTCCTCGCGGTCAGCGGCCTCGGGGTTTTCGCGGCCGACATACGGATCGGCATCGTCGGCACGGATACGTCCCACGCCCCCGCCTTCACGGGCATGCTCAACGATCCGTCGAACAAGTTCTACATCCCCGGCGGGCGAGTGGTCGCGGCCTACAAGGGCGGCAGCCCGGATCTGGAATCGTCCATCACGCGCGTCGACAAGTATGCGCAGGAACTCTCCTCAAAGTATGGCGTCGAGATCGTCGCCAGCATCGCCGAACTGCTGCCGAAGGTGGACGCCATCCTGCTGGAATCGGTCGACGGCCGCAAACACCTGCCGCAGTTCAAGGAGATCATGAAGTCCGGAAAGCCCGTCTTCATCGACAAGCCGCTGGCATCCACATACGCCGACGCTCTGGAAATCGCCCGTCTCGGGCGCGAGAACAACGTGCGCTGGTTCTCGGCCTCCTCGCTGCGCTTCAGCACCGGGATTCCGGCGCTCAAGCAGCCGGGCATCCGGGGCGCGGTGGTTTGGGGACCGGGTCCGGCCGACAAGACCCATCAGCTCGACCTCTCCTGGTACGGCATCCATGCGGTGGAGACGCTCTACACCTTTCTGGGCCGGGGTTGCGTCGAAGTCACGAGGGTTTCCGGACCGAACGGCGATACGGTGGTTGGGAAGTGGGGCGACGGGCGGCTGGGGACCGTCGTTCTGGACAGCGAATACGCCGGATTCGGCGCCACTACCTTCACCAACCGCAAGTCTCTTGTCTCCGGGGCCGATTTCTATACCGGCTATCAGGACCTTGTGAAAGAGATCCTCAAGTTCTTCCAGGGCGGCCCCCCGCCCGTCGATGAGCAGGAGACTTTGGAGATGTTCGCCTTCATGGACGCCGCCCAGCGCAGCAAAGAGGCGGGCGGCAAGGCGGTACCTTTGAAGTAGGCACGGGAATGGTCTCCTTTGTTCTTGCGTTTTTCGCGCTGCCCGCATTTCCGCAGGGCGCGACTCCGATCCATGCGATCCAGGGCATGGGGGCGCGGTCTCCGGTGGAAGGACGGGTTGTCATCACCGCCGGCGTGGTCACCGCCGTCCGGGCCTCGAGCTTCTACATCCAGTCGCCGCCTGAATGGAGCGACGCCGACCCTCGCACGAGTGAAGGGCTGCTGATTTTTCTGGGGGCGGCCCCGCCCGCGACGGTGACGCCGGGCGCGATCGTTCAGGTCCGCGGGACAGTCACCGAGTTCGTCTCCGCCGCCGACATTGGCGCGCCGACCCTCACTGAGTTGACGCGCCCGATCGAGGTCACGCCGCTCGAAGGGCAGGCGGATCTTCCCGCGCCCGTCGAATTGACGCGCGCGCTGCTGCTTTCCGCCTCCGGTCTCGCCGCGCTCGAGCCGTTGGAAGGAATGCGCGTCGCCGCAAAGCGCGTTATCGTCACCAGCCCGTCCGCCAACAACGGCGTATTCTTCGGGGTCCTTCCCGGTTTCGCGCGCCCCATCCGTACGGCGGATTGGGACGGCAGCCCTGAGAAGCTCCGGCTCGATTCAAACCGTGTCGCGCCCTTCGTAGCAGCCGGCGAGCGAGTCAACGATCTGACCGGAGTGCTCGACTTCGGCCAACGCGCGTGGACTTTGGTCATTACCGCACTTGGCCAGGTGGAACCGAGTCCTTATTGGCGCACACCCGTCATTGCCCCGGCGCCGGGGGAACTCTCGATCGCCAGTCTCAACTGCGAGCGCTTCTTCGACACCGTGGACGACCCCGGGGTGAGCGACGCCGTTCTCTCGGACGCCGACTACTCGGCGCGCAGAACCAAGCTCGTGAGGTTCATTCTGACGACACTCCACTCTCCCGACGTGATCGCCGTCCAGGAGGTCGAGAATCTGCGCGTCCTGGAGGAGATCGCCGGCGATGTCAATTCGGTCGCCCGCGAAAACGGGCTTTCCGCGCCGGACTACCGGGCCTATCTCGAAGAGGGGACGGATCCCGGCGGAATCGATACCGGCTTCCTTGTCAACCGCGCGCGCGTTCAGGTGATCGACGTCTTTCAATGGGGCCGCCAGGATACCTACATCCGGCCTGACGGAAGGGTTGAGACCTTGAACGAGCGCCCGCCGCTGACGCTCTACGCCAAAGTAGAAGACCGCGACTTCATCGTCATCGCCAACCACTTCCGCTCCATGACCGATGTGGAGGACCCCGCGAGCGGCCCGCGCATCCGGCTCAAGCGCCGGCTGCAGGCCGAACAGCTTCGCGATCTGGTGGCCCGGTTGACCGCCGACAATCCCGGAACGCCTCTGGCCGCCATCGGCGACTTCAACGCTTTCGCCTTTCCAAATCTGCCGGACGACGATCCGCTGGCGGCGCTCCGCGGCCCGCTTGAGTTGCTCACGTCGCGGATTCCGCCCGCGCAGGCGGTTTCGTTTGCTTTTCAAGGCGCCGGGCAGACCCTCGATCATGTGTTTGGCAATCGGGCGTTCGCCGCCAACCTCAGCCGGCTCACATACACCGCCATCAATACAACCACGCCCGAGCGCGAACGTCTCAACCCAGAGATTCCGGATCGCGTGAGCGACCACGAAGCCGTCGTCGCCTACTACTCCCTCGAGTCCCCTGTGCTCAGCCCTCTCATGGTGAAGCCGTTCCTTTCGCCTTACTCGGGCGCATTGGCCCCGGGATCGGCCTTCGAGGCCGCCACTCGCGCTTTGCCGTTCGGCCGGGACTTGTTCTTCGCACCGAACGTCGACGCCTCGTCCTTCCTGTTTCAGGTGGGACCCTTCGCGACAGAAATTCCCTTGGTCCCGGCCGCTCCGTCCATCGTTAACGCGGGCTTCCTGGGCGACAGGCTCTGGCTGCTTGCCACCGGCATCGGGCGCGAACAGCCGTGGGTCGCCGTCGGCTACCACCCCTGCGATGTTCGCTCGGTGTCGCCAAGCTCGTTTGCCGGTCTGGTCGAGATCCAGGCTGAGTGCCCGGCGGCTGTTCCCGCGGGCGTCGAGCTTCCGCTGCAACTCATCTCCGCGGAAACCAAGGCGCTCCCCGTCACCGTGAAAAGATAGGGCCGCAAAATGGAAATGGCGCCTGCCACAATTAAAAATGGTGCCTGCCACAATTAATTCCGGGGCGGAGTTCTCGCAACGGTGGTGCTGCGGGGCAATCGGCGGCGGACGATCCGCCGTTGCATCCACAAGAACTTCTTGAGCGCGTCATAATGGCCTGCAGATGACCGCGCTCCTGTTCGCCATTGTTCTCGCCGCCCCAGCCGAGCCCGTCAAGCAGGACATCTTCCCGCTCGACGCCAAACACAACCACGCATCGGCGATCGTCGAACTGCCCAACGGCGATCTCATGGTCTGCTGGTATCGCGGCTCGGGCGAACGCACCGCCGATGACGTGCAGGTAATGGGGGCGCGCAAGAAGAAGGGAGCGAAATCATGGTCCGCCCCCTTTGTTCTCGCCGACCAGCCCGGCTTCCCCGACACCAACCCGGTCCTCTGGGTCGACCGGCAAAAGCGCCTCTGGCTCTTCTGGCAGACTATCGTCGCCAACCAGTGGGAAACCGCGATTACGCACTACCGCGTCACCGGCAAGTGGCAGGGCGAGGGCGCGCCGCAGTGGGAGCGCGGAGACATCCTGCTGCTCAAGCCCGTCCGTATCGCCGAGAGGACCGAAGAGTTCGCCAGGACAATTCCCGCGGAGTACCAGACCCGCTATCAGCGCGTCGTCGAGCGCGCAAAGGACAAATACTTCTCCCGCATGGGTTGGATGACGCGCGCCCATCCCTATCAGCTCGCCTCAGGACGCATCCTCGTACCGCTCTACTCGGACGGCTACAGTTTCTCGCTCGCAGGCATCAGCGACGACGGCGGCCTGACCTGGCACGCCTCGGAACCGATCATCGGCGGCGGAAACATTCAACCGTCTTTCGCCCAGCGTAAGGATGGCACGATTCTCGCCTATATGCGCGACAACGGCCCTCCGCCCAAACGGGTCCATATCGCCGAATCGAAGGACAACGGCGAGACTTGGAGCTTCGCCCGGGATCACCAGATGGCGAACTCGGGAACGGGACTGGAGGTGCAGGTGCTGGCCGACGGCCGTTGGCTGATGATCAACAACGACACCGAGTCCGGCCGCTGGCGTCTCACCCTCTCACTGAGCGACGACGAAGGCCGCACCTGGAAGTGGTCCCGCCCTCTGGAAATCGACGAGCGGACCGAAGGCCCGCGCTCCAGTTACCATTATCCGTCGATCATCCAGGGCGCCGATGGAGCGATCCACGCCTCCTACAGCGTCTTCCTCAATCATCTCAAGGAAGGCGAAGCGCGCAAAACGATCCGGTACGCCCGCTTCATGCCGGAGTGGGTCACGCGGGGCGAGTGACCGCGTCACCATCGGCTGCATCGGCGCGCCAGAGAACTGGCGCCCCCTCATCGGCATCGAAGCCGCCCGCCGCGGCAAGCAGATGGATTACGAGAAGCCGCTCAGCGTCACCATGGCCGATGGCCGGGCCGTGCGCTGTGTATTCTGATTCAGGGTCTCTCGCAGCCCGATCGATCAACCCGGCCGGGTCGCGTAGACGAAAAACCGGGTTGTCCGCTGGAAGCCAAGGCGGCGGTAGAGCTCCGAGCCGGCCGGCGAAGACTGAAGGACGATCGGCCCGTCCACGCCGCGGTCGCGCATATCTTTCACTGCGTGGCGCATCAGGGCCTCCGCATAGCCCTTGCCGCGGTACTGCGGCAGCGTCGCCACCGAATAGATACCAATGGAATCCGCGGCGTTGATCACGGCGGTCGAAACGACGGGCTCGCCGGATGCGTAGCCGAGCCAGACCTCAAGGGGAAAGTCCCAGCGGTTCGGGTCGTCGTAGACGATCCTCGCCACGTCGTGGGGGATCTGGAAACACACCTCGACAATCCGGCGAAACGCCGCGCGCGTTTCGTCATCGGCCACGCGGTGGCAGTCCAAGGGAGGCAAGACGCGTTTGGGCGGATCGAGGAACTCAGGGATCTCCATTCCGGGCGACTCGACCAGCAGGTCAAGGCTGGATTCCCGCATGACGCGGGTCAAGCGGCGCGAAGTCCGCGCGCCGAGCCAATGTTCGCAGACCCAGAAGGACCATGGCCGATGCTGGATTTCAAAATGCCGGGCGGCCAGATGGATTCTGCGTTCGATCTCGCCGTCAATGTCGGCGACCGGTTGGGTCAACAGGGCGATATTGAAAACGGAGAATGCGACGGGGGACGTAATGAGCGCCAGACCGCCCAAGTGCTCTGCGCTGCCATAGAACTTGAGAGCGGCTTCGAGGTTGGCTGCGTTTCTCTCCCAGGGTCGCATCTGCTTTAGGCAGTCTACATCAGACTCAGGGGGTCGACATCGATAATCAGCGCCGTCGCCGGCCATTTGCTGTCCAGAGCGTGTTTCCTGATCCTCCCGAGGAAGGCGTTCAACCGCGTCCTGGAGACCGCCTTGACCAGCATCTGATAGCGGTACTCGTTTTTCAAGCGGGGGACGGGCGCCTCGGCGGGGCCCATGATTTTGAAGCCTTCGCCGGGCTCGCCGACAATCTGAGCCAATTCGCCGGAGAGGCGAACAGCGTCCTCCTGCTTTTCGGCCCGGACCAGGAGGTTCGCCATTGCGCAGAAGGGGGGATAGCGCATGAGGCGGCGGAAGTTCAGCTCCTTTTCGTAGAAGCGGGCGTAATTCTGCTCCGCGGCGCAGCGGACGGCATAGTGGTCGGGATTGATGGTCTGCAGGAGGACCTGCCCGGGGAGTTCGTGCCGTCCAGCTCGGCCGGACACCTGGGTGAGAAGTTGAAAGGTGCGCTCGGCGGCGCGGAAATCGGGCATGGAGAGCCCGATGTCGGCGTTGACGACGCAGACGAGAGTGACGTTCGGGATGTCGTGTCCCTTGGCGATCATCTGGGTGCCGGCGAGGATATCGAAACTGCCTTCGCGAAAGCCGCCGAGGATCTCTTCGTAGTGGCGTTTGGTGGAGACGGTATCCCGGTCGAGCCGGGCGATCCTCGCAGCCGGGAAGCGCCTATGGAGCTCGTCTTCCACCCGCTCGCTGCCGGCGCCGAGAAAGTAGATATGCTCGCTGCCGCATTGCGGGCAGGTTTGCGGGACGCGCTGGGCGTAGTTGCAGTAGTGGCAGAGGAGGCGGTTGTGGCGGCGATGCCACGTCAGAGCCACGGCGCAGTGGACGCATTGGACGCGCTCTCCGCACGAACGGCAGGCGACCGAAGAGGAGAAGCCGCGGCGATTCATGAGCACCATGGATTGCTCGCCGGCCGCGAGGCGCTCGCCGAGAGCCTCAATCATGCGGCGGGAGAAGAGCGAATTGGAGCGGGTTTCGAGAAACTCCTGCCGCATATCGACGATCTCGACGGCGGGAAGAGGGCGGTTTTGGATGCGCTGGGGCATCTCGAGCAGCGCCGACTTGCCGCGGTCGGCGTTGTATCTCGATTCAAGGGAAGGGGTGGCAGAGCCGAGAATGGCCACAGCCCCGGCGTCGCGGGCCCGGACGATGGCCACGTCGCGGCCGTTATAGCGCGGATTCTCCTCCTGCTTGTAGCTGCCGTCGTGCTCCTCGTCGACGATAATGAGGCCGAGATCCTGAACGGGAGCGAAAACGGCGGAGCGGGTGCCGACGGCGACGCGGGCCTCGCCGCGCCTGAGGCGGCGCCACTGGGCTGCTCGTTCGGAATCGTTAAAGGCAGAGTGGAGGATGGCGACCTGGCCGGCGAAGCGGGTGTGAAACTGTCCGGCCACCGAAGGGGTCAGGGCGATTTCGGGGACGAGCATGAGCGCCCCCCGCCCAAGGGCCAGCGCGGCTTCGATGGCGGCCAGATAGACTTCGGTTTTGCCGGAGCCGGTGACGCCGTGCAGAAGGAACG
>CAYWST010000049.1:0-21339 GCA_964461075.1 uncultured Solibacteraceae bacterium | reverse complement strand
GCGCGCCGTGACCCGGATTCGCGCGCCGATCCTCAGCAGCCGCAGCCGGATCGTCGTCGCCTGCGCCCGCTCCATCTCCGTCCCTTTCAGGCCCAAACGCCTCAGCGCGTGAATCATCGCGTACGCGCACCCTGCCAGATCCATACGCATTTGGTTGGCCTTCATCGTCTCGGCGCTGACGCGGGCGGCAAACAGGCTCAACTGCTCCTTGATCCGGTTCTCCATCCCTCCCCGCCCGCAGTACAGCAGTTCGTACAGCTTCTGCGCCGGCCACTGCTCCGCACTGAGGTTGGTCACCACAAAGCGCGGATTCTCCTTGCCCTCGATCTGTTCAGCCTTGGCCACCACCCGGCGCGCCTTGCTCCACGATCCGGTTGTCGTCCGATACTCAAACTCAGTGAAGACCCGAGCCGGCTTGCCGGTGGCCTGCTGCAACCGCGCAGCCTCTTCCATCTGCGGCGCGATGAGCCTGCGCAGCCGATCATTGCGCGCAAAGCCCAGCGCGTAGCCCACGTTGTGTTTCTCGCACCAGGCCATCAGCTCGTCGCGGCAGAAACCGGAATCGCCGCGCACCACGATCCGCGCATCGGCCCACTTGCTCCGGATCTGCCCCACGATCCGCTCCACCTCGTCTTTGGCCCCCGCCGCGGCGTCCTGATTGGCCGTGCGCAGCCGCGCACACAGCAGGTGCTCGCCCGCGAAGATGTACAGCGGCAGATAGCAGTACTCGTCGTAGTAACCATGAAAGAAGCGGCCTTCCTGATGTCCGTGCAGCGGCAGATCGGTCACATCCGGATCCAGCACGATCTGCTCCGGAGGTTCGCTATGCGCTTCCAGATAGAGGTCCACCAGCAGCTTGTCCACCGCTTCTTGCCGGCAGTGAATCTTCTTGTACCGGCTTGGCAATTCGCTGCTCAGTTCCAGCCGGTTTAACGTGCTCTTGCCCGCCAGCGGCGCCTCGCCCACCTGCTTCCTTCCGCTCAGCACCGCCAGCAACGGGTCCTCGCGCAGTTGGCCGTGATCATTGAGATCCTCGTAGCCCAGCGCCAGGCCGTCAAACCGCGCCACCACTTCGCGCAAGAAATGGCTTTCAAATCCGAAGCTGTCTTGGGTACGTTCTGTCATAGCCGAAGCCGGGACCTGCTTGGCTCTAAACTTTTGCTCTCACAAACGTTTATGCAAGAGTTCGCGGCTTCCCGCCGACGCCGCGGACCCGCCCATTCGCGCATGCCGGAGCATAGCCGGCTTTCCCTGTTCGGCGGCTCTCAAAGCGGCGTGGATAGCCGTCTTCCCGCCCTCGGAAGAGCGAGCGAAACAGCGCGGTCTTGAGGTCTGGCGAGGACCGGGAGTCGACGGTTGCCATGCCGCTTCACGCCCATCATAACCGCTGCGGAACGCCGTGGAATCGCCGCACAGACAGGCGAAACCCGTTCCAGGATTACGCGGACGCCGTCTGCGAGATCAGCACCAGCGAAGAGATCGAATACCGTCAGGAAGCGTTTGGCGGCTTGGATTCCTTCATGATTCCCAGCGCCCGCACCAGATAGTCGACTCGCTCAAACGCATCCCGAATGAGGAGTGTTCGTTCCTCCTCGCTCAGCGGATCCTCGAAATCGGCAACGAACTTGGGACCCACATGTTCCGGCGTTCTGAACTTGTCCGCGATCTTTTGTAATCCTTCCCGCACCAAGCCCTGACCCAAATGAGGCCGAATCTCCTGGATCAGCGCATCAACGCCGCCTGGATAGTTGGTAAGCGTGAAGTAGATGTCCCAGGCGTCCTTCTCCTTCAGCCGGTCGTGGAGCGCCATTCCCTTCATCATGAGAAAAGCAACAACGGAAGAAACCCGAACGCGAGCCTGATCTTTGCCACCTTCCGGCAACCGGCCTTCGATATCGGTTTCCACAAAGAGATCAAAGGCGAGATCGCAGCCGCGCGCCTTGCGAGCGCGGCCTTCCTGCACAGGTTGGGTCCGATGTTCGGCGATCGTGCCTTCATACTCGCCGGCAAGGAAATCGACTTCCACCCGGATCGAACGTTCCCCCACCATAACCTTCCGGTGGAAGATGAAGGGCTGACGCGGATCCGCCTCGTAGCCCCGGTCTCGCAACAGCCTCTGAATGGAGGCGTACCCGTCATCCTTCAGATTTCTGTGGTTCAGCGCTAGGTCGACATCGATGCTGCCGATGTGTTGCCTGGGATGCTGAGGGAGAAGCAATTGGGGGACCCATCCGCCGACCACCACGATGTCGTCCCGATATTCGCCGAGTAATCGCACGAGTTCCAGCAGGACGGATTTGGCCGCCTCGACCTGATCGGCGGAGTAGTCGCGGTAGGTCACCGCCATTTTGGCTTGATGACCTCCTCCATGATCGCCGCCGCGGCCTCCTCGCCTCGACCTTTGACATTGGCAAGATCAAGGTATACCTGAACCGGCGAGACGACGCGAACTCCATCAATCACCTGGGCGCCGAAAAACACCCCGTCGTCGTATGGCTCCATGAGCGTGATGTTGCCGCCGGCCGTGACGCTCTTGAGACCGGCGGCGCCGGCAACCCTCATGACATCGCCTTGAACATAGGCTGTCACTCGTTGGTACCGGACGGCCGGGGTCAGCCGCGCTGCGCCGGCAAGTTCCGTGAGCGCCGCACGTGAATCCGCGCCGAGCGCTGCTTCTACCTCCGGCAACGATCGCATCGAGTAGAACCCGTGGTTGTGGGTTCGCCCTGCCCGGTAGTTCCCCACCCACTCTCTGAGGAGTGGCAGCACTCCATCATCGAGAGAGCGCAGACGGAACCCCTCAGTGTCTGGCGCTACCCACTCGCGGTCCAGGAGCAGTTTCTTGACATTTGCTACCTGACCCAGGCTCACACACGCCTCATCGGCGAGTTCCTTCATTCTCCAGGCTCTGGGCCCCGCGATCAGGAGGACCCGCAACACCCGCTCAGCCTTGGGCGAATAGAGCGACCGGAGTTCCCGCTTTTGCACAGATGGATTCGGGTAACCCTCGCGGAGGATGAAAACCTGATCGAAGACAAGCCGGCAGTTGCCGGCGAAGTCCAGGTACCCGACGTCGGATTCCGCGCAAATCGAAGCGGCCTCTGGAGAGAGATACGGCGCGATCAGCACCGGAAAGCCCTTCTTGCCGGATGCAATGAAGACACGAAGTCGGCGACAAGCATCCCTTACGATCCTGGGTTGTCCGTTCTGCTTCACCTCGCAGAGGAGGCGTTGAATGCCGCTCCTGGATCGAGCGGAGATGGCGAAATCGAACTCATCATGAGTTCTGTCAACTGGTTCGATGCGCACCGAAGACAGGAAATGGACGCCGCGCAGCACGTCAGCAAGCCGGCGTGCCGCCTCCTGCTTTGTCTCTTCTGCTTTCACTGAAAACTGACTTTTCAGCATTTGCTGAAAATGATGATAACAGTGAAGGCCTCTAAGCACAAGAGGCCCCAGCAAGCTATCCCAGAACTGACCCGGAACCCTCTGCAGTTGGGTTGGTTGAGGTTCCTGCTTGAGCGAGAGCAGATTCCCCAAGTTCTTGAAAAAACGACCAGCGTAGAGCCGTTGGAGGTCTTGGAGCCGGTCTGCATTCTTCGGAATCAGCAGGCCGCTTGCTCAATCCCGGCGGGTGGCTCCATTCCAACCCGATTTCCCTTCAATTGAACGCCCGGTCATCGGAACTGAGCGCTGAAGCCTCGGTTGGCGAAGTACGTCGCAAAGGACGTCCCGTTGGGCCTCACGGATCTTCATAATGTCCTCGCCGTGAGCTTCGCCTCCGCATGACGCGACCACTACGTCAAGGACCTTGCTGCCGCCGCACGTTTATCGCAGCTACCCCAGCTTCCAGGGCGCGCGGTACGGCCTATCGAGGAGCTTGTTCGCCTCCGCGTCGCCGATCACCTGTTCTGTCTCACCGTTCCACTTGAGAGTCCGGTTCAGGCGCGTGGCGATGTTGCCCAGGTGACACATCACGGCGGAGAGGTGGCCTTCCTCGACATCCGCGTTGGGCCTTTGACGGCTCTTGACGCAGTCGAGGAAGTTCCTGGCGTGCGCCTTGACCATCTCGCTGCCGGGAACCTTTTTTGCTTCGGCCTGCGCGGCGCGCTTTTCGCGCTCGCCCCAGAACTCGGGGATCAGTTCGAAGCCGCCGCGCGTCAACCGCAGGCTGCCCTTGGTCCCGTGTATCTCGATACCGCTCTGTCCGCGCGAGTTCATCTCACGGACGCTCCAGCTCACAACGCAATCCGGAAACTGGTAAAGCACTTCCTGAACGTCGGGTGTCTCGCCGCCATCGGAGATGGCGAACCGCCCGCCCATACCACTGACCGCGATCGGAGCCCGCGCCCCGATCGCCCACCGGGTGATGTCAATGTCATGGGCTCCCCAGTTGGTCATCTGCCCACCCGAGTAGTCCCAGTACCAACGGAAATGATAGAGAGTCCGGAACGGGTTGTACTGACGGTAGGGCGCCGGGCCGAGCCACATCTCCCAATCGATCTCCTTCGGCGCATCGGTGTCGGGAACAGGCGGATTGAAACCGGGCATCGCATTGCGAATGTGCCCGGCGTAGCTATGGCAGACTTTGCCCAGCCCGCCGCCTTGCACGAGTTTCACAGCTTCGGCGTAATGCGCGCCGGAGCGCTGTTGGCTGCCCACCTGAACGACCCGTTTGTGCTTGCGGGCGGCGTCTGTCATCCTCCTGCCTTCGGCGACAAACAGCGAGAGGGGCTTTTCGACATAGACGTCCTTGCCTAGCTGGCAGGCCGTGATCGTCGGCAGCGCGTGCCAGTGGTCCGGCGTGGCGACGATGACCGCATCCAGACTCGGGTCCTCCAGCAGCTTTCGCCAGTCCTTGTACCCTTTCGCGTTGGGGGCCATGGCCAGCCCTCGCTCAAGGTACGGCTGCCAGACGTCGCACACCGCAACGCCTTCTACGTCGGGCATCTCGAGAAAGGTCTTCCAATCGTTCCTGCCCTGGTTGCCCGCGCCGATAATCCCCATTCGAATCCGTTCGTTGGCGCCGAAGATGCGGGAATAACTCGCCGCGGTGAGGACAAATGTCCGTCTCTGCATGTTGCTTGACCGGTCCTACTTTATCGCTTTTGAGACATAGGCTTTGGCGTTCAGAACGGCGAGCGCGGCCAGGCAGGCCGTTTCTGCGCGCAGAATGAGGGGCCCCAGGGTCACGGCGGTCCAACCCTGCGCCGCCGCCTGCGCCCGCTCCCGGTCGTCCCATCCGCCCTCCGGCCCGGCCAGCACAAGCACCACCCCCGATTCGGGAGCGGCGTCGGCGATCGCCTCGCCTCCAGGCGATTCGTCCAGCCACAGCCGCCGCTCCCCCTCCATCGTCAGAGCGCGGTTCAGCGAGATCGGCCCATCCAATGCCGGCGGCTTCAGCCTGCGGCACTGCTGACCTGCTTCCCGAAGGATGCGGCTCCATCGCGCGCTCCGTTTTGCGGCCCCCTGCTCCAACCCTCTCTCCGAACGGATCGACTGCACGGGCGTGATCCGCGCCACTCCCAGTTCTACCGCCTTCTCGAGCATCCACTCGAAATGGTCGAATTTGAACAGGCTCGCCAGCAGGTGCACATTGAGCGGATTCCGTGGCGGCTCGCGTGACTCCAGGAGATTGAACTCGATTTCATTCCGCCCGAGACTGGCGACCTCTCCAGCGTAGAATCGCTCCTCATCGCTGAGGTCGAACACCTGTCCCTCCACCACCCGCAGGACCCGGCGCAGGTGATCGGCCGTTTCTCCCCGAATCCAGCCCTTCTGCCGATTGACCTCATTCAGGTAGAACATTCTCCTTGCCATCCCTCTTATCCTATGAACTGTGAGAGTCCTCCTTCTCGCCGCAATTCCGATTCTCGCCGCAGGAGCCGGCGAGACCGCTGAACGCAACAAAGCCGAGGCTCGCAGGTTCTTCGAACAAGGCTGGTTTGTCGGCAGACCGGAGGCGGTCCAGGACCTGATCGCCGAGAGCGTCAAGCTCCATGATCCAAGCGAAGAAAAACCGGTCATAGACGAATCGGGCGCGCGCCAGCTCGAAACGCTCTCCCAATGGTGCAGCATGAACGGGGACTGCACGGGGAGTGAAATCCTCTTCCAGATCGCGGAAGGGGACCGGGTTCTCACCTATTGGGTCTTTCGTCAGACCCCTAAGAGATTCGTTGGCGGCATCGTGCAGCGGCTGTTCGGGCGCGTCCCGTCAGAGCGCAGAATGGCCACCGTCTTTCGCTTTGAGCAAGGCCGTATCACGGAAATCTGGGGCGTGCGCGACGATCTCGGCCTCTATTTCGATTTAGGCCTGCTCAATTTGACGATCCTCGCAATCTTCGCGCTCGGCGGAGCCTTCGGCATGTTCATGATGTGGGTTTTGTGGCGAATGACCCGCAGGAGCGTGGAGGGCCAATGATCGCGAGACTCCGCGGCGTTCTGATTGAGAAACATCCAAATCAGGCCGTCATCGAAGCCGGAGGAGTGGGCTATGACGTGTCGATCTCCGTCACTACCTTCTCGGCCCTGCCTGCTCCCGGCGCCGAGGTGATTCTCCTCGTCCATACTCACGTGCGCGAGGACGCCATCCAGCTCTTCGGCTTCCTCACGGCTGAAGAGCGAACCCTGTTCGAACGTCTCATTACGGTCAGCGGCATCGGACCCAAACTGGGAATCACCGCTCTGTCCGGGCTGCCCGCGGACGACCTCGTTCGGGCCATCGGCGGCGGCGACATCCAGAAACTCGTCCGGATCCCGGGAATTGGAAAGAAGACCGCGGAGCGAATCGTCCTGGAGCTTCGTGACAAAGTAGGCTTAACGGCCGGCCCGGCGCCGGCGGGCGCGCAACCGGCCGTCCTCCTCTCCCGCGACGAAGAAGACGTGGTCAGCGCTCTCACCAACCTCGGAGCGCAGCGTCCCGCGGCCGAAATCGCGGCGCGAAAAGCGGCCGTCGAGCTCGGCCCCTCCGCCGGATTTGAGAAGACCTTCCGGCGGGCCATGGAACTGCTGCGTTAACCTGAACTCCACAGGCCCATGCCGGATCAAACCAAGTCCCCGCGGCGCGTCGTTTCGGCCGCGGCTTCTCCTGAAGAGCTTCAGTTTGAGGCTGCGCTTCGGCCGTCGAAGCTCGCCGATTTTACCGGCCAGAGCAAAGTGAAAGAACTGCTCTCGGTCACCATCGAAGCCGCCAAACTCCGCGGTGAAGCAATGGACCACGTCCTGCTCATCGGCCCGCCGGGCCTCGGCAAGACCACGCTCGCCAATATCATCGCCCAGGAGATGTCGGTTCCCATCAACTACACCAGCGGACCGATCCTGCAGAAGAAACTCGATCTGACCGGAATCCTCTCCCAACTCCACGCCCAGCAGGTCTTCTTCATCGACGAGATCCATCGGCTCCTCCCCGACGTGGAAGAGGTGCTCTACTCGGCCCTGGAGGACTTCCGCGTCGACATCATCATCGGCCAGGGTCCAGGCGCCCGGACGCATTCGCTCCCTGTGCAGAAGTTCACCGCGGTCGGCGCCACCACACGGCAGGGTCTGCTCACGGCGCCGCTGCGCTCCCGCTTCGGCCTCGTGCTCTATCTCAAGCACTACGAAGTCGAGGAGATGACACACATCGTTCTTCGCGCCGCGCGGCTGCTTGAAGCCTCCATCGAGGATCAGGCCGCCATGGAGATCGCGCGCCGCGGCCGCGGCACGCCCCGCATCGCTAACCGCTTGCTGCGCCGCGTCCGCGATTACGCCCAGGTCCGCGCCGACGGACGCATCACGCTCCAGGTCGCCCAGGATTCCCTCAATCTTCTCGAAGTCGACCCGCTCGGCCTGGACGAAGTCGACAAGAAGATCATGCTCACCATCCTCGACAAATACGGCGGCGGTCCCGTGGGTCTTAGCACCATCGCCGCCTCCTCCGACGAAGAGCCTGACACCATCGAAGAGGTCTACGAGCCCTACCTCATGCAGCTCGGCTTCCTCGACCGCACCCCCCGCGGACGCGTGGGTACCGACCGCGCTTTCGAACATTTCCAGATTCCCCGCCGCATGCCTGGACCGGGGCAGAGCCTGCTGTTCTGATGCCACCGTTCAGCCATCTTGTCCTGGTGCCCGGTCATGCTGTGTGGAGTCTGCAGGGCGATCCGCTCGACGACCGGAGCTGGCATCTGAAGCCGTTTCAGAACGGCGAGCCGCGGTATTTCGTCGAGCACATCCGCGCCGGCGTCGAAACGGCGTCCACTGACCCGGCATCGCTCCTGCTGTTTTCCGGCGGCGCGACGGAGAAGGACGCCGGGCCTCTGACTGAAGCGCTGGGCTACTGGAAGATCGCGGAGCATTACGGCTGGTGGGGGACCGGCATCAAGTCGCGGGCGTTCACGGAAGACTACGCGCTCGACTCCTTCCTGAACCTCCTGTACGCGCTTTTCCGCTTCGCGCAGATCGCCGGCGTCTGGCCCGAACGCATCTCCGTCTGCGGCTGGGGATTCAAACGCCGCAGAATCGCCGAACTGCATCGAACAGCATTGCATTGGGGGCGCGACTTCGCTTACTCTTCCATCAATGACCCACCGAACCTCGACGAGGTGCGGAAGCGGGAGTCTGGGACCTGTCTTGAGTTCGAAAGCGACCCTTTCGGCCTGAAACCGCCGATCGCGGACAAGCGGGCAGGCCGCGACCATTTCCGGCGCGTGCCCCCGTATTCGATCCCATCTCTGGAAGGCATCCCGGTCTTTCCCTGGCAAAAGTAAGACAGAGAGCAGGCCAAGGCGTTCTCACTCTCTCGACAGCCTTCGTGCTGACATGTTGCTCCTGGGGTTGGTCCTCCACGCAGCCATGTGCTGCATCGTGGTTGCCTTCTGAAGCGACTTTCTATCTGGATCTTGGCAGACGCTAAGCCATTGCAGTCAAACTGCAACTCGGCAACACCACGCTGCGGTGCTGTCTGCTCTCCCGGTCATCTTCTAGACCGCCGCGGTCTCCCGGAACCAGCCGTAGACTTCTCCAAGCGTGGAGCAGATCTCGCCAACCGTCGCGTAGGCGTGAACGGCGTCAAGGAATGCGGGGATGAGGTTCGCCTCACGCTCGGCATCGCGGCGGATCCGGTCGAGCGACGCGCGGAGCGCGGCTGCGTCTCGTTCAAGGCGCAAGCGCTTGAGCTTCGCCACCTGCGAGCGCTCCGCGTTTTCGTCGATTCGCAGGACCTCGATTGACGGATCGCCGGTTTGCGTGAATCGGTTGACGCCGACAATCACCCTTTCCTCGCGCTCGAGTTCGCGTTGGTATCGATAGCTGGCATCGGCGATTTCCGCTTGCGGATAACCCTGCTCAATGGCGGCGATCATGCCGCCCATCCCGTCGATGGTTTTGATGTAGTCCAGAGCGCGGCGTTCCACTTCGCCGGTGAGCGCTTCCACAAAGTACGATCCGCCCAATGGGTCGGCGACGGCCGCGACGCCGGTCTCGTGGGCGATGATCTGCTGCGTTCTCAGCGCAAGCGTCACCGCCTGCTCGCTCGGCAGCGCGTAGGCTTCATCGAGTGAATTGGTGTGGAGGGACTGCGTGCCACCCAGCACGGCGGCCAGCGCCTGGATGGCTGTCCGAACGACGTTGTTGTAAGGCTGCTGCCAGGTCAGCGAGCAGCCCGCAGTCTGCGTATGGAAGCGGAGCTTCATCGAGCGTTCGTCGCGGGCGCCGTAGCGGTCCTTCATGGCCTGCGCCCACATGCGCCGAGCCGCGCGATACTTCGCGATCTCCTCGAAAAAGTCGTTGTGGGCGTTGAAGAAGAAACTGAGCCGCGGCGCGAATTCGTCGATCCCCAAGCCGCGCTCGAGCGCCCACTCCACATACTCCATGCCGTCTCTCAGCGTGAACGCCAGCTCCTGAACGGCCGTCGAGCCGGCCTCTCGAATGTGATAGCCGCTGATCGAGATCGGATTGTACTTCGGAACGTTCTTCGCGCAGAATTCGACGACGTCGGTCACCAGGCGCATCGAGGGACGCGGGGGATAGAGGAACTCTTTCTGTGCGATGTACTCCTTGAGGATGTCGTTCTGCAGCGTGCCGTTCAAGGCGTCCCAAGCCACCCCTTGCTTCCTGGCCACCGCGAGATACATCGCAAACAGCACCGGAGCGGGTGAGTTGATCGTCATCGAGACGCTGACGCGATCGAGCGGAATCCCCTCGAAGACCGTCTCCATATCGGCCAGCGAGGAGACCGGCACGCCGCACTTGCCCACCTCCCCGAGTGCGGTTCCGTGATCGGCGTCGACCCCCATCAAAGTGGGCAGATCGAAGGCGACGCTCAGGCCCGTCTGTCCCTGCTCCAGGAGATAGCGGAACCGCCGGTTGGTCTCCTCCGGCGTCGCGAACCCGGAGAACTGCCGCATGGTCCAGGGCTTGCCCCGGTACATCGTGCGGTGGATGCCGCGCGTATAGGGGAAGTCCCCCGGACGGTCAGGCCCGTAGCATTCTTCGAGCGGAATCCCGCTCAACGTCCTCTGCGTAAACTCTTTCGGAGCGCCCCTATCCATGCCCACATCCTACAATGGGAGTGCCGATGCCGGAATCCAAGTTCAACGAGCCGAACCTCATGCTGAACCGCATTTATACGAAGACGGGCGACCGGGGCGAGACAAGGCTCGCCTCCGGGGAGCGGGTTCCCAAAGACAGCCCCCGGCTCGATTGCTATGGCACGCTCGACGAGTTGAACGCGTTTGTCGGCGCGGCGCGCGTGACCGCGGGGGAGTCGGTTGGCGGGAATCCAAGGCTCGCCCAACTCATTCACTCCCTGTCGCGCATCCAGCACGAACTGTTCAACCTCGGCTCGATTCTGGCGACCTCGCCAGGCAAAGCGCACCCCAGGCAGCCGCGCGTCGACGACTCCGACGTTGAACAGATCGAACGCGAAATCGACGCGATGAACGCTGAACTGCCTCCGCTGCGCAGCTTTGTTCTGCCCGGAGGATCCCGGCTCAACACGGAGTTGCACATCTGCCGGACCGTCTGCCGCCGCGCGGAGCGGTTGCTGGTCTCGCTTGCTCGTGTCGACGAGATCGACGAGGTGAACATCCGTTACGTGAACCGGCTGAGCGACGCGTTCTTCGTCATGAGCCGATGGGCCAACGCCGTCCTGGGCGTGGAAGAGGTGCTGTGGTCCCCCAATCAGGCGGCGGGCGCACGGCGCGAGTAACCGCGCTGGCAGGCCTCTTGCTGGTCTTCGGCTGGCAGACGGCGCAGGTCTACATCGCCTTCGGCGGCAACTGGACTGCCCTCTTCCGCCACGACGTTGTTCCGCCTTTGCCCGCCGGTTTCACGGGGACTTACCTTCATCCCCATGGCGGCGACTATGACGGCCAGTACTACCGCTACCTGAGCCGCGATCCCTGGCCGCCGTTCGAGTATGCGAAGTGGCTGGATTCGCCCGCGCAGCGCGGCTCCCGCGTACTTGTGCCCGCTTTCGCGTGGGCGCTCTCTCTTGGAGGCCGCATCGCGCCGGACGCCGCGTACATCCTGCTGATCTGTCTCTTCTCAGGCCTGGGTGTGTACTTTTGCGCGCTGTGGTTCCAGGCGCGCGGCCTCTCCCCATGGCTGGGCCTCTGGTTTCTTCTTCTGCCCGCGGTGATCAGCTCGGTGGACCGTCTCCTGATTGACGTCGCCCTTGCCGCCCTTGCCGCCGGCTTCCTCTATGCCGCCGAAAGCGGGCGCACGCGACTTCTCGTCACCTGCGCGGTCGCCGCCCCGCTTGTTCGCGAGACCGGATTCGCCCTGCCCGCCGCGCTCCTGTTGACCGGGCGCGTTCAGGCGGGCCTGGCGACGTTCTTTCCCGGCGCCCTGTGGACGATCTTCGTCCTGCGCCAATACCCGCTCCAGGGCCGGTCGCGCGAGATCGGATTCCTGCCCCTGGAGTGGATTCAGCGGCTCGCGGAACCGCGCTCTCACGCCGATCCCACAACTGAGATCCTACTGCGCTCGCTCGATACCGCCGCCTTATTGGCGCTCGCTTTCCTCCTGATCCGGACCGTGCGCGCAGCCTGGCCTGCGAGGAGGAATCCGCAAGCCGCCGCGGCGCTCGTGTTCCTCTTGGGTGGGCTTGCTCTTGGCGGGCTGAACGTCATGTCCGACCCCTACCACTGGGGACGAGTACAGTCGCCCTGGATTTTGTGGACGCTGCTTTTAGCGGTTGCCCAGCGATCCTGGACGCTCGTCGCTGCAATTGGCGCGATTGCGCTGACGCCAGTGGCGTATGCGGTCAGGAACCTCCTTGGATCATGAACAAGTCCCGGAACCAACGGACAGACGGCTCATCTTGCCACAGAGGATTCGCACCGTCTTGGTGCAAACTGGCGCTATGCCAGCTCCTTCGACAACTGTCCGGCAGAGCGTGAGTCTGCCCGGCGCCATGGCTTCCCGGGTCCGGTAAATGGCCAAACGCCGCCGCCTGAGCGCAAGCCGAATGATCGTCGAGCTCGCAGAGAATCGGATCGTTCGAGATCTGTGAGACCGGCGCTCTGCGGGAGACATGACTCCGCCGTGATCAGCTTGCGGAGGGCGAGCCGCGTTAAAACGGTTTTCCGACCTGCCGGAAATCAATTCTTCGGCGCTTCCAACTCCGCCTTGCGCTTCTTCGGCACAACTCGATACTTGCGCGGCCGCGCCGGGCTCCCGCCGGAGAATGCGTCCTCCAGAACCGCGGCCTGCTCCTGCGCGTGCCGCTTCGCCGAACCCGCCGCCGTGCTTGCCGCTTCGGGCCTCCCGGCGTAGCGTAGGCTGCGTCGTGAAGGCTCGAGAATGGATTCCATCCGGTCCTTCACAAAGAGGTAGGCGCCCATGTTGCGCGGCTCCTCCTGCACCCACACGGTCTCCGCCGTCGAAGGATACCGCCAGAGCGCGTTCTCGAGTTCTTCCGCCGGAAACGGATAGATCTGCTCCAGACGCAGAATCGCCACCTGGTTCTCGAGCCCGCGCTTGTCGCGTTCGGCCACCAGATCGTAGTAGACCTTGCCCGAGCAGAACATGATCTTGCGGACGCGGTCCGGCACGGCCGCCGCGTCGCTGATGACCGGCATGAAGTAGCCGCTCGTGAACTCCTTCAGCGGGCTCACCACCCTCGGATGCCGCAGCAGACTTTTCGGCGTGAACACAACCAGCGGCTTCCGCACGCCCCGGCGATCGGGACCGCCGTACATCTGCCGCCGGAGCATGTGGAAGTATTGCGCCGGCGTGGTGACGTTGGCCACCTGCATGTTGTTCTCGGCGCAAAGCTGCAGGAAGCGCTCGATCCGCGCGCTCGAGTGTTCCGGCCCCTGCCCTTCATAGCCGTGTGGCAGCAGCAGTACAAGCCCGCTCGGCTGGCCCCACTTGGCTTCGCACGAGCTGATGAACTGGTCGATCATGATCTGCGCGCCGTTGGCGAAGTCGCCGAACTGCGCTTCCCACAGCGTCAGAGTCAACGGATCGCCCAGCGAATAGCCGAACTCGAAGCCCATGACGCCGTACTCGCTCAAACTGCTGTCGTACACCTCGAAGCGCGCCTGCTTCGCGTCCAGGTTCATCATGGGCGTGTAGACTTCGCCGTTGTTGTAGTCGAAGTACTCCAGGTGCCGCTGCGAAAACGTGCCGCGGCCGGAGTCCTGCCCGCTGAGGCGCACCGGCGTTCCTTCCAGCACGAGCGTGCCGAACGCAAGCGCTTCAGCCAACGCCCAGTCGGCCTTTCCGCCATCCATCAGGTCCTTGCGCTTGTCGAGAAAGCCCTTCAGCTTCGGATGAATCGTGAAGCCGTCGGGGAATGTGGTCAATCCCTCGACCACGCGCTCGATCATCGCCTCGTCCACCGCCGTGCGCGGCACCACAGTGGGCAGTTGATCGTCTTCGTACGAGGTAACTTCCTGCAGCTCCCAACTCTCGCCCTTGGCCACGGCCTCTTCGTGAGCCGCATTCAGCGTCTCCTGAATCTGCCGCTTCATCCGATCCACCGCTTCGCGGGTGACGATGTTCTCGCGCAGCAACCGCTCCACGTACTGCGCGGAAACCGATGGATGGTCCTTGATGAGACGGTACATCAGCGGCTGCGTGTAGCTCGGATCGTCGCCTTCGTTGTGGCCGAACCTGCGGTAGCAGATCATGTCGATCACGACGTCCTTCTTGAACCGCTGCCGGTAATCGATGGCGATCTGCATCGCGCGGACGCAGGCTTCGGGATCGTCGCCGTTCACGTGGAAGATCGGCGCCTGCACGGTGCGGGCGACGTCGGTGCAGTAGTTCGAGCTCCTGCCTTCATCCGGCGTTGTCGTGAAGCCGATCTGGTTGTTGATGATCAGGTGCAGCGTGCCGCCGGTTGAGTAGCCCTTCAGCAGCGAGAGGTTCAGCGTTTCCGCCACCACGCCCTGGCCGATGAACGCCGCGTCGCCGTGAACGAGAACCGGCACCACCTTCTCTCTCCGAGCGTCGTTCATGAAGGTCTGCTTGGCCCGGACGATTCCCTCGACCACCGGATCCACGGCCTCCAGGTGGCTGGGATTGGGGGACAGCGAAACCTTGATTTCGCGCCCCGCGGTTGTGCGTACGAGTCCGCTCGCGCCCAGGTGATACTTCACGTCGCCCGAGCCTTGCGTCATCTCCGGATCGACCACGCCCTCGAACTCGCCGAAGATCTGCGCCATCGACTTGCCCACCAGGTTCGCCAGCACGGTCAACCGCCCGCGGTGCGCCATGCCGATGACGATTTCCTGCGAACCCGTTTGCGCGGCGCGCTCAACGCACTCGTCAAGAATCACCAGCGCGCTCTCCCCGCCTTCCAGCGAGAACCGCTTCTGTCCGACGAACCGCGTGTGCAGAAAGTTCTCGAAACTCTCGGCCTGCATCAGGCGCAGCAGCACGCGCCGCCGCTCGGCCGCCTCGAGCGGCCAACTGTTGGCCTGAGGCTCCATCCGCTCCTGCAGCCAGCGCTTCTCTTCCGGATGCTGGATGTGCATGTACTCGCAGCCCAGCCGGCCGCAGTAGGTCTGCCGCAGCGTCTCAATGATCTGCCGCAGCGTCGCCACCGTGATCTTGCCCGAAGTGGCCAAATTGCCGGTAATGAACTCCCGGTCGAAGTCCCAGATCGTGAGACCGTAATTCGCAGGATCGAGTTCGGGATGATAGGACGGCTCCACGCCAAGCGGGTTGAGCGCCGCGATCAAATGCCCTCGCACCCTGTAAGCGTTAATGAGCTGCAGCACCGCAGCCTGTTTGGCGATTTCGTCCAGCCGCCGCTCGTCGCGCGAGCCGGGCAGCGTCGCATGACGGTCCACCTGCCAGCGGAAGGGCTGGTAAGGCATCGACGTGGCGCTGAAAATCTCGTCGTAGAAACCTTCGTCGCCTTCCAGCAGCGACTGAAGCTTTCCGAGGAAGACGCCGCTTTCCGCCCCCTGGATGATGCGATGGTCGTAGGTGCACGACATCGTCATCACCTTACAGATACCGAGTTGCGCGCGGAGCTCGTCGCTCACCCCCTGGTACTCCGGCGGCCAGTCGATCGAACCGGTCGCGATGATGGCGCCCTGCCCCGGCATCAGCCGCGGCACGCTCGCCAGCGTCCCCACCGTCCCCGGGTTTGTGAGCGAAATCGTCGTCCCTTTGAAGTCGTCTGGAGTCAGCTTGCCCGTCCGGCTGCGCTTGACGAGATCGTCAAACGCCTCAAGAAACGCGAAGAAGTCCATCGCGCCGGCATTCTTGATCGAAGGAACAACGAGAGACCGGTTGCCATCCTTTCCCGCCACGTCCACGGCGATCCCGATGTTGACTTCACGCCGCACAATCCGGTGGGGCTGGCCTTCGACCTCGGCGTAGGCGTCGTTGATGCCCGGCGCCGCCTTGAGCGCCTTCACCACCGCCCACGCAATCAGATGTGTGTAGGAAATCTTCGACTTCGCATGGAGATCGCGCCATTGGTTGAGCAGCCGCCGGTTCTCGTCGATCACCTTCACCGGGATCGTGCGCTGGCTGGTCGCCGTCGGCACCCCGAGGCTGAGCTCCATGTTTTCCGCGATGCGCGCGGGCGCCCCGCGCAGCGGCACGAGTTGCTCGGAAGCGCTCAACGTCAATGCGGGAGCCTGCGGCGCCGCGGGCGTCTTCTGTTGAACCGCCGTCACCACGGCCGGGGCCGGGGGAGCCTGTTCCGTTTCGGGCGCAGGCTCGGCGCTCCCATCGCCGGACGTGGTCTCAAAGACCTCTTTCCAGCTCTGGTCCACATTCCTGCTGTTGTTGACAAACTCCTGATAGAGTTCTTCTTCAAGCCAGGAGTTGATTCCGATTCTTGTTCCCGATTGACTTGGCATGTTGATCCGGCGCGTGGAGTCTGGACAGATGAAATCCCAGACTTAACTTCAGTGTAACGCCTGCCTGCGCGCTCCTCTCTTGGACGCCGCCGCCCTCTCCGCGGGTGCAAGGTACAATCGTTTCACCATGCGGCTGCTCGTCTTCTCCGACATTCACGGCGACCTCAAAGCCCTCGAAAACCTCATGGCCATCGAAGCCGACGTCTATGTCGCAGCCGGGGACATGGTCACCTTCGCAAGGGGGCTCGACCTCGTCGGACCCATTCTCCAGAAGCGCGCTCCCAAGGTCTGGGTGCTACCCGGCAACCACGAGCATGCCTCTCACATCGACGAGCTCTGCCTCAAGTATGGCCTCAACCCCCTGCACGGCAAGCACTTCGAGATCGACGGCTGGACCGTCGCCGGCCTCGGCCACTCCAACCCAACTCCCTTCAACACGCCCGGGGAGGCCAGCGAATCCGAGTTCGCTCTCCTGCTCGCCCCCTTTGCCAAGCTCGAAAGGCTCATCCTCATCTGCCATTGTCCGCCCCACGGCACCCCGCTCGACGAAGCCGGTCCCGGCAGAAACTTCGGCAGCCGCACAGTCCGCGAGTTCATTGAGCTGAACCAGCCCGAGTGGTTTTTTTGCGGCCATATTCACGAAGCAGCCGGCCGTCGCACCGCCATTGGACGAACGCTCGCCGTCAACGCCGGCAAGCAGGGCTACCTGCTGGAGGTGTAAACCAATAGCTGTTGAGGAGGTGAATCCATGCGAACACCCATCGGGCGGCGCGGATTCCTGCAAGGCTCAGCGGGAAGCGCGGCGCTTCCCGCAGGAGCGTTGCGCCTGAACAGCGCGCCCAGTGACCGGGTTCGCCTCGGCCTTATCGGCCTCGGCGTCCGCGGCCGGGACCACCACCTCCGGCTCCTCTCGACAAACCCCGCCGTCGAAATCGGCGCCCTCTGCGACGTCGACCGCCGTCACGCCGACCTCGCCGCTCAACTTCTCCTCCGGAGTTCAGGCAAACGCCCGCCCGCCTACTCCGACTTCCGCCATCTCCTCGACCAGAAGAACCTCGACGCCGTCATCATCTCCGCTCCCGATCACTGGCACTCCATCATCGCCATCCAGGCGATGGAGGCCGGCAAGGACGTCTACTGCGAGAAGCCCCTGACGCTCTTCATCGCCGAAGGCCGCGCCATGGTGAACACCGCCCGCCAGTACGGCACGGTCTTTCAAACCGGCAGCCAGCAACGCTCCGATTGGCGTTTCCGTCTCGCCGTGGAACTCGTGCAGAATGGGCGCATTGGCACGCTCCGCAAGATCACGACCCACCTCGGCAATCCCGGCACAACCTCCGGCGCGTTCATCAATCCTGGCACGTGGGAACCCGCCCAAACTCCTCCCGAAGGACTCGACTTCGACATGTGGCTCGGCCCGGCGCCTTTTCACGAATACTCCCCCAACCGCTGCCATTTCGAGTTCCGCTACCACAACGACCACTCCGGAGGCCGCATCACCGATTGGGGCGCGCACCATAACGACATCGCGCAGTGGGCGCTCGGCATGGACCACTCCGGCCCCATCGAAATCGCCGCTGGAGGAAGCTTCAACAAAGCCGGCCCCTACGACTACGCCAACTACTTCACCATCCGCTACCGCTATTCGAGCGGCGTGGAACTCGTCTGCGAGAACGAGGGCGGCAATGGCGTCCGCTTCGAGGGCTCCAGCGGCTGGATCTTCGCCACGCGGATGCGCCTGGAGACCTCGCATCCGGACATCCTGAGCAAGACCCCGGCAGCCCCCGCCACTCTCGCCTTCGACGAGCGTAACAAGGCCGAAGAAATCCCCGGAACCGACGCCCATCACAACAACTGGCTCGAGTCGATCCGCACCCGCAAGCCCTGTGCCGCCGATATCGAAACCGGCCACCGCTCCGCTACCGTCTGCCACCTCGGCAACATCGCGCTCCGCCTCGGACGAAGCGTTAAGTGGGATCCGGAGAAAGAAGAGTTCATCGGCGACCCCGCCGCGAACCTGCTCCGCGACAAGCCGATGCGCGCGCCCTGGCGGTTGTGAGGCAGAGAGGAGACAAGTCATGCCATCCGTAGCGCCGGAAGTCACACAGTGGATCAGGCAGATGGGATCGGCCGATCAAACCGTCGCCTTCTACGCCTACCAAAGCCTGCAAGAGCACATCCTCCGCGCCAGCGCCCCCGGCCGCGAGCAAGACCGGAAGGCGCTCGCCGCGGCTCTTGGTGAAGCCCTTACCGCCGCCGCAAAAACGAAAGCGGGCGCGGCGCAGCCGGCGTCTTTCGGAAACAACCCATTCCTCCAGGCCGTCGCCAGCCAACTCCCAAGCTTCGAGCATCCCCCGGCCGTGCGCACCAAACTCGCGCGCCTGCTCGGGCTTCTGCCGCAGCCCAACGCAGTGCCCTATCTCGCCAAGGCGCTCGACGACCTCGACGCCCGCGAGATGGCTCGCTGCTCGCTCGAAGCCAACGCCGCCCCCGAGGCTTTGGACGCGCTGCTCCGCGCGCTCAACGCCGCCGGCTCCGCCTTCCGCATCGGCGTCCTGAACAGCCTCGCCAAGCGCCGCGACCCGCGATCCGCTCCCGCTCTTAAAGCCGCTGCCGAAGACCCACACCCCGAGGTCCGCATCGCCGCCCTCTACGCGCTCGCCGCCCTCTCCGACCCTTCCACCGATGCGCTCCTCGAAACCGCCGCTCGCTCCGATCACGCCGGCGAGCGCCACGCCGCGCACATCTGCCGCATCCGGCTCGCCGCAAACCTCCTGGCTGCCGGCGACCGCCAGAACGCCGCCAGGATCTTCAAAGCGGTCGCCGAGAGCGACGCTGTCGAACCCCAGAAGAATGCAGCCCGCGCCGCCCTGACCGGCCTCTGATCCGCTTCTGATAGATTCAAGGGCGCAGAGGATCGCCATGTTCCAATCCCGAAGAACACTGCTCGCCTCCCTTCTCGGCGGCGCTCCCGCGTTGTCGCTCGCCCAGACCATCCAAACCGCCACCGGCCCCGTCGTCGGATTCAAGGCCGACACCATTCCCGAACGCTCCGAATGCGGCATCGGCGCCCTGATGCCCTGGGCCGACTCCCTCTGGGCCGTTACCTACAACAGCCACAAGAAGGGTACCGGCTACGGTCTCGGCCTCTACCGCATCGACGAGAACCTCAAGAGCGAGCGCGTCCACGTCCACGACGGAACGCACGCCAATCGCATGATCCATCGCGAGTCCAACCGGTGCTTCATCGGCCCCTACGTTGTCGACGCCAAGGGCAACTGGAAGCACATCCCCGATCTCGACAACTACCGCCTCACTTCCACCATGCGCCACCTCACCGATCCGGCCAACCGGATCTACTACCAGGGCATGGAGGGCGAGTTCATCGAACTCGACGTGAGCACGCTCAAGCACCGCGTCCTGTTCGATCTCGTCAGGGACATGAAGATCGCCAAGCGCCCCCACTTCAAGGGCGGCTTCACCGCGCAGGGACGCGTTGTGGTGGCCAACAACGGCTTCTATGCCTTCGGCGAGAACGACGCCGGCCTGTTCGAGTACGACGGCAAGAAATGGAACCGCCTATCGGGCAAGCCGCACATGGACGTCGCCGCGCGCCAGGATCTCGGTTCAGTCCTGTTCGCCTCCGGATGGGACGAGGCCTCCGTCCTGTTCTGGGCCCTCGTGAACGGCAAGTGGCAACAGTACCGCCTCCCCAAGGCCACCCACGCCATGAGCCAGGCGTGGCAGACCGAGTGGATGCGCATTCGCGAGGTAGAAACCGAACACTACCTTATGGACATCCAGGGCATGTTCTACGAACTGCAGCCGATGGCCTTCGAGGGCCGCATCTGGGGCGTCAAACCCATCTGCCAGCACCTCCGCATCATCCCCGACTTCTGCGCCTTCCGCGGCATGTTCGCCGTCGGAGGCAACCAGACCACGCCCAATCGAGACAACAACGCCCTCTCGGGCCAGCCGCAATCCGGCCTATGGTTCGGCAAGACGGACGACCTCTGGTCCTGGGGCAGGCCGCAAGGATGGGGCGGCCCCTGGTGGAAATCCGGCATCCAGAAGGACCAGGTCTCCGAGCCCTTCCTCCTCACCGGCTTTGAACGGAAGATGCTCCACGTTTCCACCGACAAGGCCGCGGACTTCTTCATCGAAATCGATTTCCTCGGCGACGGCTCGTGGCAGACTTACGAGAAGCTCAGCGTGGGCTCCTCCCTCTACGCCAAGCACGTCTTCCCCGACGCCTTCTCCGCACAGTGGGTCCGGCTGCGTCCCGCCACTGCCTGCAAGGCGTCCGCCATGTTCTACTTCGTGTGAAGAAGTCTCTCCGATGACGCTGCTCTCCCGGCGCGGCTTTCTCGCTTCCATGTTCGGCTCGCGCCCGCGTCGATTCAGCGAACGTCTCGGCCTCGCGCGCCAACTGTGTCATGCTTGACTCTTCACATGAGCGCGATCGATAACAGAACCGCCCGCTACTCATGGCTTGTCGTGGGCCTGCTCGTCCCCGTCGCCTTGTTGAACTATCTCGACCGGCAGATGCTCGCGGCGATGAAGTTCTCGCTCATGACCGATATTCCCGATATCGGCTCCGAGGCGAACTGGGGCAAGATCCTCGCCCTGTTCAAATGGACCTACGCTTTCCTCAGCCCGATTGGCGGCTACCTGGCGGACCGCTTCAGCAGGCGTCATGTGATCGCCGGGAGCCTGGTGGTGTGGAGCGGGATCACATGGGCCACGGGGCAGGTGACGAGCTATGAGCAGTTGCTGATTACTCGCGCGGTGATGGGCATCAGCGAAGCGTTCTACATGCCGGCGGCGCTGGCGCTGATCGCCGACTATCACCTGGGGGCCACGCGTTCGCGAGCGGTGGGGATGCACCAGATGGGCATCTACGCGGGCATCATCGTGGGCGGATTCAGCGGCTATGCGGCGGATCATCCGGAGCTGGGCTGGCGCTGGATGTTCGAACTGTGCGGGTTGCTGGGCGTGCTCTATGCCCTGCCGCTCTATCTGATGG
>CAYWST010000048.1:0-21409 GCA_964461075.1 uncultured Solibacteraceae bacterium | reverse complement strand
GGAACCCAAACGCGCCCGTCGTTGCGCAGGCTTTCGCTCATCAGGGTGAGCTTGGACTGGTAATCGCCGCTGACCGGGATGCAGGTCGGATGGATCTGCGTGAAGCATGGATTGCCGAAACCGGCGCCGCGCTTGTAGGCGCGCCAGATGGCCGTCGCATTGGAGCCCTTGGCGTTGGTCGAGAGGTAGAAAACGTTTCCGTAGCCGCCGGTGGCGAGCACCACAGCGTCGGCCATGTGGACGTCGATAGCGCCGGTGGCGAGATCGCGCGTGACGATTCCGCGCGCGCGGCCGTCGATCACGATGAGGTCGAGCATCTCCGTGCGGTGGAACATCTTCACGCGGCCCGCGTCCACTTGCCGTTCGAGGGCCTGGTAGCAGCCGAGCAGCAACTGCTGCCCCGTCTGCCCGCGAGCGTAGAAGGTCCGCGAAACCTGCGCGCCGCCGAAGCTGCGGTTCGCCAGCACCCCGCCGTATTCGCGGGCGAAGGGAACTCCCTGCGCCACGCACTGATCGATAATGTTGACGCTGCACTCGGCCAACCGGTACACATTGGCCTCGCGGGCGCGAAAGTCGCCGCCCTTGATGGTGTCGTAGAAGAGACGGAAGATGCTGTCGCCGTCGTTCTGATAGTTTTTGGCGGCGTTGATCCCGCCCTGCGCGGCGATGGAGTGAGCCCGCCGAGGCGAATCCTGAAAGCAAAACGCTTTGACGTTGTAGCCAAGTTCGCCGAGCGAAGCCGCCGCGGCGCCGCCGCCCAGACCGGTGCCGACGACGATGATGCTGTACTTTCGCTTGTTCGCGGGGTTCACCAGCTTCATCTCGAACTTGGCTTTTTCCCACTTGGTTTCGATCGGGCCGGAAGGGATCTTAGAGTTGAGTGTGAGTGCCATGATTCCGTTCCCTCCCTATTTCACGAACCCCGCCAGAACCGCCAGCGGAATGGACACGTTCCCGGCGCCGATGACGATCCCGTATAACTTGGCGAGCAGTCTCAATTTCGGGGTGTACTTCGGGTGGTTGACTCCCATGGTCTGAAACATGCTCCACACGCCGTGGTAGAGGTGCGTGGCCAAGAGGATGTTCGCAATGATGTAGAAGATTGAGGCGAGAGGGTTTTGAAAGCCCGTTACGACATTCGCGTAAACATTGCCGGGCTCGAAGGAGGGATGAGCCTGTCCGGTGGTGAAGTGGAGAATGTGATAGACGATAAAGGCCAGCAGGATGGGGCCGCTCACCACCATCGTCCGGGCCGCGTACGTCGTCGCGATCGAGGACTTCCTGACGTAATCCACCGGTCGCGCGGCGCGCTTCAACATCCAGAGTTGGTAAGCGGACAGGATGTGCAGCAAGACGCAGAGAAGCAACACGATGCGCGCCGTCCACAACAACGGCATCGAGATGCGCAGCAGCTCCGCGTAGTGGTTCAGCTTCTCGGGACCCTGGAACACCTGCAGGTTCCCGGCCATGTGCACCAGAACGAAGCCGCAGAGAACCAGACCCGTCACCGCCATCACGGCTTTCTTGCCGATGACGGATTCATAAAACGCAGCGGTCCGTTGCAGACCGCTGCTTGCCGCAATTGAACTCATCGAGACACTCCGTTATTTCCGCGGGACGACTGGCGGTATGAATGAGCATCCTTCGCGCTTCACTTGTGTGGATGCCCTGAATCCACTATTGTATGCGAAATTTCGGAGTGTCGAGTATTTAGATGAGAGCGGGCCCGCGGCCTTTGCAGGCCCGTTCAAACAGGCGGGGCTGGCTTTCAGCCAGCGGGAACGGCGCGCTCGGCCGGATGGACGCGATCTACTTCGTCTTCAAGGCGAGAGCGACTGTCGAGCCCTTGCCGAACTGCCTGGCATACTCTTTCTCGGCCTTGGTTCTCGGCAGGCCGCCGCCCGTGGTCGCGCCGCTGACCCACACTTCAGAAAGGCGGTAGCGGTCGCCGAGTTTCTCGAAGACAACTTGCGGCGCCTTTGGGTAGCCGGGATTGCCGAGCGGCATTGTGATGGCTGCGTGCCGGCCTCCATCCGGCGCCGTGAGATAGATCATGGCGCCATTGGCCGGCGTTTCAAAGTGATACTGGCCCGCGGGCATGGCGGCGCCGTTCATTTGAAAATCGAATGGTACGTGAACCCGGACCTTGTGGCCTTCGGCTGCTGCCGTCATTGAAGCCGCCAGGCAGCCGAGCAGTGTGAATGTCCCAAGTGAGCTAAAAATCCGACGAGTCATTGCTGAGTGAACCTCCCAGATCTCTGTCATTTCCTTGTTTGCCAGCCCGGTCCTCAGGCCGTCCGGCTTTCATAAGGTTGAACGAAGGATTCCAGGGAAGGTTCGGAGCCGGCGGTCGAATTTACACCCGTTTCCCCGCTCGTTACACGCCGCCCTTCCCGGCCGATCCCGTTACTTCGTTGCGCGGACTTCCCTGAGCACGAACTTGCCGTCTTCCTTCTTGAAGGTGAGCCGCGGGCTGAGCGCGCCGCCGGGATCCGCGCCGGTTCGCTCAACGAAGGAAATGGCACCATCGCCATGCTCCCCCCGAATCGTGACAATGTACTGATTGGGGTTCAATTCGAAGGTGTAGTCGCCCGCGGGCAGCGTCTTGCCCGCCACAACGAAGTCGAACGGGATCTTTGCGCGGGTCCCGTTGCGGATGACATGGGCGCCGGTGGGCGGGGAGGCCATCAGGCGCGCGGCCGCGGCCGCGCAGGCGCACGTCAGACTTTTCATTTGCATGATTGAAATCTCCCTGGATGCCGGATGTTGGAGGTTAGGCGGGAAGCTGAAGTGCGCCGGGCCGGTTTGTCCGAAGTAGATCGGCTTCTCTCGCCGTTGTCATCCGTTCAGACGCCTGAGAGGACTGATTTGTTCGCGATATTCAGATCCGATTTTGAATGTTTGCAGCGGTTTCTTAACCGATTTGACCGGATAGATTGCCGAGCTCCGCGCGGCGAATTTCAATCCTCGACGGTCATCGTCGGCGCTTTCCGCGCCGCTTGGCCGCACCGCTTCTCAACCCGGCGGGCGATTTCGAAGAAGCCGGCGGCCCGCGGATCCTCCGGGCCGAGCAGTGCGACAGGGCGACCGGAGTCGCCTCCCACCCGCACCTGCGGATCGAGCGGCAGCGCGCCAAGGAAGGGAACGTCCATCGCCTCCGCGGTGCGCTCCGCCCCACCCGCGCCGAAGATGTCCATCTTCTCGCCGGTCGAAGGAACCACCAGGTAGCTCATGTTCTCGATGACGCCCAAGAGTTCCACCTTCACCTGCCGGAACATCAACACGGCTTTCCGCCCGTCTTCCAGCGCGACTTCAGATGGAGTGCTGACAACAATCGCGCCGGTGATCGGAGCCGTCTGAATCAGCGAGAGAGCCACATCGCCCGTACCCGGCGGCAGGTCGATGAGAAGGTAATCGAGTTCGCCCCACTCCACCTGCCGCAGGAATTGCTGCATCACGCTGTGCAGCATCGGCCCGCGCCAGATGAGCGGCTTGTCGCCGGGATTGAGAAATCCCATCGACATCAGCTTGACGCCGTGCTGCTCGATGGGCAGGATGCGTCCTTCCTGTGCGTAAGGCGTGTCCCGGACGCCCATCATGAGGGGGACGTTGGGACCATAAACGTCCGCGTCGAGGAGTCCCACCTTGACGCCCGTCTGCGCCAGCGCGATGGCGAGATTGACGCTCACCGTGGTCTTGCCGACGCCGCCCTTCCCGCTCCCGATGGTGATCAGGTTCTTGACGCCGGGGATAGGAGTACGCACGAATTCCGCTTGTGGAGGTGTGGCCATAGTTCTTCTTCCAGGGTAGATTGCCGGGTCAGGTCAGCGCTGAGCAAGCGTGCTGTCCCAGAGTTGGCCGGCGTGTTCGAAAACAAAGCCGATGTCGCGGTTCAAGAGCAGGCGCCGGAGCGTCATCTCCTCGGCCGCCTTGCGGACCCGCTGAAGATAATCATCTCGGGACGAATACCTCTCCTCTATGGATGGCCTGGGATCTTTGGAGGATTCGCGTTGCGCGCGTGTCGCGGCCAGGGGGAACCATGACCCGATGTTGGCGGCAAGCCGTTCCGGCGCCCCCGCCGAAGCGGAACGCAGATTCCACCCTGTCGGCGTCCCCAGCGGAACCAACACCGCCGGCATCCGGATTCCTCCAAGGTCAATTCCGTCGGCATCCACCTGCGGTACGAGGACGGTAAATGGCCCTCTGACGCTGGGCGGCTCCTTCCCGATGATCCCCTCGTCTTTGAATTGCGGACCGAAATCGAGCGAATAGGCGAGCGCCGGGTATCGCGGCGGCGTGATGCCGGGAATCTTCGGAAACCGAAGTTTGGACGGCGGCACAAGCTGCTTCTCCGCGATCAGCGGGTACTTGGAATCCGGCGGCGTCTTGCCTTCCAGAACCCATGCGTGCAGCGCCGCCAGCAGCGCGCGATAGAGCGGGCGGAACTCAACGGGGTTGGTTGGATGCCGCGCGTCACGCTCCACCCTGGGCGTTCTTGCCGAGCCGTGCTGAGCCCCGCTCACTACATAGAGTCTCGTCTGCGGCGGCAGCGGCGCGTCCAACTGCCCGTCGGGGCTGGTATGGACGAGCGAAGAGACGCGATTCCAGTACTCGCCCGAAGTGTTCGTGTAGAAGATCTTCGGCATCGCCGCCGGTTTCACGCGCAGGAGAAGCGCGTCGCTCTCTCCCGTCAGCGGTTCGGCCTGCGGCACATCCGAGAAGGGGAACAGATCGGCCGGATACAGTGTGTTGATATGGGCGCCAGCGCTCCTCGATGGCTGCGAGAACCGGTGATTGAAGCTCCCTCTTCCCGCCCCCGCGACGTTCGCCCAGATCCCGTCGAAGACCTTTCTGCCCGCCTCGTCCTCATTCTGACCGTCATAGAGAAAAGTGCGCAGCCACCGGCCGCTCTGCGAAGTACCGTAGGCGAGCGCCCTCTTGATGAACCGGCGCTGATCGCCGAGCACTGAAAGTCCGTCCGTCCCATATTTCAGAAAGGAGATGAAGTCCCGAACCGCGGCCATGCCGAGGCCGGCGACCGGGGAGTTCTCCGCCGTGTAGATCAGTTCATAGATCCGGCCGGGCGAGAAGCCCGCCGCCATCTCCACTGCCGTCCGGGAATCGTTGAACTTCCAGGCCCCTCGCGGTACGACGGCGCGTCGTCCCGTCACCGAATCTCTTACCGTCAGCGATGCCTGCGCCTCAGGCAGGACGGCATAGGGGCTCGAAAACGCCATCGTTTTGGCCGGAGAAGCCGGGACGAATTCGCAGCGGACCGGCCCGCGAACGGGTTTCCCGTTCTCGACTGCCACCGGCGCATCCAGCCGCAACCTGCCCTGCCCCTCGCGCACGTCCCATTGCCAGCCCACCCAGACCAGCGTGTAACCTTCTTCGAGCAGCAGGCCGTCGCCGAAGTGCGCTTCAGTCTGAGGGTCGGTGGAGGGAGCGGCGAGATTGAACAGGGTCAACAGGCTTTTTCCGCCGCGGTTGGACACCTCGAAAAGTACAGTGCCGTTGCCCTTGGCGGGATCCCGCGGCTTGAGCACATAGACATCGGCGGTAAACTCGACCTGTCCCTTTGCATTGCGCGGAGCCAGCTTCAGATCGCGAATCGTCGAGTTCGCGATCGCGCCTGGATTCACGGCGAAGTGCGCTTTGGCCACGATTCGCTCGTAGGGGCCGGGCTTCCCGAAGGACTTGCCGGCGAGGACGTCCGTCCGGTCCAGGGTGTAAACGCGCGTGACTTCAGCCGCCAGGGGCGAAGCCGCCAGTGCGATGGCGAGCCAGGCTTTCAAGGATGCACCTCCTCAGGCAAGAACCAGATTAGCCTGCGCCTTCAGCGCGAGGTCGTCGAACTCTCCGCGCAGGAACCGGGGGAACGCCGCCGCGGCGATCATCGCCGCATTGTCCGTCGAGAGCGCCCGCGACGGGAAGAAGACCGGGCACAGGATCCGTCCGCTCGCGGCCGCAGCGCGCAATCCCTCGTTGCACGCGACGCCGCCGGAGATGATCAGGCTGCGCGCCCCGACGGTCTCCGCCGCCGCGCCGGCGCGCCGCAGCAATTCCTCGATCACCACCCGTTGAAAGGCTGCGACCGCGTCCAGCGTCTCCTGCGGCGTCACCGAGAGCCACTGCTCCACCGACGGCCTGGGGTGCAGTTTCAATAGCGCTTTTCTGGCCAGAATCTCCCCCTCCATCTCCCTCGATTGCGACCACCTCAGCATCGCCGTCTTCAGGCCGCTGAAGCTGAAGTCCAACGCGTTGCCCTTCATCCTCGAGAAGGGCAGATCGAGCGCATCCGGATCGCCGTGCGGAGCGAGCTTGTCCAGCACCGGCCCGCCGGGATAACCGAAGCCGAGCAGTTTGGCGACCTTGTCGTACGCCTCGCCCGCGGCGTCGTCGCGCGTCTTCCCCATCAGCCGGTATATTCCAGGGCCTGGCAGCTCGAACAGATGCGTGTGCCCGCCGCTCGCCACCAGAGCAAGAGAGGGGTATTCGAACCGGCCTCCGCCGGCCTCAATCCCGGCCAGGACCGCGTGGATGTGGCCCTCAATGTGATTCACCCCGAGCAGAGGAATGCCCCGAACCAACGCAATCGCCTTAGCATAGGTCAACCCCACCAGCAGACAGCCAACCAGGCCGGGACCCACCGTGACCGCGACCGCGCCGATCGCCGGCCATGCCACGCCGGACCTCTCAATCGCCTCTCGCACCACCGGCACAATCGCCCGCAGATGCTCCCGCGACGCGAGTTCGGGCACGACGCCGCCGTACTTACCGTGCGTTTCGATTTGCGAAGCGACCACGCTCGAAAGCACGCGCCCGCCTTCTGCGACCACCGCTGCCGCCGTTTCGTCACACGAGCTTTCTATGCCGAGTATCGTGGGCATCCCCAAACAGGTATATTAATGCCAGCGCCCTCATTGGCGCTTATTTTGAGATTATTATTCGACCGCCATTATTCTTCGGGCGTTCATGCTGCTTTCTGAATTTGACTACTATCTCCCGGAAGAACTCATCGCCCAAGTACCGCTGGCCAGCCGGGCGGAAAGCCGAATGCTGATCGTCGACCGCGCCCGGCAAACCTGGACAGATTCCAGATTTCGGGATCTGCCGTCTCTTTTGGGCCTTGGCGATTGCCTGATCCTCAACAATAGCAGAGTGATCCCAGCGCGGTTATTTGGGCGAAAGATCGGCCACGAAAGGCCCTTCGAGATTCTTCTGCTTCAATCGAAGTCGCCGGATCGGCTCCACTGGCAGGCGCTCGTGCGGCCAGGCAAGCACCTGGGCCCCGGGGATCGCGTGTACATCACGCCCAGGCTGCACTGCGAGATTCTCGAAGCCGCCGAGCGCGGCGAGCGGCTCATTCGGTTCGAATGTCACGGCGAGATCGACCGGGAACTCGAGTTTTGCGGGCACATCCCGCTTCCGCCGTACATCCACCGGCCGGACACCCCCGACGATCGTGAGCGATACCAGACCGTCTACGCTTCCGAGTCCGGCTCGGTCGCCGCTCCCACCGCCGGCCTGCATTTCACCCCGGAGATCCTGAAAGAGTGCGAACAGGCCGGCGCGACATTGGCGAAGATCACGTTGCACGTGGGTCTGGGCACCTTCCGGCCGCCGAGCCAGGAGCAGGTGAATGAAGGGCGGCTCCACTCGGAGCGCTACGAGATCCCGGAGGCGGATGCACTGCGGATCGCCGCCGCCTCTCGCCGGATCGCCGTCGGCACCACCAGCGTGCGCACCCTGGAAACCGCCGCCGCCCGCGGCGGCATCGGAGCGCGATCGGGCGAAACGGACCTGTTCATCAGGCCGGGGCACAAGTTCCTCGCCGTCGACGCGCTGCTGACCAACTTCCACCTGCCCAGATCCAGCCTGATCATGCTTGTCTGCGCCTTCGCGGGGCGCGACCTCATGATGTCCGCCTACGAGCATGCAGTCCGCCAGAAGTACCGCTTCTTCTCTTACGGCGATTGCATGCTGATCGTCTAAGCCGCGACGCTCATCGCGAGAACCTGCTCGACGGCGGCCGGCGTCATGTCCTGCCGTTCGCCGATCCGGTTGAAGCCCCGGCCGTCGAGCCTGGCAGCTACCAGCGCCGGGGTGTCCCCGTCCGCTCCGTCGTACTGCCGGAGGCGGGTCGGCACTCCAAGGCTCTCGAAGAACTTTTCCATCCGGACGATGCCGGCTTCGATGCGTTCCTCTTCCGCGCCCTCGCGCACGCCCCAAACCCGCTCGGCAAACTGCAGGAGCTTCGCCCGCTTCTGTTCCTTGCGGACCCGAAGAAGGTGCGGCAGAACCACCGCCAGCGTGCGCGCGTGATCGATGCCGTAGAGCGCCGTCAGCTCGTGCCCGATGAGGTGCGTGGCCCAATCCTGCGGAACTCCGGCGCCGATCAGTCCGTTCAAGGCGAGGGTGGCGGACCAGACAAAGGCGGCGCGCAGATCGTAGTTGGCCGGCTCTGCCAGCGTTTTCGGACCCACCTCAATGAGCGTCTGCAGAATCGACTCGGCGAAGCGATCCTGGAGCGGCGCATCCGCCGGATAGGTGAGGTATTGCTCCATGGTGTGCACGAAGGCGTCGACCACGCCGTTGGCCACCTGTCTTGGCGGCAGGCTGAAGGTCGTCTCCGGATCGAGAACGGCGAAGCGCGGGAAACAACGCTCTGAACTGAAGGCGAGCTTCTCGCTCGTCTCCGCCCGGCTGATGACGGCGAATGGATTGGATTCCGAACCCGTCGCCGGAAGGGTCAGAATACTCCCCAACGGAACCGCCTCCGCGATAGGCGCGCTCTTCCGGCAGATGTCCCACGCATCGCCTTCAAAGGGGATCGCAGCCGCGATGAACTTCGTTCCATCCAGCACCGAGCCGCCGCCGGCCGCGAGCAGGAAGTCGATCTTCTCCTGTCTCCCCAGCTCCACCGCGTGCATCAGCGTCTCGTACTCCGGGTTGGGCTCGATGCCTCCGAATTCGATGACGGCGCGGCCTTCGAGCGCCTTCAACGCCTGGTCATAGACGCCATTGTTCCTGATGCTGCCGCCGCCGTAGGTCAGCAGCACCTTTGAGCCTGCGGGAATCTCGCTGGAGACTGCTTTGATCTGGCCCTTGCCGAAGTGGATTCGAGTGGGGTTGTGGAATGTGAAATTAAGCATGGGGTTCTTCAACCCCATTATCGCGATCCGGAGCGAAGATTCACTTGCCGCGGCCGCGCGCGGCGATCAGGAGGCCGCCTGCGGTGAGCCCCAACACAACGGCGCTCCCAATGAAAGCCGCGGCCATGAGAGCGCCCGCGCCCTTGACCCAGGCGGACGCCCAGATCACGCCGCCCGCGGCGAGCGCGGCGGCAACGCGGTAGCCCCACACCAGCGGCCGCTCGGCGCGCTCGGCGGCCTCCCGGCCCAATTGAAGCTGCGACTTAAACCACACCAACCCCGCCAGGGGCGTTTCAACCTGCGCTGCGGCGCTCTCCTCCGCGAGATACTCGAACACAAGGACGGCGTCCTGGCATTCGGTGCAAGACTCCACATGCACTCGAAGCTCTTCCGGGAGCCCGCCTGCCTTGAGAGCCGCCACGACGAGCGATTCCCGTTCACACATCACGCACCCTCCTTGGGCCGGAAGCCCCTCTTCTTGAGAATAGCGGCCAGCCTCTGCCTGGCGCGGTAGAGCATCGGGCGGACACTGGCTTCCTTGAGGCCGGTGACGGCCGCAATCTCCCGATGGCTGGCGCCCTCGACATAAGCGAGCAGAACCAGCTCCCGCTCCCGCGGTTCGATGTCGTCCAGCGCGCGCCGGAGGTCGTGTCCGAGCCAGGGCGGAGCGGCTTCCGCCGCCTTTTCCCGGCCCGCAAGCGGAGCGGCTTCGAATCTCTTCCGGCGGAAGTGATCGCGCGCCAGGTTCGTCGCCGCCCGGAACAGGTAGTTTCTACGCCCTGCCTCATCCATCTCCGGGAGCTCCGCCCGAAGAATCCGGTAGTACGACTCCTGGAGCAGATCGTCGGCCAGCGGCGCGCTCCCGGTGAGACGGACCAGGTAAACCTTCAGCGGACGCGCCGTCCGCTCATAGAAGGCCTGGAAGCGGATCTCGTCCATCGATGTCCGCGGCACGGCGCTGCTGGCGGCTTCAGCCGCCGGGAGCGCCATTCCGGGAACCCAACTCTCTATCACAAAGGTTTCCTTACTTCGATTCGTCCCGTCCGCCGATCAATCCGAATCTCGACGACATCAGGTAGCTCAACACCGCGGAAACCAGCAGCGCGCCGCCAATCGAAACCGCCAGCCATCCGAAGACATAAGTGACATCGGCCGCTTCCTGTCCGCGAAAGGCGCTGCCGATACCCAGGATTCCGAAACCGATCACCACCGCCATCGCGCCATACTGCGCCGAGTTCAGAATTCGGGCGTACGCGTTGGGCGCCGGGATTTCAGGCGTCTTTAGCAACTGCTGGCCAGCCTCACTCTGCATATACGCAAGCAACTCGCTGCTCGATCCGAACTTGTCGATCAGCCGGTTGAACAGGTCGGTCTGCGCCCTCAAAGTGCGCGACCGGCTCATGTGTTCCAGGGTGAGGCGCATAATTGTCACGACGCCAAGGGTCATCGATGCGATCACCATGACGATTGCGATCTTTTCGTCCATTTCCCGCGTAGTCCTTTCACTCTCTACAACGAGACCGGTCTAAGAATGTGATCAGGAACTTTGAGAAGTCGTAGACTGTTCATGATGCGCTTGCTCTTCCTCATCCTGGCGGCGATGAGCGTTCAGGGCGCCGAGATCCGAGGCCGCGTGGTGGACGCTTTGACGGGGGAGCCCCTGGCGCGTGCGCGGGTGCTCGCTCAGAATTCGAAAGAGGCCGCGGAAACCGGTGCGGACGGCGGATTCATCCTCCGGGGGCTGCCCGGCGGCCCTTATCTGCTTCGCGCCGAAACCGTCGGATATCGCGTAGAAGAGCGGACCCTGGAGGCCGGGGACGATCCGGTCGAAGTCGAGTTTCGCCTTGTGCCCGACAACCTCACGCGCCGCGAGAGCCTCGATGTCAAGGCCGACCGCTTCGAGGCGCCGCAGGCGGGTGACGCCGCCGCGTGGTCGCTCACCGGCACGGAGCTCCGAAACCTGAGTTCCGTGCTCATGGACGACCCGCTCCGCGCCGCACAGAGCCTGCCCGGCGTCGTCGCCAACAACGACTATTACAGCCAGTTCTCCATCTTCGGTTCGGCTGTTTCGCAGGTCGGCTTCTATCTCGACGGCATCCTGCTGCACGCGCCTTTTCACACCATGCAGGGGATCCGCGATTCGGGCTCGATGTCCGTGCTCAACGGCGGCATGATCGAGGACCTGGCCGTCTTTCCGGCTTCCTACCCGGCGCGGTATTCGGACCGGGCCGGGGCGGTGGTGGACGTCCGGAGCCGCGCCGGTTCTACCAGGAAACGATCTGTGCGCGCCACCGCCGGCATGGTGAACGCCGGCGTGGAGGCCGAATCGCCGTTCGCGGGCGGCAAAGGTTCGTGGCTCGCCGGAGTCAGGCAAAGCTATGCGCAGTACATCGTGCGCCGCCTTTCGGACGACACCGCTCAGGCGGTTGGCTTTTTCGACGCTCAAGGCAAAGCGAGTTACCGGGCGGGCGAGAAGCACTTGCTCACTTTCCACGGATTAGCCGGCGTGGCGGGCTATGACCGCGACATGAGCCGCCGCAGGCCCGGCGTCAACACCTTGGTCGATGGCGGGTTCCGAACCAACCTTGCGCGCGCCGCATGGGATTGGGCGCCGCGCTCAAGCACCGCTGTTCTGACGCAGGCCGCGTGGATCGACGAGCGCTTCGACAATCTCAACCGCGACGCCAACCCGCTCGGCAGCGGCGGCTACAACGAATGGGTCGCCCAAAGCGGACTCTCCCAGTCTTGGGGCGGCGGAAGCGTTCTCGAAGCGGGTTTCAGCGCCCGCAGAATCCGGAGCGCCGGTTTCGTGCGTCAGTACAATGCGCCCGCCGTCGTCCGGTCGCAGGACGCCTGGGGCGGCAACGCCTGGCGGCAGGGGGTCTTCGCTCAGAACCGTTGGACTCGCGGCCCGGCGAGCCTGACGCTGGGCTTCCGCGCCGATGGCATGGACCTGGGGCCGCCTGCGGCGCTATCGCCCACGGCGGGAGGGAGCCTTCGGATCGGCCGGGCCTGGATTCTTCAAGGGGCCTTCGGCCAGTACGTTCAGTATCCGGAGATTTCGGCCCTTACCTCCTCTGCCGGCGGCGCCTGGCTCCTCGCGGAGCGCAGCACTCAGTTCATGCTCGGCCTGGAGCGGCGCATCGGCGCAGGCGCCCGGATCAGGGTCGAGGGCTACCAGCGCGTGGAGCGGGACCGCGTCGCCCGTCCGGGGCTCGATGGGCGGATCGTGAACGGAGCCGTCGTTCTGCCGCAATTCGCCCCGGCCTATTTCAACTCGGTTCGCGGCTATGCACGGGGCGTCCAGGGCGTTCTTCAACTTCGCTCCGCCAGCCGCCTTTCGGGGTGGCTCTCTTACGCTTTCGGAGTCGCCCGCGCCCGGGATGGCGTGCTCGGCGTTCACTACTGGAGCGACGACGATCAACGCCACACGGCGGCCGCCGCCCTGAGCTACCGCCTGTGGCCGGGCAGCATGGTGAGCGGGCGGTACGCTTACGGCAGCGGGCAGCCTCTGGTCGGCTTCTACCGGCAGGACGCTGCCGGCGTCTACTATCTCTCCAGCGCGAGAAACGAGCTGCGTCTGCCTTCTTACCGCCGCGCCGACGCGCGGTGGAGCCAGAGCTGGCTGCGTGATCGATGGAAGCTCACCCTTTATGCCGAAGTGATCAACCTGACCAACCATCGCAATCTGAGGCTCGCCAGCGTCGACTCCATCGATCCTCGCACCGGCCGCGTCAATCTCACGATCGAGCGCGTCTTCCCCATCATCCCGTCCGTGGGCGTCGCATTCGAATTCTAACGCCCCCCGGCATGGCGGACCCCTCTTGCCCGAAATTTTTACAGGCACCATTTTCGGGGGCGGAAATGGTGCCTGCCACAATTTCAGCCGCCGGGGCTGCCCCGGCCTCCAGCCCTAGGCGGACTCGATCCCTTCTTCGATGGGGAGTTGCTCGAGCGGCGCTTCAGGTTTCGACGAAGCTTCTCCCGAGCGCACGAGCGCCCATCGATAGAGCACCGGACTGATGAGCTCGTTCACCGAGACGACGCCGAAAACGAGCGCGCCGGCTTCGTCGCCCAACTGAGGGAACTGCCTCGTGAACAGAATGGCAAGCGAGAGCGCGAGCCCGGCCTGCGGGAGCATCCCGAAACCGGCGTACTTCCGGACCACCTCCGGCGATCCCGCCATCCGCGCGCCGAGCCTGCCGCCCGCCAGGTAGCTCACGGCGCGAACCGAGAACAGAATCAGGACCGGCCCCAGCAGTGACGCCAGCGCGTGCAGATGCAGCGCCGCGCCCGCCACGGAGAAGAAAGTCACGTAAACGGGCAGCGAACCGGCTTCGACGTCGGCGTGCAGGCGGTGGCCCATCTCCGTGCGGTTCTGTACCATGACCCCGGCGGCGAGCGCGATCAGCAGGATGTCGAACCCCAAACGGCTGCCGACCTCCGCGATGAGAAAGCCAAGCGTGACGATGAAGAGTGCGCCCTCGTTCCGGACCCGCCGCATGAAAAAGGCGATCACCCAGCCGATGACAAGCCCCACCACGATCGAGCCGGGAATCTCAACCGCCATGTGGATCGCACTGTCGCTCCAGGAACCGCCGCCGCCAAGCAACCCTTTCGCGGCCGCGGAGAAGATCGTGTAGGCCAGCACGACGATCAGCTCGGCGACCACAACGAGGCCGAGCACCGTGCGCGTCAGCGGCCCTTCGGCCTCCATCTCCTTTCGCAGCGCGACCACGACGGCGGGCGATTGTGCGGCGAGCACGACGCCGAGCACAAGCGAAACCGCCGCCATTTGCACCGCATCGAGCCCGTTCATGAATGGCAGCATCCCGCGCAGCAGAAAGATGCAGCCGCTTAGGGCCGCGATCGTCCCGAGGATCCCGATCACCGTAATGCCGCGGATGGTTCTGAAAAGCGGCCGCAGGGCATGGATCTCAAGCTCGGTTCCCGCACTCAACGCGATGAGCGCCGTCGCCAGCCCGTTGAAGATCTTGAGATCCTCCAGCATCGCCTGGGAGATGAAGCCGAGCACTTCCGGGCCTGCGGCCACGCCGCAGACCAGGTAGCCGGTCAGCTTCGGCAGGTTCAGTTTCTTGAACAGGACCCCGGAGACATAGGCGGCGAGGAGCAGAAAGCCGCCGCCAAGAACGGTGCCTCCCGGAACCTGCCCGATGCCCGTGTCCGGAACGTAGGATCGCGCTCCGCGCATCAGCAAGCCGAGGATCAGGATGAAGAGAATCTGCGTCATTGCGCTCCCGCCTTCGTCGCGTACGCAGTTCTCCAGTAACGCGATTGGAGGAGCACCTCGCCCAGGAGCCCGCCCATGATGACCGCGGTGAGGCTGTAGGGCAGGCGCGAGTCGGGATACAGGTCGCGGGCGCTCAGGAGGATGGCGACCGACAAAGCGCCCGTCGGAGCGTAGGCGAGCGCCCGCCGCTCAGCAGCCGTGAACTCGGAGGGCATCCAGCGCGCAATGATCGAGACGGCCAGCCAGTTGCCCGCGAACCTTGCAGTAAGGAAGACCGCCAGCAGCGCCCATCCCTGCCACGCCGCCGGACGCCAGAGCGCGCCCGCGATGACGAACAGCACGAAAAACGCCGGCCGCTGCGTCCGGTCCAGCACAGCGCGAATCTGCTCGAGGTTCGTCCCGGGCAGACTCGCCACGATCAGCCCCGCGATGAAGCAGACGGGGATAGCCGCAAGCCTTAAGAAACTCGCCATGCCTGCGCACAGCGCCACCGATCCCAGCAGAATGACGATGAAGGGCGGGCCGTCCGGCGTCGCGCGGAACAACGCCCAGGAGAGAAGACCCATCAACGCTCCGAGCCCGAACACGATGAAAACCCATGCCGATTCCGGCAGTTGCCAGGCCACGACCGCTCCCTGCGGTCTGAATTGAACCGCCAGCAGCATGAGCAGAGCGATCGCGCCGAGATGCCCCATCTTCACGAACACTTCCAGCGGGCCGTCGACGTCGCGCCCATGCCACAACCGTTCGATCCGCTGCACCGGAGCCAGCGCCGTCGTGCCACAGGCGAGCGCGAGAATCGCGACGTCCCTCCAAACGCCGCTGTCCGCCAGCAAACTGGAATTCACCGCCGCCACCAGCGCGGCGGCGCCAGCCGCTGCAAGCGCCGCGGGGATAGCCAGCGCCGCGACGACGGCGCCGGGCGAAGGCGGTTTTAGCAGAATCTCCCGGTTGTATCCGAATCCGTGCCGGAAACCAACCCACCCCAGGCAGAATGGCACCACCGGTTCGATCGCCTCAATGACCGCGCTCGTCAGAACCTTCACGCTGCCTGTCGCCGCAAGAAGGCCCAGCAGGACAAAGGAGAAGCCGGTCAGCGTCGTCGCGCCGACATGCAGCCGCTCTTCCAGGCTCCGCAGCTTTGGGTGTCCTGCCAAATACGCCAGGATCAACACCACCACGAAGCCGAGCACTGAACGCGTTACCTGCTCCTTGGAGAGCTTGGCCGGGCCCTCCGGCGGCGCGTGTCCCTCTTCGCCCTCGCTGGGGAGATTCAATAATCTCCCCGGAGGCGGGGGCAGATCCCTGACGCTCTGCTGCTGCGCTTGCCCGAGATCGGGCTCTTCAATTGGCGCCTGCGCCCAGGATGGCGCCGCCACAAACAGTAGAATGAGCGTAAGTCTGGCCAAAAGGCGTCTCCGTACTCCCTGTTCGTGCGATTATAGCGAAGCCGTTTTAACGATAGACTAGCGATGAAATGGCACGCACAGGATGCATCGTTTCCTTACTCTTGTTTTTCCGCGCAATGACGATCGCACAGACCGCTCCTGAAGCGAGCAATCCGTTCTTCAAGGAATGGACAGGGCCTTATGGCCTGCCGCCGTTTAGCGAAATCCGCAACGAGCATTTTCTACCAGCCCTCGAACGCGGGATCGCCGAGCAGCGGCGCGACGATCTCGCCGTCGCCAATGACACGCGTCCCCCGGATTTTGCAAACACCATCGAGGCGCTCGACAACGGCGGCGAGCTTCTCGACAAGGTCAGCGGCGTCTTCAGCAACCTCGCGAGCGCCGAGACCAACGACACAATTGAAGCGATCTCGCGCAAAGTAGCTCCGATGCTCGCCGCCCTGCGCGACGACCGCCTCATGAACGAAAAGCTTTTTGCGCGCGTTAAGGCCGGGTGGGAGAAACGGGACAACCTCGGGCTGACGGCGGAGCAGAAGCGCCTGGCCGACGAGACCTACAAGTCCTTCGTTCGCGGCGGCGCAAATCTGGACAAGGCCGGCAAAGAGCGGCTGAGATCGATTAACGCTGAGCTCTCCACGCTCTCTGTGCGCTTCAGCCAGAACCTGCTCAAGGAAACCAACAGCTACAGGCTCGTCATCGAGAAGAAGGAAGACTTGAGCGGACTCCCTGAGAGCGTTGTCGCGGCATCAGCGGAGGCGGCAAAGAGAGCGGGCCTGGAGGGCAAATGGGTCTTCACGCTCCACGCCCCCAGCATCTGGCCGTTTCTGACCTATGCCGACAACCGCGAACTCCGGCGCCAGATCCTCACCGCCTACACCGAGCGCTGCAACCACGGCAACGAATTCGACAATAAACAGATCCTCTACCGCCTCGCGTCGCTGCGGGCGGAGAAGGCGCGGCTGCTCGGCTATCAGACCTTCGCTCACCTCACGCTTGAAGAGCGCATGGCCAAAGAACCCGCCAAGGTCTACGGCCTTTTGAACCAGCTCTGGAAACCGGCGCTCGGCGTTGCGGGCAGGGAACTCGAAGCCATGCAGGCGATGATTGCCGGCAGCGGCGGCAAATTCAAACTCGAGCCCTGGGACTGGCGCTACTACGCCGAGAAGGTCAAGAAGGCCCGGTATGAGTTCGACGAGGACGAAGTGCGGCAGTACCTCTCGCTGGACAACGCCCTGCAGGGCGCCTTCATGGTCGCCGGCAAGCTCTATGGCCTGAAAGTGACCGAGCGGAACGACCTGCCGAAGTATCACTCCGAAGTGAGAACGTTCGTCGTCGAGGACCGCGACGGCTCCCACCTCGGCGTCTTCCTGATCGATTACCACCCGCGGCCGGGCAAGCGCGTGGGCGCGTGGTCCAGCCGCTATCGAGGCCAGCGCTTCAAGGACGGTAAGGACATTCGGCCGATCGTCGTGAACGTATGCAACTTCAGCCGCCCCGCGGCCGGCAAGCCGGCGCTGCTCAGCATGGAAGAGGTGGAAACCCTGTTCCACGAGTTCGGCCACGGTCTCCACTCGCTGCTCGCCGAAGTTCGCTACCAGGGGCTCGCGCGCACCCCGATGGATTTCGTCGAACTGCCCTCCCAGATCATGGAGAACTGGGCCGCAGATCCCGAAGTGCTCGCCGCCTACGCCAGGCACTACCAGACAGGCAAGCCCATTCCTCCCGCGCTGGCCGCCAAAATGAAGCAGGCCGGGCAATTCAACCAGGGCTTCGCCACTGTCGAGTACCTTGCCGCCGCGCTGCTCGACATGGAATGGCACACCATCACCAGCGAACCGAAGACCGATGCCGCCGGATTCGAAAAGGCCGCATTGAGCAAGATCGGCCTGATGCCTGAGATCTTCCCGCGCTACCGCAGCACATATTTCTCGCACATCTTCTCCGGCGGCTACGCGGCCGGCTACTACAGCTACATCTGGAGCGAAGTGCTCGATTCCGACGCCTTTCAGGCGTTCAAGGAAAAAGGCCTGTTCGACCCCTCTCTCGCCGCCGCTTTCCGCAAGAAAATCCTCGAGCGCGGCGGCAGCGAAGACGCCATGGAAATGTACAAGAACTTCCGCGGGCGCGAGCCTTCCGTCGAGCCTCTGATGAAGAAACGCGGGCTGACAGAGTAAGCCTGGAGGATTTTCGCGATGCGGATTCGCCTGCCGTTTGGAAATGGGCTTATGAATGGCGGGGACGACGGGGCTCGAACCCGCGACCTCCGACGTGACAGGCCGGCGTTCTAACCAGCTGAACTACGTCCCCGCATTGCGGTGGGCAACGCTTCTACATTAGCACAATCGTTCCGGTTGCGGATCAACTGAACAGCCTCGGGCCCCTGGCCGTGGGGGCCCGCCCGTCAATCGGCACGGTCATGCAGGTGGGACATGGCGTAACCGCCGGCCTTCACAGCCGCCGCTCCAGCTTCACTGCGATCTCCCGCTCGCTCCCGCCGCGCCGCACGACGAACCTCGCCGTCCGTCCGTGCTCCCGCAGCTTGCGCCGGAGCGTCACGATGTCCATCGATGCCGCGGACGTCCCGTCGAGGCTCACCAGGTGATCGTCAACCTGAAAGCCCACTCGCGCAGCCGGCGATTCCGGCATGACCGCCCGGACGCGGAACTCGCTGCCATGGACGGAAGCCAGCGCCCAGCGCAGCCCCGACATGTCCTCCTCGAACGGTTCCTCGATCGTCTTTCCGGGCTCGATGAAGATGCGTCCCCGAGAAATGTCGTAGGTCACCTTCATGCGGTGCATCAGGCCCCCGCCGATGATCCCGGCCAGGTCCCTGCGCCCCAGCGTGCCGCCTGTAGCCTCGGTCAGCCCGATGACAGGCTTCGAGAACACAGCCGAGCCCAGTTGAATCGAGGCGATCCGTGCGTACCACATGCGCGAAGCGCCCCCAACGCCGGCAATCTCGTCGGCAAGAGGATTGGCGCCTTGCGCCCTGAGCTTGTCCAGAAGCCCGTGCTCGGCCACATAAGGCCCGCCGAGCACGATTGTGGATCCCGAAGCCGCCGAGTCGATCTTGAACTCGCCCTCCATCGGCGCTGCGCCGCCCAGGCTGAACCTCAGCCTGACGTGCGGGACGCCATTCTCATCGGCCCGCACTGGGATCTCTTCGCCCTTGCCTGTGTACTTCCACCCTTCAGGTTCATAGAACTCCATGACACCCTTGTCCGGGTCTGTCACCACGACGTAGCGCTTAAACAGCGGCGCGCCCATCAGCCCATCGAGCACGCGGCCTCGGCGCAGCGAAACCGGATCGAGGTCGATGGCCGTGGCCGGCATGAAAGACACTTCCTCCCCTCCAAGCAGCACGCTGGCGCGCTGGATGGGAAAGGCTCGCGTCCGGCCGTCGCCCGCGCCTTCCGCCCCGCTGGGGTGTTCGCGTGTCTGAAATCCCGCCTCTTGAGCTGCGCGGAGGTTGATGGCGTGCCACCCCGCGGCCGTGTCCCACAAAAGACTCAGAGGACGCGAACCGCTTACACGCACCGAAACGTAAAGCGCCGAGCCATGGACCTCAACCGGGAGGGTTGCGGCTGGAGCAGGCGCCGCCGCCGATCCGGACGCACTCAGGAGAACGAGAAAGATCACGGACCGCATGAATGGCTCGACACCGCTGGTGAACCGCCTGTTCCGTGCTTCCTCACTCCAGCCGGACGGTGTGCCGGCCCGGCGGGAGGAGTCGCTGAGCCGTCACACCGTCACGTTCAAGGAGAGCGATGGCGCGGGTGGAACTCGCATAGGTGAGCGCCAGCGCGCCGCCCTCCGCCTCCAAGTCAATCAGATCGCCGTTCAAGTCCTTGAGCCGCAGCCGGGGCGCCGAAACGCCTCCGGCGCAGCGCGAGAGGAGATGCCGCCCCGGCGGCACACGCACGCTCGAGCCCGTCGAGGCGGCCCACACCCGGCCGTCGAGCAACGCGCAACCGGACCACGCCACCTCGACAGGCCGCGGAGATTCCACCTCCAGCCCGCCGTCCGGCATTCTCTCAATCCGCGCCGCCGCCGCCGAACTCCCCACCAGCGGCCAATCCGCCGCGATGATCGAGTTCTCGAAGTAAACTGCAACCCGTGAAAACGCCCGCGCCGCGGCCCGCAGCGTCTCAAACAATTCGCCCCCCGTGATGTGCTTCGTCGGGTAGACGTCCTGATATCGCTCCACCACGTTGATGTCCACCGCGACCGTCTGCCCTTTGGCCGTCAAAGGCGCGTAGCGCCGGGCCAGTTCTTCGTAGCGAGCGGGACCAAGATGCCAGATCGTCGCCGGATCCTCGACCAGGAATGTCGCGCCATGCCGCGCGGCCACCGGCAGCAGCCGCTCTGCGTCGGCGCCCAGTTTCTCGCGCATCGTCCTGTCAAACCGGTCGTCGACATGCGTGAACGCCAGATCGAGCCACGGCTTCTTCTCTCGCAGCGTCTCCAGACGCGCCAGCCAGCCGGCTTGCAGTTCATGCGCCAGTTCCGCGCGAAAACTCAGGAATTCCTTGAGAACCCTGGGATGCGCGGGGTCGAGAATCCGCTCCGGAGCCAGACCGGTCTCCGCCTCGAATCGCCCGAGGACCGTGGCGTTGAACGGCGTGAAGCGTGCCGGATTGGCCGCGCCCTCGAGCGACTCAAAGTACAACTCGCCCAGGTTCACGCCGTCCCAGTCAAAGCGCTCTATCAGGAGCCTGAGCTCCCGTTCAATGGCTCGCGAACACGACGGATCGGCCAGGTTCATCAGCTTGAGCCAATCGAGATGAGCGTCCTGCCCCGTCGCCGTCTTCTCGCGCCACTCGGGATTCTCCCGCCAGAATGGTTCGCTGACGTGCGGGAACTCGAGCCAGGCGTATGCCGTGATGGCGTGCCTGTGGCAGGCGTCGATCAACCGCGCAAGCCATCGGTCCCGCTCCGCGTCGGGCTCCCAATAGTGCCATGCCGCGATGTGCAGCGCCTGGATTCCTCCGCGGCGCCATCGCGCCGCGAGGTACTCCGGATCGGCCCTCAACCGGTAGCTCGAATCGAAAAAAGACCACAGCGATCGCGTTGAAGCCAGAGGTCTCAATCCCAGCTCCATCAAGGCCTGCGCGATGTACGGGAACCGCTCGTATCCCTTCTCCCCCGGATCGGCGGCCGTCCAGAAGACGATCCGCTCCCCTTCCCGGAATCCCGCCGCCAGCGGCGCTCCGCTCCAGCGCTCGCGCGTAAACACTGTCGCATGCTCCGGAATCCGGAAACGCGGCAGCCGCAGCGGCTTCTCCCAGATGATCGGCATCCCAGGCGCGATTCGATCCACCACCGCCCGGATCTCGACGGTCTCACTGGTCGGCCTGAACCCCGCAGCGACGCCCGAAAGCAGCGTCACCGGCGCCGGGTCGAGTCCGGCGGCGATGACAGTCTCGCGCCACCCGGCGCCCAGCGGAAGTGCCAGAAGCAGGCTAATGAACCATCGCATACCAGAGTCCCGCCCGAACGTCCCAATAGTTGGGACCCAGAGGATTGCGCTCATTGCTCAAATGCGCGCCGCGCAACAGATCCACGCGCACGCTCATCCCGGGAGGGAGTCCCGG
>CAYWST010000047.1:0-21841 GCA_964461075.1 uncultured Solibacteraceae bacterium | reverse complement strand
GGGACGGGCGGAACGACACTGACCGAAGCGACTGTCGACGCGGCCGAAACCGCGCTGTTCAACGCCAAGGTGCCTGCGGCGGAGCAGAAGTATCTGGTTGTTGACGGGGCGACCTATGGCCAACTGCGGCAGATCAGCCGGTTCAGCGAGTACGACAAGGCAGGCGAGACCGGCCTGAAGGCGATTGTGGACGGGACGATCGGGAAGCTCAAGGACTTCTACGTGTTCCGCTCGCAGTTCGTGAAGAAGACGGGGTCTGCTCCGGTGACAACGAACAATCTGGCGTTTGCGAAGAACGCGGTGGGACTGGCGATCCGCAGGTTGCCAAAGCCGCTGACGGGTACGGGCGCGATTGCGGAGTACGCCGAACTGGGCAACTTCGGGATGCGTGTGGTGATGAGCTACCAGCCGAACACGCTGGCGCAGCAGTTCACGGTGGACATGCTCTACGGCGCGGGCGTTCTTCGGAACGCCTTCGGCGTGCAGGTTCGCAGCTAGCTAAGCGGGCCAGAAAACATGGGGGCGGGAGATCCCGCCCCCATTTCAATTGGAGGCAAGGAATGAACCTAAAGAGTTATTACGCAAAAGTGCGAGAAACGGAGGCCAGTTTAGATGGCCCCGACGTGCTGGTAATCAGCCTCGCCACGCCGGACGGCGGCAAGCCGGGGGTGAAGACGGTCACGAGCAGGCGAGTTGCGGCGCAACTGATCGTCGAGGGGAAAGCGCGCGTAGCGAGCGAAGAGGAGCGCGCAATGTGGGAAGAGGAAGAATCAGCGCGGCGGGAAGAGGCAAAGCGGGATGAGTTGGCGCAGCGGATTCAAGTGCAGCTCGTCAGCGATCCGGAGTTGAGCCGTAAGCGTTAACGGAGCAGGAAACGGAGTCAAGTATGGCGCTACTGGTGGACGGCGGAATAACCACGATAGCCGTGCTGAAGGAGCACGACACCGGTGTCTTTGAGACAGCGGCGGGCGAGGGGATCGACCTCGGCAGCAAGCTGCGACTGGCTGAAGCCGAGATCCGCGCGGACGTTGAACGGTTTCTTGCACGGATGGGAAGAGGGAGTCTCGCACGGGTCGCGGCGACAGATTCGATGCGTCTCTGGCACGCCTGGAAGACGTTGGAAGCGGTCTACCGGGACGCCTATTTCAGCCAACTGAACGACCGATACGGCGCCCGCTGGAAGCATTACAAGGCAATGGCGGCAGATCAGCGCGGGCTTGTGCTGGAAGAGGGTATCGGGCTGGTCGGCAGTCCGATCGGCCGTCCCATCAAGCCGACGGTATCGTTGGAGGCTGGGCTGACTCCCCCCGGGGGATATAACGTCAGGGTGTCCGCATTGAACACACAAGGCGAGGAGAGTGAAGCGAGTGAATCCGTCGCGGTCACAAGCGACAGCGGGTTCATGCTGCGAATCACAATGGACTGGCTTCCATCGGGTGCATCCGGGTGGCTGGTCTACGCCGGGCCAAGTGAGAAAGAACCAGGCCTGCAGACCACCTCACCGGTCAATAGCGGAGGAGAATTCGTGCTCAACGGTCCCCTGGCGTCAGGGCGTCCGCCAGGAAGGGGTCAAGAGGCGACTGAATGGGTTCTCCGATCAAGAGTACTCCGGTGAAAGAACATGAACGGAACAATCAGTTACGCATTGACCTGTCTTCGCGACGCGATCACCGGCTCCGAGGGTCTTGAGGCGAGCCTGAACGAACTCCGCGAATACTACCCAGTACCACTGACCGAATGGAGCGGCGCCGCAGTGGAAATCATGCGGGCACCGGCAGAAATGGACGAGAAAGCGAGAACAGTCAAGTACCCACGAATCGGCATATCCGTTGAGCGGATCGAGAACGGGCGTGAAGAGCGATTCAACAGATTCGCGGGGACCTTGAAGGCGGCGGTCGAAATCCGAGTCTCACAGGATCGCCTTGAGGGGCTGGCCGAAAGTCTTTACTGGTACGTCGACGCTCTGAGAGACGTGATCGAGAAGAAGGCGGGCTGCCTGGCGGATGGCCTCGTGTTGACGGGCGAGTATGAAGTTCATGTTGAACCTGTCAAAAGAGGCGGGCTCAATTTCCAACAGACGGCGAAAGTTGTGTGTCCGGTCGTGATGAGCCGGAGATAGGAGAAAGGAACAATGGCGTGCTATATTTCTTCCACTAAAAACCGGCATTACGCCGCGATAGAGTCCGCGTATGGGCAAGCCGCGGCCGTCACGGCCGCCGAGCGGTTCACCTCGCTTGGCATTAAGGTTTCGGTCGAGCATGAATACCGACGCAGAAGAGACAAGACTGGGACTCGGACCTATCAAGGGATCGCGGGAGGGCTTCGCAAGCAGGTCTCATTTGAAGCGGGGACGTATTTATACCAGCGCGATCCAATGGTACCAGCACCGAAATACTCAGCGCTGATCGAAGCGGCAATGGGGAGCGGGCCATTGACGACAAGCGGCGGCGCTACGGTCGCATCCGTCGAAGGGTCGCAAGTCACGTTCAGCAGCCCGCACGGACTCCAAGCCGGGCAGGCAGTGCCAATTGGCGGGGAGGTCCGGTTCGTGGAGAGCGTCTCCGGAGGCAGCGCAATCGTTGTTTCGGCGCCATTCACACAGCAGATCGCCGGCCTGGGAGCAGGAAGCGCTGTCGTCTACCCGCTCGCTCATGACCTTAAAAGCGCAACTCTGTATGATTATTGGAGCCCGACGGGCGCAATTCAGCGCATCCTCGCCGGATGCGTGATCGACGAGATGGCGATCGAAATCAACGGCGATTACCACGAGATGCGCTTCCGTGGTGAAGCAGCCGAGATGTTGGATAACAGGTCTTTCCAAGCCGGGCAGGCCGGACTGGCGGCGTTTCCCGACGAACCGTCCGTAGGCACGAACATTGAAGCTCCGATCCCCGGTCATCTCGGTCAAGCCTGGTTTGGAACAGGGCCGGAGATGCTTCACACCGTGAAGAGCGCCAGGATTGTCCTGAAGAACAACGTGGACCTCCAGCGGAAAGACTTTGGCACATCGACGCCCCGCTGCTTTGCACCCGGGGAGCGGGAGGTCAGCATCGAACTTGAGTTGTACAGTCAGGACAAGTCGGTGTTCAACGAGCTCTATGAAGCGGCGCAACTGAGGAACGCGTTGCCGCTGATGCTGCAGTTGGGGAACGCTCCTGGACAGATGAGCTGTATCTGGACGCCGGCTTTTGTGCCCGAAATACCCGATTTCCTCGATGATGAACCCAGATTGCGTTGGCGGGTTCGCTCATCGCGGGCGCAAGGCTCAGGGGAGGATGAACTCCATGTGGCGTTCGCTTAAGAAGACGGCGAGCGACAAGATCCCGACAAATTGGTCCAGCGAGGAATGGATCGAGTCCCGCACGTTTCGGGGCGTCTCGTTCCGAATCGCACGCATCTCCTTCCTGCGGAGGATTGAACTTCTCAAGCAGCTTCGCGGGCTTTTCGCAGAATTGGAGTGCAGGACGGCTGGCGAGTCAGAGATGGATCGTGTTGAAGCAAGCCGCGTAGGCATGGAGGTTCAGCGGGCGTATCTGGATTGGGGTCTCCTCGAGCTCAAAGGCCTGACGATCGACGGGACGCCAGCAACGAAAGATTCTCTGTTGGCTTATGGGCCGGAGAGTCTCTGCGAAGAAATCGCGGGGGCGGTGAAGCGACGCAGTTTTCTCACCGAGGCAGAAAGAAAAAACTGATCGCCGCATTCCACTTCTACCAGCACGATCCAGCCAGGTGGGAGTGCGGGGAATGCAGAGGCCGCGGGCTGGATCGAGCAAGGCGATGTGGTTGGCAGGGCCTCGGGGCGGAGACGGGAAGTATCGTTTGGGCCGGCGGCAACGCCGTCACCACGCAGTGTCCAAAGAGCGAGATCAGGGGAGAAAGCGTCGGGTGGATCGAGATGTTCGCGGCGGCGATGCGCTTCGGGCAAATCAACGTTTTCGATCTCGACAGCAGGGATGGGGAGGCGATGTTGGTGCTGGCAGAAGAGGCCGAAAGGACGAATCAAGATGCAGAACGAAGGTAGTGGGTTGGATCGCCTGAAGGAACTGATGGTCCTGGCATTGAAGACAGGGCTCCGTGAAGAGCCGCCCGCGCCGACGGCGGGCACAGCGTCCGCAATCGAGGAAAAGCCACTTGGACTAACCAAGGTCATCGGGGGACTCGGCGGCGGGGCAATCGCCTCGATCGTAAGTCAGGCTGCACCGCAAAGCGCCGCGGTCTCATGGCTCAAATGGTTGAATCCGATCGCCGGTCTTATCGGTTTGTTCACTGGAGGTAAGAAGGAGGAAGAGCCGATTACACCGGTGATGTCGCCTCGACAGCCAAAGCGTTACGTTGAGTACGGCATGTTCGCATCGAAAGGCGGGGATTTCCTGCCGGTAGACCGGGACGAAGGCGGGAGAAGCCGTGTGGTCCCGCCGCCGCAGGCCTCACAGCCAAACGTGGTCGTGCAGGTTCAGGCGATAGACAGCGGTTCGTTCCTCGACCATCGCGATGCGATCGCATCCGCGGTCAAACAAGCACTGATGGAGTCGCATGGTCTAGGCACCGTGCTCGGGGAGTTCAGGGAGTAGTCCATGGCCATGTTTCCAACCCTTAAGACGGGAGCAGAAGCTCAGTATGGTTTCGAGCGGATCGAAGACCGGCCTGTAAGAACCCAGCATTTCCTGGACGGCAGAACGAGACGATTCACAACTCAACGCGCACGGCGCGGATGGAAGCTCAAATTACGAGGTTTGAGCGCAAATGAGGCAATAGAGCTTGCCTCATTTGTGTCCGATCATCTCAACACCAATGCCACCTTTACATTTCGCGACCCATGGACCGGGCAAGAGTATGACGATTGTGAAGTGCCGGCGTCAAGCTACCGAGTGGAGACCGATGGGGACTTCCGATTTATATTTGAGATTCTGATCGAGCAACGACAGGTGTGAAATGGCAACATATCCAGCAACAAATCGCGGCGCAGTATGTCAATACCCTTTGGACAAAGAGCGGCATTGGCGAATGGTGGAGACAGAGACGACCGGCGGGGTTCGGAAGCGGCGGACCGGGCGGGGATCGATTGTTCGCTGGGCGCTGCGTTACGAAGAGTTATCAGACGCCGAGGCCCTCACCCTTCAACAGTTCTATGCAAATCAGGGTGGAGCGCTGAAACCGTTTGAATTCGTCGATCCGTTGGCGAACGCGCTCGCCGACAGCGCGGATATCTCCTCTCCCGCATGGAGCGGCAGTTTCGGGAGCGTGGTGGATACCGGGACATTCCGGGAAGGTCATCGAATCCTCATGATGAGCGCGGGCAGCGAAATCACCCAGAACGTAGAGGTCGCCGGCGGATTGCCTTACTGCGCCAGCGCATGGGCACGCAGCAGCGGCGGATCTGCGCTTCGGATCGACCTGGCAGGCAACCAGAGAGAAACGGCATTGGGCCCAGCCTGGAAACGCTGCTGGATGACGATGGCGGCTGCAGGCGCGACAGGAGTCGTACCGGTCACGTTCGTCAACTCGGGTACCAACACCATCGAGGTGGCGGCGTTGGCCGTTGAAGCGCAGCCTTACCCCGGGGACACAGCCAGATCGGGAGACGGTAAGAGCCTCTACCGCTGCGCGAGGTTCGCGGAGGGCGGGTTTCGGCTCGTCCCAACCGGCCCAAACCGCAACTCGGTCTACGTAGTGATCGAAGCAGTCATTGAGGATGAACCATGACAAGTATTGCCGAGATGAAGGAGCAACAGACGACCGGCACTCCAGTTTTGCTTTTCGACTGCGTCTTCGCGGATGGGAGTACGGAACGATGGGCTACCCACAGGGTTAGAGCGGAAGAGCACGATTATGACGCCCGAGTCCTTTCTCATTCAGCCTTCGAACTCAGAATCCCTGGAGACGAGACGTTGGACACGTCCGGTCGGGCAAGTATTTGCGTTTCGAACGTTGACGGTCGGATCTCACAGCTTGACCGCTCAGTCGGATTCAAGGGATCCAAGCTGCTTGTTCGTTTCGGCTTCTTCGATCTGGAGTCCGGGCTTGCGGAGACGCCGCTGGAGGCCATCTACTCTGGCGTAGGACAGCCGGCCAACGAAATCCGCGAAGACTCGGCGCGGCTCACTTTCACCGATAGATTCAGTCTGACGCGGATTCTGCAACCATCGCTCCGCATTCAATCAACCTGTCCGTGGCATTTCCCTCGGACCGCCGATGAACGAGCCGAAGCCAGTGGAGGCGGGGGCGAAGGGCGCTACTCCGCTTTCTGGAAGTGCGGGTATTCACCAGATCAGACGGACGGGTGCGGGAACTCTAACGGCGCCGAGCCTTACACGGAATGTGCGCGCAGCGTAAGCGACTGCAAGCAGCGGGGTATGTACTCGAAAGACTCCGCCGGGCGGCCGACAGCACGTTTTGGAGGATTCACATTCCTGCCTGCCAGCATTCTCGTCCGGCCGCACGGCGACAAATCGCCGCGCTGGAGCGAGGCTATCGAAGGCAAAGCCCGGGCAAATGATCCGATTCCACTCTTGTATGGAACGAATTGGATTCGAGCGCTGATCAATTTTGCGAGAAGCGATGGAAACCTGACGCACTACGAACTAGTTCTGTCGACGGGGCAGGTTCATCGAGTTCTGAAAGTCCTTGCCGATGGCATGGAAATCCCATTGGGAAATGCAGGCGCCAATATGACAGGCACTGGTTGGTTCAATGTTGTTAGCGATGGCAACAGAAACGGAGGCACAAATCCGTTCTTTCTGAACTCGTCAGGAGAGCCGGAAGGGGACCCGCACGGCAGTATGGCCATTCTCGCCGTGGCCATACCCAACAAGTTCCTGAGCGGAAACGGTCTGCCAAGATTCGAAGTCCTACTCGAGGGAATGCCATTGCCGCAGTTTCTGGAAGACGAAACTGAACTTGCACCAGCTTTCACCTCCAATCCAGCCTGGATTCTTCTTGATCTCATGAGAAGAAGCGGGTGGCGCCGGGACGAGATCGACTTAGGGAGTTTCGCTAAGGCTGCGCAACACTGTGATGAAGAGATCGAGGTCTTTGATGAAAACGGGCAGTCGAGGATGGTTCATCGCTTTGAGCTCAACCTTGCACTCACTGAGCGAAAGAGCCTGACCGAGATTGTCCGCGGAATCCGGCTTTCCACGGGACTCACTCTGGCGCTTACACCGACGGGCAGACTCAGCCTCACAATCGAATCTGTTCTCGCCAAACAAAGCCCCATCAAACGCGCAACGTCGAACGCCACCACCGAGTTGTATGGCGGTTGGCCGGCATACGAATTTGGAGATGGGACTCTGGGAAGAGGAGGAATTCTCGTTCGAGGCGGCCGATCTACTCTGAGAATCTGGCGAAAGGGGGGCAACGAAACGCCAAACAGGCTGACCGTTGAACTTCAGGACAGCTTCCGAGCCTATCAGCAAACGAGCGTGAGTGTGATCGACGCCGAAGACGAGCGGCTTCAAGGGCATGAGATTTCTTCAGGCCTACCGGCTTTGGGGCTACCAAATACCAACCAGGCGCTCCGGGCAATCCGGCATCAACTCAACAAAACCCTGCACGGCAACAGGTTCGCCGAGTTCGAAAGCGGATTGCAGGGTATCGGAGTCAGGCCCGGCGATCTGATCACGCTCACTGTGGCAAGTGAGGGATTGGACCGAGCGACATATCGAGTGCTAGGGGTTAGCATCGGCTCGAATCATGAAACGGTCCGGCTGGTTTGCCGGCAGCATGAAGAGGAATGGTACGAGCAGTTCGAGAACGGGGCGTCAACGCAAAGCGGATCGGGGAATGTCGAATATGCAGGAGGAGTCCCGCGAGTGCTTGCTGGCAGGCGTTTCACAGCAGAGGGGAAAACTGAGTTAGAGATCGCGGAGGCCGCCAGCGATCCAGAGGGGGGACTCGTCGAACTTGTCACCCGGTTCACACCGCCCGACAACAGGGCTGTATCCAGGCTGGCGGCGCCGCTGGTCGACATCACGCCCAATGTCATTGGGGAAGGCGGTTCGCTGACCGGGGGACGGTCTATTTACTACGCGCTTTCATCAGTGGACGAAACGGGAGCGGAATCCCCTCTCTCGTTCCTCGTACGGGCGGATCTGCCATCGGGGTTCACTCAGGCGGCCGTGGAACTAACTGGGATCTCCAAACCAGCCTCGGCAACTGGAATCCGAGTGTATCGCGGACCTCATCCGATGGAGTTGTACCGGCTGGCGGCGCTTGACGCAGGGCAGGAGCGCTATATCGACACGGGCAGCGAACCTGAGATGAGAGTGCCAGCAGATCCAAATTATGACCACGCGGAACTCTTATGGCGCTTTGAGCTCCTGCCGGACACTCAGGCTTCACATTGGTCGGACGCTACTATCGGGAAGACCGGGTTGGGCCTGGTTCCGGATGCCTATCAAGGTGCAATTGTGCGAATCTCGTCCGGACGCGGATCGGGACAAGAGCGCAAAATCATCGCGCACACCGCTGAAGAGATTCTAATCGACGGGCTCTGGACTGTCATTCCGGATGCAACAAGCAGGTTCTGCATCGTCGAACCTGGCTGGAAGTCGGCAGGAAACAGCACCTCAGATGAGCTCCGATTCTGGGTTCCAGCACGCTTCGGGCAGCATCTGCACGTAATCGCGAGAAGCGTCAGCACACTGGGCCTAACGTGTCCCATGGAATTGTGTTCCATCACAAAGCACGCACTCGGAGGATCCGGCGGAACGGATACCGATGTGCCCGGAGAGCCGGTTTTTTCTCTCTCAACCGGAGACCAGGCAGAGGTGATCCTCGGGGGAATCGGCTTTGCATCCCTCGACAATACCTTCAGTGTCACGAATGGGACCTTGACGCTGTATTACTGGGAAGAACTGTTAAGTCCTAGCCCTTACTCCCTGGGCGCACCTGCCCAGGCCGACTCGACGGTCCTGACCATGAACTCGACGGCTGGCATATCGGTGGATCAATTTCTCCAAATTGGGAAAGAGATCCTTCTTGTTGCAGGCGTCCGTACCACGGAATTAGATGTGGTCAGGGGCCAATTCGGTACAATCGCGGAGGAACACACGCAAGACTCGACACTGTGGCCGCTGAGCACTCGCGTCTCCACCTTGAGTTTCCCTCCCGGCTTCTTTGGCTCGCCGGCCAGTGGAAGCTACACTCATCGAGTCACGTTGAGACACGCGCGGATCGCTGCGGCCGAACTGGCGGTGAGGAACAGACACGGGAACAGTCCTGCGGCGAGGAACGAGTACACCAGTACTCAGGCTTTTGGCCTCCGAACGGCGCAGGGGACTCAATTGACTATCCAACTGTCGGGCGTTCCTTCGGTCGAGAGCAGAATTGCGCCTCCACTGCCGATTCCGTCAGCGACGGTTATGTACGACGCTTATGCGGTGATGTCGACGGGTCCGATCGGAGGAGACGTGGTGCTGCGGGTTCGAGCAAACCAGAGGACGTTGGCTCAACTGACGATCGTGGCGGGCACGAGCTGGTCAAACGTGGTCAGCGGATTCGGTCTCGCACCGATCGGCGAAGGAGAGTCGATAGAAGTGGACGTTTTGAGCGTTCCAACCGGCGAGGGATCACACCCTGGTAACGATCTGACGGTAGCGATCCGCATCTGAAGATCAGAAAGTATTGAGGAATGTAACCGGCTGGCCGGTCGTGGCCAACACCGCTTTCCAGAGCGTTCCTTGAAGTTGAACCTGTTTTCGCCCTTGGGCAATGAGTTGAATCGGAACGTGGACGAACTGGTCGTGCATGAGCCCAATCAGAGCGCCGTTGATTCCAGCCATCGCGGCGTGGGCGGCGTTACGGGCAAGCAAATCACAGAGGACAGCGTCTTCGGTATTCGCTCGGATGCCGCGAATCATGTAGCTTGGGTCGATATAACGGATATTCACTGGAATTCTCTTGGCAGAGAAATGGGAATTGATCTGCTGCCTGAGGAAGACGCCGATGTCGGCATGGCGAACGTTACCGCTGGCGTCACGGTCTCCCCCCGATCCGGGGACAAGATCCTGCCCTGCGCCCTCGGCGACGACGATCACCGCATGCCGCTTCAGTGCGAGACGTTTTTCCAGGAGAGCTAGAAGGCCGCGAGGGCCGCTGAGCTCAAAGGGTTGTTCGGGAATCAGACAGTAGTTGACCTCGCCGCTGGCCAGCGTCGCGCCGGCGGCGATAAACCCGGAGTCGCGGCCCATGAGCCGGACCAAGCCAACTCCATTCAGGACGGCGCGAGCTTCTGTGTGAGCGCTGTCGATGACGCCGCGGGCGCAATCGACAGCAGAATTGAATCCGAAAGTTCTGCTCACATAGAGGATATCATTGTCGATGGTTTTCGGAATTCCAACCACGCACAGTTCGTAGCCTTGGCTCTGCGCCTCTTCACATAAGCGCAGGGAGCCCTGCTGAGTACCATCTCCACCGATGGTGAACAGGATGTTCACGCGGAGGGAGCGAAGGTACTCCACCATCACCGAGCGCTCCTCCGGCCCCCGAGACGTACCAAGAATGGTTCCGCCCGTCTCGTGAATATCAGACACAAGCTCCGGCGTCAGTTCGATTGGAGGGTGCCCATTCGCCGGATTGAGGCCGTGATATCCGTAGCGGAAGCCGAATATCTTCTCCACGCCGTACATATGGTGCAACGTGAGAACCAGAGATCTCACGACATTATTAAGACCGGGGCAAAGGCCGCCGCAGGTGACGATTCCCGCGACGGTCCTGGCTGGATCGAAATACAGAGTTCTTCTCGCTCCGGCGATTTCGAAGTACTGAGTAGGGCGGCCGGCGGCGCAATCCTCGATGCTCACTGGGACTACGGTCTCATCGGAGACGAACGGCGCGGCTTGTTCGCTCGCTTCCCAGTGCGAGATCAGAGGTGACGGCTGAGAAGCGACACCAAGACGTTTCGGGCGAAGGATATTCATGGTGCTGGTGGGACAACAGGGGTCTTCCATTTGCGGTCAATTCCGACGATTTCAAATGAATCGCTAGTCTTCCGGAGATAGACGGATACTCGATTGGCATGTTCCGCGGCGTCAACAATCTCCAGTTGAGCGTAGCCGCCGCGGGCGAGTTGATTCAACGCAGCCGGGATAAGGAAACCGGCTTGTTCCTTGACAGGCTCCGTAGTTCCTCTGCGGTTGTCAAATATGGACCAGGAAGTTTCCAGACCGCCGGGCTTTCGAAGTCCATGGAGAGCGCCTAAATCGTCGAAGACCACAGTCCCATTCTCAATCCTGAAGCGATCCAGCGGCAGAACACGCGCCAAGAAAGCGCGTTTGATCTTGTCGCGCCGCTGAATGAGACATTTGAGCACCCAATCGGAGGCGCGCTGATCGGAGTACTGCCCTGTCTGAACGATCGCTTTCAGCTCCTCGTCCGTGAACGCCGCAATTTGCTTGGCCATCCAGAATTCATCATCGGGAAGGCGATTTGAAAACGCCGGATTTGGATATTCCGCTTTCCAAAGCAACGGATCAAACCTCTCGTACTCAAATCGGCCAACGGACGGGATATTAGGAAAATGTGCGCGGGCCCAACCTGGAACGGCCAAGCCAAGGGAGAAAAACTGGATACCTGCCGGCGCCCACTCAAACAGGTATTCGAAGCCTGAGCGTGGACTGTTGGGCTTATCGGTGGCGCTGCCGAGAGTCGAACCGAAATCTATAAGAAAGTGTTTGACGAATCTGCGGCCGTTCTCCTCGACCACGAAGTCGAGTGTGTTGATGCTGCGGGAATCGTCGTGACCGAGCCATGCGCAGGCGACGCTGAGTCCCCTTAGGTCGCGGCGGTGCTCGTGAGGAACGATGTCATTCGGATCATCCTTACGGGCGCCCCAGAAACGATAGGGGCCGGCATATGATCCATCCAACCTCAGGCTCGCCACGGCGCGGTATTTCCCATTCTTTGTTTTGGGTACGGAGAGCAGGATCTCGTTGATATCCCGACGGGTCATCGCGCGCTGTTTCCCGAGCCGGTCGGTCACCTTCGTATCTTTCTTGATGACCAGACTCTCCGGCGCGAACTCGAAGATATAGTTCTGAGGAGTGTGATAGCCGAGGGCGTAGAAGATCTTGCCGACGAGCACATCCGGCGCGGTCGCGATCTCCGGATTGAGCACTGGATCGAATTTCACGAAGTAATACCGGTTCTTGCTATCGATGACGTCGAAGCCGGGGGTGATGCCTTCAGTCTTGGCCTTGACGACCGTCAGAGGTCCTTCTGCCGGAGGGGTGGAGTTGCCGGGTCCGCGGATCAGCTCTTCAATCGACATGCGCCTGTAGTAGTGACGCGGTTCCCACCACGCTCCCGCCATCGGCTCACCCAGGGTATTCACGCCCATGGCGGGAACGGGTCGGGCTTTCCGCTTGTTCTGGTCCCCTGGCTCTCCAAAGGTTGAGTAAAAGAAATCGAAGTAGTCGCTGAACTTTCGCGGCAGAACCTTCTCTACCGGCATCGGCGGCGGCTCGAGAAGCAAGGGGTCATCGCTCCGAAACTTCTGCGGCATTGCGGGCAGAGCGGAGAAGACGAAGAAGGCAAAGACCGCCTGTCTCATTGGGCCACCTGCGCGCTGGAGGATACGACGCGGCGGGGGAAGAATGCGTCGTTAAACTTGAACCATATCTGCCAACCCTCATGGCTGAAGCCTACATCGAGACGAAGGAAGACAGAGTTGCGCGCATTGCCGCGAAAGCCAAAGCCCCAGGAAGTTTCGAGATTGCGGAAGCTCAGATCCTTGATGCGCGGAGCGACAGCCGCGGCGTCGTAAAAGAGCGCCATGTCCATGCCGGCGAAGACCTCCCAACGGTACTCGGCGTTCCAGGTCATGGCGCTGTTGTCGTAGAAGCGGTAGGGCCGGAAGCCGCGGAGATGATCCGAGCCGCCGACGACGGGTTGCATGTAGAAGGGAACCACCTTGCCTGTGCCGGCCCAGGCGGAAGAAGTACGATTGCGGAGCGCGATGACACGCCGTTTGTTGAACAGCGGAATATACTGCTGCAGGTCGAGATCAAGCCGGTCGAAGGAATACCTCCCGGTCTCGCGATCGAAGTAGTGACTGTAATTCGCCCCAACATAGGTTCCGCTTCTGGGTCCTGTCCGCACATCAGTCGTATCGAACTCGACATAGCCGCCGCCGCGGAAGAACGAAGGCTGGTTGGTGATGCCCGGCGTTGTCGCCTCGTTGTAGATCACTTCCGAGGAGACGAAGCGATCATCCTGTCCGGGCCCGACGTTCACGCGGAGATACCCCCCAGAGGCGGCAAGGACCACCTTGCGTCCGGCGAATGAGGTGCCAAGAGTCCCATCGACCGCTACATCCTCAAGCCGGTAGTTGCTCCGGCCGTTCTTGGAAGAGTCCGGTCCCGGACCGTAGTAATTGAGGCTGTTGTAATTGTGCCGGACGGCGTAAAACTGCGCCCAGACCGGGCTGCCTTTCTTCATCAGGAAGTTGAACTGAAGGTCCGCCTTGCTCCAGCCGTTAAAGGTCATCTGGTAAGCGCCGCGAGCGGTGATCCGGCCTGTGGCGAGGTCGTCCCGAAAGTACTCGGGACCGAGAGCGAATCCGCCGCCTGTCGCGAGACCACCGACCTTGACTCGAATCCCGTTGAAACCAGCGTTGATTCTCTCGAGGATCTTCTTATCCTTGAAGTCCCGCAAGACTTTCTCGGGCTTGGAAACATCATCAGGGACGAGGGCCGCGGCTTTCTTCCTCCGTTCGTCTTCAATCTCCTGGGACCGTGTCGGTTCCTGAGCGAGAGCGGAAAAGCAAAGCCCTGTGCAAAGGGTGAAAGTCGTCAGCTGGTTCACAGCAATTCCTGAAGGATCCACTGAAGATTGTAACCGAGGCTCCGACCAGGATGGTTTTGGGAGACAATAGGCAGGATGTCAAACGAGCCCAAGAACCAGAGCGGCCGGGGACCGGCCATCCTGTCGCTGCTGACCGAGGTGCGTCCGGGAGAGGCGATGAGCGCGATGCTCCTCGCGCTGAACGTCTTCATGCTTCTGGGCTCGTACTACCTGCTGAAGACGGTACGCGAGGCGCTGATCTTGAGCCAGAGCGGTGCGGAAGTGAAGAGCTATTCCGCCGCCGGCCAAGCGCTGCTGCTCCTGATCGTCATCCCGCTCTACGGCATGCTGGCTGCTCGAGTACCGAGACTGAAGCTGATCGCGATCACAACTCTCTTCTTCGTCAGCAACCTTGCTCTCTTCTATCTGGGCGGGAAAGCCGGGTGGCGGGAAGGGATCGCCTTCTACCTGTGGCTCGGGGTATACAACAACTTCGTCGTGGCGCAGTTCTGGGGATTCGCCAATGACATCTACACCGAGGAGCAGGGCAAGCGCCTGTTTCCTCTGATCGGGATCGGCAGTTCTTTGGGAGCGTGGCTTGGGGCGGAGTTCGCCAAGCGGATCTTCCAGCCGATCGGACCATACAACATGATGATCCTGGTAGGCGGGATGCTGCTGCTCAGTCTCACACTCACCTGGGTGGTGAACCGGAACGCTACGCAAGGGAACGCGGCGCAGAAAGAATTGGCCAGCCGCACGCTCTCCTCCGACGGCGGATTCCAACTGATCTTCAGGGACAGGTATCTGATGTTGATCGCAGCGCTGATTCTGGTCCTGAACATCGTCAACAGCACGGGGGAGTTCCTGCTGGGGAAGGTCGTCATTGCTGAAGCGAACAGGATTGTCGGCGCGGCGCCGGAACTGGAAGACGCCCGAGGCCGCTTCATTGGCGGTTTCTATGGCGACTTCTATGGCGTCGTGAACCTCGTCGGGTTCCTGATGCAGGCGTTTCTCGCATCCAGGATCTTCAAATTCATGGGAGTCAGAGGCGCCATCTTCATCCTGCCGACCATCGCGCTGGGCGGCTATGGACTTCTCATGGTGACTCCGATGCTTGCGGCGGTGCGGCTGACCAAGACTCTGGAGAACAGCACCGACTACTCGATCCAGAACATGGTGCGGCACGCGCTGTTCCTGATCACAAGCAGGGAGGCGAAATACAAAGCGAAAGCTGCCATCGACACCTTCGTGGTGAGAACCGGGGACGTGCTGCAAGCGGGAGTTGTATTCGCGGGGACAAGCGCAGGACTGGGAATCAGCCAGTTCGCGATGATCTGCGTCGCCTTTACGCTGATCTGGCTGTTTATCGCCTGGAGATTGTTCCTGCGGCACAAGGAACAGGAGCAGGAGTACTTCGCAACGGCGCCGACCGCAGCATGAAGTGGGGCGCCTGGTGGGATTTGAACCCACGACATCCAGAACCACAATCTGGCGCTACTACCGACTGAGCTACAGGCGCCGCAACCTCTTTTATCTTAACAGAGGGATGGCGCGAGGTCATCCGGCGAGACCGGCCTTGCGCCACATGTCATCCACGCGGCGGCGGACATCGGGGTCCATCGTGATGACGTCCGGCCAGCGCCGGGTGAAGCCTTCCTGAGGCCATTTCCTGGTCGCATCGACGCCCATCTTCGAGCCGAAATCGGGCAGACGCGAGGCGTGGTCAAGCGAATCGACCGGCCCGAGCGCGAACTCGATGTCGCGCTGCGGATCAATGTTGTTGAGCGCCTTCCAGGCGACCTCGGAGTAGTTCTGGACATCGACGTCCTCGTCGACGACGATGATGACCTTGGTGAACATCGCCTGTCCGAGTCCCCAGATGGCGTGCATGACTTTGCGGGCCTGGGCGGGGTACGACTTACGGATGGAGATGAGCATCAGGTTGTGGAAGACGCCTTCGGCCGGCATGGCGATATCGCGGATCTCGGGGATCTGCATACGCATCAGCGGCAGGAAGATGCGTTCGATGGCTTTGCCCATGAAGTAATCCTCCATGGGCGGCGGGCCGACGATGGTGGCCGCATAGATGGGGTCTTCGCGGTGCGTGACGTGCTCGACGTGGAAGACGGGATAGTCGTCGTCGAGAGAATAGAAGCCGGTATGGTCGCCGAACGGGCCCTCCCGCCGGGTCTCGCCGATCTCCACATAACCTTCGAGGACGAATTCGGCTTGAGCGGGGACCTCGAGGTCGACGGTCTGGCACTTCACCATCTCGACCGGCTTGTTCCGCAGGAAGCCCGCGATCATCATCTCGTCGAGGTCGGGCGGCAGCGGCAGGATGGCGGAGTAGAGGGTGGTGGGATCTGCGCCAATGGCGACCGCCACCGGCATCCGGGGGGACTTCCCTTCCCTGGCGAGGCGGCGGTAATGCTCCGCTCCCTGTTTCTGCGTCTGCCAGTGCATTCCGGTGGTCCGGTCGTCGTAAACCTGCATCCGGTACATGCCGCAGTTGCGCTTACCGGTCTCGGGATTGCGCGTGAAGACCATGGGGAGCGTGATGAAGGGTCCGCCATCGCCGGGCCAGCAGTGGAGGACAGGCAACTCCTTCAAGGAAAAGCCGCTGCCGCGCACCACCTTCTGACATGGCGCGCTGTCTACCGTCTTGGGGAAGAAGGACGCCATGTCAGCGAGTTTGGGCAGCATCTTGAGCTTGTTGATGAGGCCTTGCGGCATTCGCATCTCGAGCATCTGGGAGATGCGGGCGGCAACTTCAGCGGTGGAGTCCACTTCGAGAGCGAGTTCCATCCGGCGCATGGAGGCGAAGGCGTTGATGAGGACGGGAAAGCGGCTGCCTTTGGGCTTCTCGAACAGCAGGGCCGGGCCGCCGGACTTCACGGAGCGGTCGGCGAACTCGGTGATCTCGAGGTAAGGATCGACCTCGAACGGGATGCGTTTCAGTTCTCCGGCTTTTTCGAGGGCCCGGACGAACTCTCTCAGGTCGGTGTAGGCCATGGGTCTTTTACTATGATGATCGTTTCCGGAGATCCGGAGTAGGAGAGCATGAACCCACAACGAACCGCGCTGGTCACCGGCGCAAGCCGCGGCATCGGAAAGGCCGTCGCGGAAGAACTGACAAAGGCCGGCCACCGCGTCATCGCCGCGGCGCGGGATGAGGAGAAGCTAAAGGCGCTGGTGGAACAAGGCGGCGCCGCCTGTTGGCTGCGCCTGGACCTCTCAAGCGGCGACTCGATTCGCGAGGCGATGGCGCAAGCGGGCCCGGTGGATATCCTGGTGAACAACGCAGGCATCACCAAAGACGGGCTCGCCATGCGGATGAAGCGCGAGGATTGGGACGCGGTTCTGAATACGAACCTGACTGGCGCATTCCTCTGCATCCAGGAAGTGTTGCGCCCCATGATGAAGCAGCAATGGGGCCGGATCATCAACGTCTCGTCCGTGGTGGGAGAAATGGGCAACCCCGGACAAGCCAACTATGTGGCTTCCAAAGCAGGTCTTCTCGGGCTGACGAAGTCTCTGGCGCTCGAGCTGGGGAGCCGCAACATCACGGTGAACGCCGTGACTCCGGGGTTCATCGAAACCGACATGACGGCGGCGCTCAAGGAAGAGGTACGGCAGAAGATGCTTGGCGCAATCCCGCTGGCGCGATTCGGCCAGCCGGCCGACGTCGCGGCCGCCGTCAGGTTCCTGGCCAGCGAAGAGGCCGGCTACATCACCGGCTCCGTGCTCAGGGTGAACGGCGGGATGTACCTGTAGGCGCTACTTGGGCTCCGTCGCGACAGTTCGCTGAGGGAGCAGGCTGAAGTACTCGATGAGTTTCCGCTTCATCTCAGGCTCGCCGGTGTTCTTTTCCAGAATCAGATTGGCCAGTTGGTTAAACTGCCGGCCCAATTCGCTGGACTGATCTACTGCCCGTCCGGCCTGGAGCGCGCGGTGGACGCCGTGATAGTCGTTCGACAGAGACGTGAGCACCTGTACGCCGAGAAGATCCTCGATCTGGGTGGCTGAAACAAGGCTCCGCTTATGGCTCCGGTTGAGCAGGACGCTGACGCGCTCGGAGAGATCCAGGCTCTTGAAGAACGCCAGTTTTTCCCGTGCCAGGTGCAGCGACGGGATTTCGGGAGTGACGACCAGGAAGACCCGTTTTGACTCCTGCATGAGGTCCAGCGAATACTTCTCGAGGTTGCCGGACAAGTCAATGCAGATGATCTTGTAGAGCCGCCGGGCGAACTCGATGACCACGCGGATGTTGGCGATCTCGATGCGGTATTCGGGGCTATAACGGCCTGAGTGGATCACGTCCATCGCGCCTAACCGGCTGACCAACTGCGGCCAGAGCGATTCGTCGAGTTTCAGGGCGTTTTCGGCGGCCTCGACGATGGAGTGCGAGTTGTTCAGCTTCAGCAGGAAACCGATGATTCCCTGGCTCATGTCCATGTCGATCAGCAGCGTCGGCGTGTTCGGGTGACGGGAGAGGGAGATCGCCGTATTCAGACAAACCGTCGAAGTCCCAACGCCCTGCTTGGAGGGGATGAAGCTGTAGACCTGGTCAGTGAATGGAACGGCGGCCGGTCTCTGCGAACAGATCTCGAATAGATGATTGACGGTTTCGTGGACCGATTCGGCGTCGAAAGGTTGAGCCAGGAACTCGCGGATTCCGGCCCGCATCACCTCAAGCAGGATGGCCGGATCACAAGACCTCCCAACCGCCACGACCGCCACTTCGAGAGAATGCCGCTGGAGCGCCCGATAAATACCTAAGGCATCCTCCAAGGACTCCACACTCACAAAGAGCACATCCGGCGCGTGAGCCCGCACGAGCCGAATCAGGTCTATCTCCTCTGGATAGTTCTGCATCCCGCGGGCGACATGGATGCGCTGCGTCGCCTGAAGACTCCTGACCAGCGCCTCCATCATTCCGCCATCCGGACAAATTGCCACAGCCCTCAGCATTTGCTGACTCTCCAGCTTTCACACTAGAGCACTCCTACGAGTGAAACAATCGGGCAAGTTACTTAGTTCGCGCCTCGGTGGGCGAACATCGGGTGAACAAGGTATAGGACCTCGCCGATTCGGGTCATGCAGCCGGTACTCCCGGACTAAGATGAAGGCTCCAATGCACAGGCGGCTCAGACTCCCCGCCGGTTGCCATAAAGCATGACGTGCAGGCGCGGGCAGAAGCGCCATCCCCGCCGCTTGCATTCTTCGACGATCCAGGAGGACCTGCGAGCGATGGCGCCGGCGTCAATCCCTTCGGGCATGAGGAGGACCCTCTCGGAGGATGTCTTGAGCTGCGCGACCAGCGATTCAATCTCAGGCAGATCCTCCGGGTCGCCGACGACAAACTTCAGTTGGTGATTAAACCTGCGGGTGAGATCTCTCAACACATCCAATTGAATTCGAGTGGCTTCATGGCGCTCGGCCCATTGGCGGGAGCCTCGCTCCCAGGGTGTGGAGTTCGCGAGCTTCGGGCTCAGGGACATCAAGTCGCAGACGACGTCGCGGTCGACCGTTCCGGCAGTCTCGATGGTGATGTGCAAGCCTCGCGCGGAGAGCCGCCGGGTCAGCGGCTCCATCTCAGCGAACAGCATCGGCTCCCCGCCGGTGAGAACGACATGGCGGTAACCGGACTGAGAGTCCACCCAGTCCAGGATCCGTTGCTCGGACCACTCCTCGCCCTCCGGCTGCCAGGAAGTATACGGGGTATCGCACCAGACGCAGCGGAGGTTGCAGCCGCTCACTCGAATGAACAAGGAGGGAACACCTGCCAGGATGCCCTCGCCTTGAATCGTCGAGAAAACCTCGCTGATTCTCACTTCGTGTACTCCACGGGGTCGTCCATGCCCGCTTCAGCGAAGCCCGTCCGACGCAGAAGGCATGAGTCGCAGCGCCCGCAGGCCAGCGTCCCGATCGGGTCGTAGCAACTGTGGGAGAGAGAGAAGTCCACTCCGAGTTCGCGGCCAAGCCTGATGATCCCTCCTTTCGTGAGGTTGATCAGCGGCGTATGGATGCGGAAGGAACCGGCGCGCTCCACTCCGGCGCGTGTCGCGAGATTCGCCAGATTCTCGAAGGCTCTGACAAACTCGGGACGGCAATCGGGATAGCCCGAATAGTCGACGGCGTTCACCCCGATGAAGATGTCGAAGGCGCCCAGCACTTCCGCCCAAGCCAGCGCGAAGGAGAGGAAGACGGTATTCCTAGCGGGCACATAGGTGATGGGAATACCGGTTTCAATCTCGTCGCGACGCCTGGATTTCGGAACTTCGAGGTCATCTGTCAACGCAGAGCCGCCAAAGGCTCGAAGATCAATGTTGAGGACTTTGTGGTCCGCAGCCCCCAACTGGCGCGCCAGCCGGGCCGCGGCTTCAAGTTCAACCTGATGTCTCTGCCGGTAGTTGAATGACAAAGCGTAAGTTGTGAATCCGTCGCGGCGGGCCACAGCGAGTGCTGTCGCCGAATCAACGCCCCCGCTAAGCAGGCAAACGGCTTTCATTTTCCGATCCCTTCCGGCAGTTTTCTGGTGAGCAGCCAGGCAGGCAAACTCAGCCAGACGAGGGAAAACAGTACGGGATGGAGCCCGACGCGTTCAGCAAGCCAGCCGACCAACGGCAGGAAGAGCAGTCCGGAGCCGCCCCAGGCGAAACCCATTAAGAGGGCAGAGACGGTTCCAGCCTGAGTTGGAACAAGTTGTTGGGCGACAACAACATTTACCGGAATTGTGAACAGAAGGATAAAGCCCCCGGCGGCAAGCAGAGCGATCGAAACAACGGGCTGCTCGACGAGGAAGAAGAGCGCGAGGAATGGCATGGACCAAGCGAATGACCAGACAATGACTCGCTTGGCGCCGAAGCGGTCGGAAAGATGTCCGCCGATGAATCCACCAAGCGCTCCGGCGATCAGGTAAGAGGTTGCCCCGTAGGCTGCCGAGCGGACCGAGAAGCCGCGTTCACGGCTCAGATAGAGGACAAGGTACTGAGCGTAGACGACCTGAATGGCAGAACGCAGGAAAACGCCCAGGTAGAGGATGGTGAGCGGTTTCCATTGAGAAAGAAGGAGTTGCCGGTCAAAATGGCTTCGTTTTGCATGCAGGCCGGCGGGCTGCCGGACATGGAGGATCAGGACCAGGCTCATCGCGACTCCGAGCGTGGAGACCCACGGCAGACGTTCGAAGCCGAAGGTCGAAACCCATCGTTCGAAGAAGATGGGCGCGACAGCCATGCCGACTGTCCCAGCGCTAATGAAAACGGCCATTGAGCCGCCCTGGTTTTGGCGCACGCCGGCAGCGGCCCATGAGCTGCCCTGGGGATGGAAGGAGGCGATCCCGGCCCCGCCAACCAGCACGCATAGAAGCGCCCACCCATAAGACGGCGCCAGTGCCAGGGAGGTGATGGCCACACCGGCGACCGCAGGCGCCAGGGTGGTGAACAGCGGCGATCTGAACCGGTCGGAGAGGTAACCGTACAGAGGTTGAGCGACGGAAGAGCTCAGGATCAGCGTCGCGCCCAGAAAACCCACCTGAGTCAATGACAACCCGAGTTTCTTCACAAGGAACGGCTGAAGCACCCCCAGTGCGCCGCTGAACAGATCGATGAAGGTGTGGCCCAGACTCAGGAACAGGAGCAGAGGAGCGCCGGAGCTAAGGCGCGCGTGATTGCCAGGAGGAGCGATGGCGCCCGCTTGAGGTTGCATTGCGCGAAGCAGGGAATACACTCAAGTATAGCGCCCGGGCCCACTTGGACTGAGGCAGCAACCCTCGCCGCGAGGCTGGGTTTAGGCATGGTGAACATGTATCTCAAGTTCTTCTGGCTCATGATGGTGGCATTGGCGGCGGCGGCGCAGGTGAACCTCCCTCCGGTGGTCAATCCTCGCGGCGCGACCAACGAATTCAGTCGGCAACCTGCCCCGGCGGCAGTCTCGCCGGGCGGGCAGCTTCGCCTGACCGGCCTCAATCTAGGGCCGGTGGAGGGTTTTCTAGCCAAGTCGTTTCCGCTGCCAACCGAGATTGGCACTAGTGAGGGACTTTTCTTTCCGGTCCAAATCA
>CAYWST010000046.1:0-22022 GCA_964461075.1 uncultured Solibacteraceae bacterium | reverse complement strand
TACTCGCAACTGAAGCGCGATGAGTACAACCGGCACCTTCAGGAGGTCGGGCGCGACGCGGCGGTCGCGTACAACGGCGGGACGCTCTCGCTCACGCCGGAACAACTGCGGGCAGGGCTGAAGTTCCCCCTCACGCCCACGGCCCCTTCCACTGCCGACCTTGAGTCGCAGAAGGCACTCAGCGAGCAGCAGCGCAAAGAGGCGGAGGAAGCGGCGAAGGAAGCCGGGAAGAAGATTCGCGCGCGCGAGGCCCAATTCCAACGGCTGCTCGACGCCCTGAATGAGCAGGGCCTCGATCCCCTGGCTCGCCTGATCGCATCGACGACGGCGCGGCTGCGCGAACTCACGGCAGAAGGCCCGATGACGGAGGGCCAGCGGGCGCGGATGGAGGCGTCCCTTCAGGGGGCGATTCGTCGGCAGTTGGCAAGCCGCAAGATTGAGACCGTCCCTTCGGACCTCTCGGCCAGTACCTTCATGTGGGGCGGGCTGCCGACGGTGGCGAACACGGCGGAGGTCGAGCCCAAGGTTACGGAGAAGGCCCTCGCGGATGCCCGCGACCGCGTCGTGAAGGCTCTGCAGCGGCAGGTGTCGTTCCAGGAACGGCTCATCCAACTGACGACCGGGCCTGGTGGCGAACTCGATGCCATCAACCGCATCGCGGACATGCGCGAGCGCTCGGCGCGGCGCGAATTCGAGATCACGAAGGACCAGGCAAAGCTGGACGCTGATCTCGACGAGGCGCGCAAGAACCGCATCCTCTCCATCGCCGAGCTACAGAAGCGGAGCGTGGAGCAGTACCGCGAGGCTGCCGGGCGCGTGTTCGACGCCATGACCGCGAACGGCGGTGGTGGCATCCGCGACATGTTCCTCGGGCAACTGAAGATCCAGGAACGGCAGATCTTCATGAACCTCTCTGCCGGGCTCTTTCAGAGCGTCGGATCGACGCTCGGCAAGGCTGGCGCGGCGAGCGGCTTGGGCGGGCTCCTGAAGGGTACGCTCTTTGACCCGGCCAACGCGAAACGTGACGTTCAGGGCCAGATGGAGGTTGCATCGCGCGACCGAAACACCGTCGCGGTGGATAACCTCACCGTGGCGATTCAGAGCGCGACCACGTCGGGCGCATTCAGCGGCGGAGCGGACCTCGGCGGTGTCGCCGGTGCCGGTGGGGGTTCGGGACCGGCCGGCAGCACGACGGCGGTTACAAAGGCCGGGCTGAAAAGCTGGCAAAAGGGTATCGGCATCGCTGGCGCGGCTGCCGGTGGCGCTCTCGGCGTCTGGTCGGGAGTCCAGGAAGGCGGGGCGCGAGGCGCTGTCACTACTGGCGGTTCCCTTGCGGGCGCTGCTGGAACGATCCTCTCCCTGGCTGGCGTGTCTGGCCCTGCGGCTCCGATCCTGATGGGCTTCGGCTTGGGTCTGGGTTTCGTCCGCAGCCTCTTCCCCGATCCCAAGAAGCAGCGCGAGGAGGAGATCACGCGCACGCTCCAGAACGCCCGCTACAACGAGCCGGTGGCGATGGAGCGGTCCGTCGACCTCGTGACGGGCGGGACGTTCGACTACGACTATCGAGGCCGGGCACGCTCGGGCGGTGTCACAAACATCAACCTGCAAGTGTCTGCGATGGACGCCAAGAGCATCCTGGACCGCTCGGACGCGATCTGCCTGGCGGTGCGAAAGGGGCTCCAGGACGGCAGTCCTCTCGGCCCACAGATTCAGCAGACGGTCGGAGCAAACCTCTGATCGGGTGCAATAGCAGGCCCCGCGTTCCTCGTCTCCTGGGGCGCGGGGCCACTGCCGAGAATGGGGCATTATCGGAACCACGCCCCTTGCTTCTCGTTCCCAAAAGTGGGAACATGGGGCCATGAGGATATTGGGCGAGGCGACCGTCGCACGGTTCGCCAGTAAGCATGCCGACTCACGGAAGCCTCTCCAACGATTCCTCACCGTTGCCAGGAATGCGAACTGGCCGCACTTCCCTGCGGTCAAGCAGACTTTTCCGGCGACGGACCTTGGAAGGCAGAGCGGGCGCTTGATTTTCGATATTGGCGGAAACAAGTACCGCCTGGTCGCGAGCGTGGACTTCAAGGAACAGATCCTCGTGGTTGAGCGCGTACTCACGCACGAGGACTACGACAGGGAGGTGTTGTGATGGGAACGACCGTGTACGACCGGCTCCTGTGTGAAGTGCGGCCCGAGGTGATTGAGACTGACGAGCGCTACGCTGAGGTCTCCGTGCGCCTCGCAGAACTTGTCCGCAGGGGAACCCGCCGAACCGCCAGCGAGACCCGCCTCATGAAACTTCTGGCTGTCCTCGTCGAGGACTATGACCGTCGCCACGCGCTTCCCTCGGATGAGGGCACACCGGCAGAGAGGCTGCGTTACCTGCTGGAAGCATCGGGCAAGACCACCACGGCGCTGATTCCCGTTTTCGGGCAGCGCAGCCATGCCAACGAAGCCCTAAACGGGAAGCGGCCCATCAGCACTGAACAGGCGCGCAAGCTCGGCGCTCTCTTCAGCGTTAAGCCGGGCCTCTTCGTCTGAGCGGGCGCTTGGCCATTAGAGGCCGGTCGAGCCGAGGGCATTCCCCCGGAACAGTGACGCGTCGCGCATGTAGCGCATCACGGTTTCAAGCGAGCGGTGGCCGGTCTGCCGCATGATTGCCTTCACGCTGGCTCCACCGCAGGCTGCGCTGGTGACGAAGCCCGCGCGGAGGCTGTGCCCGGCGAAGCGTCCGGCCTCCCTGCCAGCAGGCAGCGAGCGTTTCACCACGAGCGCGACGGCGCGGTCGGATAGCCTGTCGGCCTGGACCCGGCCACCGACGGCCACAGGGCGGAACAGCGGCCCGTTGTCGATACCTGTAGCGTCGAGCCAGGCCCGCAACGCGCGGACCGGGCAGGCGTCGGAGTGCGGCAACTGCGGGATGCCGATCTTGCGGCCCTGGCCTTCCTGGTCGGTTTTCGACCGGCGCAGGTGCACAACTACGCCCTCGTCGGTGAACTCCACATCGCCGACGTTCAGGCCGACGAGCTCGGAGCGGCGGAAGGCACCGGCGAAGCCGAGCAGCAGGAGTGCGCGGTCTCGCTTCCCGCGCGCGGAGTCCGGCAGGGCCGCAACCATCTCCCGCACTTCAGCCGCGAGGAGTGGTGCTTTCTCGTTCGGCGCGGTGCCGAGCGTGCGGCGGATACCCTTCATGACGGAGCGGACAATCTCGTTCTTGGTCGGCGACTCGTGCCCCTTCACCTGGTGGACCTGGCTGATGGCCGACAACCGGCGCTGGATCGTGCTGGCCTTGTGGTCGGCGGTGAGGTCCGAGATGTAGCAGGCGACGGTTTCCGGCGTCGCGGGCAATGAGGCCACGTTGTGCGCCTCGCACCATGAGTTAAAATCGGACCAATCTGTCTTGTAACACCGGACCGTGCTCTCCGACTTCGCGCGACGGGCGAATTCGCGGGCCTGCTCCGCAACGGGGGCGAGGTTTCCGAGCGTCTGGGCGGCTGCTGGAATGATGGCGGTGGGCTGCATGGCTGAACCCGGTAAGTCCTTCTTATCGGAACCTCAGAATAGCGTGAAAAGGACTTGCGATTCAAGCCAGAAGTGCGCCATAGTAGGCAGTACAAGGCCATGAACAACGGCACACTGAAGATGAACGGCGAATCGGGCGAACGCTACGAGGTCCTGCCCACCGGCACGGTGAAGCGGGACGGACGGCCCGTCGGGACCATCTCCCTCGAAAGCTACTCGCTCCTGGCCATGCGCTTCGCCGACGCGCAGAAGAAGGGCATCCCGGTCAGCGTGGTCGGGATCGAAAGGAAGGCGCGATTAATGGCGCACTCTCACCCCAGGAGGCAGCCGACCGGCTCGGCGTGAGCAAGGACACCATCCTGCGCCTGCTGCGGTCGGGAAAACTGCCCGGCAAGAAGATCGGCTGGCGCACCTGGCGGATCACCGAGGAGGCCCTGCAGGCCTTCATGGATGGTGCGCCCGAAAAAAAGAAGCGAACTTCCAGGCCCTCGAAGCACTAGTGTTTTAGAAACCCAGGAGCCACAACTATGCCCCGACCTGACAAGACTGCAAATCATCGAGTTTTCGGCCTCATTTTCGATTTCATGGAGAAGGCGGATGCCGTTGAAGCCGGGATGCTGGAGGCGACTCTGCGCCTCTGGCTCACCGAGTACGAGGCGACGGCCCCCGACAGCCGCGAGGACGTGCTGATGTTCGGGACGGCGGCTCAAGCTGCCATCCGTGAGTACAACGAAGCCAACGGGATCGACATGGAGGCGCTGGCTGCCAGCCTCCATGAGGCAAACGGCGACCGCGCGCTCACAGCGGTTGCCTGAAGCGGCGCGCGGCGACGCGCTGAGAGGAACCCGAGGGCCGGGCGTTCGGGAGTCTCCCCCGCTCGGCCCTTTTCGCGTTCGGAGTCGAGGAACTGGCGTCTTGGGCCGAAAAGACGCGAAGATCAGGTGCGAGGTGAACGGCACATGTCAGTTTTCAAGCCCAAGTACCGCAAGAAGGACGGCCTGGTCGTCGAGTCGGAGTCCTGGTGGTATGACTTCGTGTTCGCCGGGCGGAGATACCGCGAGCCCGCGAAGACGGCGTCGAAGACCCTTGCGAAGGAAGCCGAGAAGAAGCGGCGGCGCGAATTGGAGGAGGGGTTCAACAACGTCGCCACGCCCAAGAAGGAGCGCGTGCAGACGCTGGCTGACGTGGCGACGCCGTACCTTGAAGACTACAAGGTGAAACACCGCTCGGCGACCTTCGCCGAGTACGCGATTGGGCACGTGACGCGGTTGCTCGGGAAGCACATGCTCATCGAGATCACCGACAAGACAGTGCGCGGCTACCAGACGGAGCGGTTGAAGGAAGGGGCCTCACCAAAGTCCGTCAACGAGGAGGTCGGTTTCCTGCTCCGCTTGCTCGGTGACCAGGGCGACATGCTCCGTAACCGGCTGCGACGCGCGAAGGCGCTGAAGCTGAAAGTCCCACCGACGCCCGGCAAGGTCTTCTCGTCGGAGCACCAGGAGGCGATGCTGAAGGCTGCGTTGGAGTCGACCGTGGCTGCTCGGCTCGCGATGGAGCGCAAGGCGAAGAGTGAGCCACGGCAGAAGGGGCAGAAGCAGGGCGGCTCCCCCCTCATCTATCCGGCCCTCGTGCTGGCGCTGAACGCGGGCATGCGCGACTCGGAGATCAAGTTCTTGAAGTGGGAGCAGGTCGACCTCGTGAAGAAGTTCATCACCGTAGGGCGCTCGAAGACCGAGGCGGGGCAGGGTCGAACGATCCCTTTGAACGAGGCTGTCCTGGAGGCGCTGGTTGATCACGCCAGCTGGTACGTTCAGCGGTTCGGCCAGACCAGGCCCGAGTGGTTCGTGTTTCCAGGTGGTAGCCGGACGCCAACGGACCCGGCCAGGCCGGTTACGACGCTGCGGACGGCCTGGGGCCACGTCCGGGAGTCGGCGGGCGTTTCTGGCCGATGGCACGACAATCGGCACACGCTGATCACCGAGCTTGCCGAGAACGGCGCGGGCGACCAGACCATCATGGAGATCGCCGGGCACGTCTCGCGGCAGATGCTCAGCCGGTACTCTCACATACGAATGGAAGCCAAAAGGCGAGCGCTGGAGGACCTGAATCAGCGTCGCCGGGCGCAAGATGCGAAGCGGGCCGACGCCGAGAACGGGAACGTAAGTGACGGAAAAGACGGCGATACGCCCAAACACGTGTTGAACGTGTGTTGAGCACTTGTTCAACAGGCGCTTTCAACAATCAAGACACAGACAACAGACCAACACCACAGAAGCCCCGTCCCTGCGCCACTTTGGGGCCGGTTTCACTTTGGGGGAATCTTTGCCATGGCTGCTTCAAAAACCACGGCAAACCACGGCAAACGGTAGCAAGGCGGTTTTTGGCACCGATCCGGCCCGGTGTCGCTAAGTCTTACTTTTCAGGGGGTTTGTTGCTAGATTTTGCTAGGGGGTTTGGCTCCTCAGGTAGGACTCGAACCTACAACCCTTCGGTTAACAGCCGAATGCTCTACCATTGAGCTACTGAGGAGCAGTGGTTTATATGCGAGAGTAACAAGCCCAAGGCCGGTGTGTCAACTTGGACGCCTTGGCGGCTGTGGCCTCGATGCCCTTCATTTGGCGTCAGTTCCGGCCCGCTATGGCGGCCTACTTCTTCAGCAGTGTGATCTTCCGGACCTTCATGGCGGCGGACTTGTCGTCGCCGGTGAGAGCGAAGGAAACGACTTCAGTGGTCGGGCCGACCGGGATGGAGCCTCTCAGCTTCCTGGTGACGAACTTGCCTCCGGTGGGTTCGACAACGCCTTCGATGACGCCTTCCGGCGGCGCACCGCGGCGCTCGGAGGCGAGACGGAACCTGCTGCCGACGATTGCATCATCACAGGCGTAGGTCAGCTCGACCTCGTAGACGCCGTCGAGGCTCTTGTAGGGATACCAGGCGAGGGAATTGGACTCGCGTTCGAAGCGCTTGAAGTGGCTGGCGCTGGAGGTGGCCCAATCGTAGCGGATCTCTTCGCCGCGAAGGCGTGCGACCCAGGCGTGCAGGTCGAGGCGAGCCGGCATCTGATCGGCGCGGTAACCATCGGCGATCTTCGGCTGCTGATCGTCGATCTCAAGCACGACGACCGTGTTCCAGGGGTCGACAGGTTTAGACGGCAGCGTGAGCGTGATGGTCGAGCTTTTCTGCGCGACCGGCACGCTGGCCTTGTTGGCCAGGAACCAGGCCTTGTTCACCCGGCTCTCGAGGCCCTGAACTTCAAGCTTCGTGCCGGGCCAGTTGAGGATGTGCAGGTAGACCCTCCCAGGCTTCACTGTGGCGCGCCAGGTGATGTCAGGAAAGTAGAGCGGGCTTGGGCCTGTGCCGTAGATGGACTCGCCGTTGACGGCGAGCCATTTGCCCATCGCGCGGAGGATGCGCTGGCTGTCGGCGGGGATCACGCCTTCGGCGGTGGGCCCGACGTTGAGCAGATAGTTGCCGCCTTTGCTGACGATGTCGGCGAGCTTGGCGACGAGGTCGCGGGGGTCCTTCCAGTTGGTGTCGTTCTTTTTGAAGCCCCAGGTGTCGTTGAGCGTGGCGGGGACCTCCCACTTTCCGTCTTTCAGGTAGACCTGGATGGGAATGGCGTTGTCGCCGGTCTGAGTGTAATCGCCGCGGTTGTGGCCGATGCGGCTATTGATGAGGCATGAGGGCTGGAGAGTCTTCACCTGCGTTCGCAGCTCGTCCACCTGTTTGACGGAAAGCAAACCCGGCGTGTCGAACCAGATCAGGCCGAGTTTGCCGTAGCCCGAGAGGATCTCTTTGACCTGAGGGAAGACTTTCTGTTCGAGATAGGGCTGAGCGTCGCGCTTGTCGGGGAAGTCCCAGTTGTTGCCGCGGCCGCCGGCTTCGTGCCAGTCCTGGTCCTGAGAGTAGTAGAAGCCGAAGTCAATGCCGCGCCTTGCGCAGGCGGCGGAGAGGGCTTTCATCGGATCCTTTCCGTACGGCGTGGCGTCGACGATGTTGTACTTCGACGCGTTCGATTTGAACATGGCGAAGCCATCGTGGTGTTTGGAAGTGATGACGAGGTAGCGCATCCCGGCGTCTTTGGCGAGTTGGGCCCACTCGTCGCCGTTGAATTTCACCGGGTTGAACTGCCTGGCGAGCTGCTCGTACTCGGAAACGGGGATGCGCTCGCGGAACATGATCCACTCGCCGATGCCGCGAACGTATTTGCCCTTCCACTCGCCGGCGGGGATCGCGTAGAGGCCCCAGTGGATGAACATGCCGAACTTGATGCCGTCGAAGTGTTTCAGGGCCTTCGCCGTTTCGGGCGCGAAGCGGTCCTGAGCGGGCGCCGTGAGGGCGCCGGCCAGAAGGGCTCCAATGAGGATGAAATCAGATAATCGCGTAGCCATATTTAATCCCTTATTCAAAAAATCCAGCGAGTTCGGAAAGAACTCGCGGGATGCTGTTTCACTTTGCCTTTCCTTTAGAACATGTAACGGAGCGCGAACTGGATCTGCCGCGCTGCGGTGGCGCCGCTGATGACCCCGAAGGCCGCCGTGTTCAGGGTTGTCCCCGGCGACCCGAAGTCCGGATGGTTCGGGAAATTGAACATCTCTGTGCGGAACTCGATCGAGTGCCGTTCGGCGAGCCGGAATCGTTTGGCGATGGAGATGTCCCAGACGGCGCGTCCGTCATCCTCGAGCACGAAAGCTCCGGCGTTGCCCCAAGTGAAGAAATCGGGCATGACGGCGGCCGATGTGTCGAACCAGCGGTCGACGGTTCGCTGCTCTTTAGGCAGGTTTGGGTTGCGGAGCAGGTTCGGGCGTTCGGCCGTCTTGCCGACGTTGGCGCGGTCGATGCCCGTCCTCAAGTTGGAAGCGACTCCCGACTGAAGCTGGATAATCCCCTCCAGAGCCCAGCCTCCAAAAACCGCTTCGGTAACGCCGTTCCAGCCGGCGCCGAAGGCGCGCCCCTTCCCGAAGGGCAGATCGTAAACATAACCCACCTTGAAGGCGTGCTTGATGTCGTAGCTCGACCGTGACCAGTCCTTTCGGATGTCGAACATGTTCTGGTATTTGCCTTCGGCGAGCGAGGATTGGTCGTCCATGACTTTCCCCCAGGTGTAATTGGCGAGAATCTGCAAGCCCTTGGAGAAGCGCTTGGTCAATTTGGTCTGGAAGGCGTTGTACTCGGAGTTGAACATGTTGGAGCCGCCGTCCATGTTGCCGGTGAAACCGGAGGAAGCGAGGATGCGCCGCGGGTTAATGGGAAGCGGGGAAGGCGTGGGGGCGTTGTTCCAGCCGACGTAGCCGATCTGCTTCTTGTTGGCAGAACCCACGTAGCCGACATCGAGGGTCATGTCGGACAGCAGCTGCCGCTGGACGAAAAGGTTCCACTGCTGCGAGTAAGGGGAGCGGTTGTTGGGGTTCTGCGGCCATCCGCCGATAGCCTGAGTGGAGTCGAAGCCGGGGCCCGGGTCGTTGATGCTGAAATCAGGCTTCGCTCCGCGGTTATAGCTGATCTCCTGCTGCGGCAGGTAGGGCCAGAACTTACGCAGGTCGTTGATTTCCTGCATGAAGGTGGAGTTGAAGAAGACGCCAGCGCCGGCGCGGATCACCGTCCTTGAGTTAATCTGGTAAGCGACGCCGATTCGGGGCGCCCAGTTGTTCATGTCGCTGCGCATCAGGGAGCGTCCATAGCCGAGGGTCTTGGCGGGCAGGCCCGCTTTTCCGGTGACTGGGTCGGTCATCGGGTTGACTCCGGCCCACATCAGCTCGGCCTTGTATCCAGTACCGTCGTGAGTGACCAGAAGGTTGCCGAGGGCGTCGTTCTTATCCCAAGGGCGCATGCCGGACTCCCAACGGATTCCGAGATTGATGGTCAATTTGTCTGTGACGCGCCAATCGTCCTGGAAGAAGCCCTCCAGGTAGTGCTGGCGGGCGAACAGCCGCGGGACGGTGAATCCGCGGCGGATGTAGCTGGGATAGCCGAGAAGGAATGTGGCGAAGGAATTACCGCTTCCGCTCGAGTTGGCTGAACTGGTGACGTCGGTCCAGAAGTCCGCGGTGCCATTGGTCGGGTTGGAATAGGCGGCGTCCATGTTGCGCCAGGTGTAGCCTCCGCCGAACTTCATATTGTGCCGGCCGATGATCTTCGTGAACTTGCCATTGAATTGGTGGTTGCGGTCGAGGATGGTTTCGCCACCGCCGCCGCCCGCGCCCATATAGCCTTGCGCATTGAAGGAGACGCGAGTGTCGCAGAGGGCCTCCTTGTCAAACAGGGTGACCTTCGCTGCGTCGAGGATGCCGGCGCGGGTCCGGCCGTCGGTGTAGCTCGGGCATCCGGGGTTGTCCGGATGGCTGAAGCCATACTTGATTTCCAGAATGGCTGTTGGGCTGAAGACATGGTTCCAGCCGGCGCCGTAATTGGAGACGTCGTACTTATTCAGGCTGTTGTAGAGGCCCGAGACGTTCGGGATGTTCTCGCTCACGCGCTGCTCCAGCATGCGGAAGAAGACGGTGTCCTTGTCGCCGAAGGTATGGTCGACCCGGGCGACGAACATATCCCGGTCGCGCTGTTGCCCTGCCGTGGCCAGGAGATTGTTCACCGAGCCAGGCCGGTTCGGCAGCGGGATGAGAGAATCCATGACCGACTTCATTCCTTGGTTGATTCGCGCCGATGGGATCACATTGCCTGGGAAGGGCTGGCGGATGATTCTTCCTCCGGAGTCGACAACGCCGGTCAGGGGGTCGAAGATCGTATTCGAGAGCCCTGAAAAGTTGCCGGTGCGCATTGGCTCCAGCGGAACCGTGGCCTGCGCGGTCTGACCGCGGCGCCAGCGGAACCCTTCCCACGACCCGAACCAGAACGTCTTGTCGCGGCCGTTGTAAAGCTTCGGAAGAATGAGGGGCCCCCCGGCGGAGGCGCCGTACTGGTTCTGGCGGAAGGGGACTTTTCCGCGGCTCTGGCGGTTGGCGAACCAGTCGTTGGCGTCGGGCTTGTCATTGCGGAGGTACTCGTATACGCTGCCATGAAGTTCGCGGGTTCCGGACTTGATGGAGATGTTCACATTTGCACCCGCAGAGCGGCCGAACTCGGCAGAGTTGCCCGTGGCAACCCGGAACTCCTGGATAGCGTCCATCGGGGGCGACCCGCCCGGGGAGTTCATGAACATCATGTTGTTGTCGATGCCATCCATGGTGTAGTTGTTGTCCTGCGTGCGCTGGCCGTTGACGGAGACCATCTGGGTTCCAGACAGGTCGCCGCGGCCCTGGCTGCGGCGGATGTCGCTCGTCCCAGGCATGAGCACGAGCAGACGGGTGTAATTGCGGCCGTTGACGGGGATGCGCTCAAGCTGGCTTTGAGTGACCACGCCAGCCACCGAGGTTTCCTGCGTCTGAAGCATCGCCGCCTGGGCGGAGACTTCCACGCTCTCCGTGACAGCTCCCACTTCGAGCTGGCCGTCGATCTTCACAACCGCACCGGTTTCGAGGATGATCCCGGTCTGGACTTTCGTCTTGAACCCGGAGTTTGAGATCTTCAGCTCATAGGTCCCTGGGATGAGCGGCGAGATCGTATAGACCCCGGATTCGTTGGTTGTGACCGAACGGGACAAGCCGGTGGCGGTATTGGTGGCCGCGACGGTCGCGTTGGGAATGACGCCGCCTTGCGCGTCGGTGACAATGCCGGTCAGAGTGGCGTTCGTGGTCTGAGCGACGAGAGGCGACATGGAGACAATGCAGACAAGGCAAAGCAGCCAGGTTTGCCTGAAGCGGCGTGAAACCATAAAACAACCCCCAAACGGAAGTGAACTCCCAGGCTGGGAACGGACCTCAACCCGGAGATTGTCAGTAATCTATAACTGCATCGTTAACTAATCAATCGAATCTAAAGGGTATGGAGGCTATCTTTCGATAGTTTCGCCACGCCCCGGGTGGGGGGACCCGGGTGGTGGGATGAGAGCCGCCATCGGCTATGATGGCTCGAAGTGAGAATGGTATTGAGTGTGTGGCGCGTGTCTTCTTTTGTGTTGCTCTGGTGCTCAACCGTGTCCGGGCAGGGGATGATCAGCAACAGCGCGGCGGCGATGCCGAAGGGGAAGTTCTCGGGCAAGCCGTGGGCGGCTACGTTCGTGGACGCGGCGTTGGAAGCGGGTCTGAAGTTCACCTTCACTTACGGGAATCCGGTGAGCAAGAAGTACGTGATCGAAGCGAATGGTTCGGGGACCGCGTTCATCGATTACGACAATGACGGATTGCTTGATGTGCTGTTGGTGAACGGCTCGAAGCTCGAAGGGGGCGCGGCGGTGGGAGGAGCGACGAGCCGGCTTTACCGGAACCTGGGGGCGGGGCGATATGGCGATGTGACACCGCAGGCTGGGATAGGAAGGTCGGGATGGGGCAACGGGGTCTGCGCGGGAGATGTGGACAACGACGGCGGCCTCGACCTTTACGTTACGTACTACGGGAAGAACTCGCTTTTCAGAAACACCGGCCAGGGCGGCTTCAAGGATATTGGAGAAGCGAGCGGAACGGCGGGGAACGGGAAGGACTGGTCGACGGGATGCACCTTTGTCGACTATGACCGCGACGGCGACCTCGATCTTCTCGTGACGGCATACCTGGGTTTCGAATTGGAGAAGGCGCCGCTGCCGGGAGCGCACCCGTTCTGTTTCTGGAAGGGCAAGCCGGTCTATTGCGGCCCGCGGGGGATGCCGTTCGGGAAGCTGACGATGTACCGTAACCGGGGTAACTTGACGTTTGAAGACGTCTCGGAATCATCGGGGGTCCGAGCGCCGCGAAATTTCTACGCGTTCACGGCCCTGACGGCGGATCTAGATTCGGACGGCTGGCCGGACCTGTATGTGGCTTGCGACTCGACGCCCAGCATCTATCTGCGGAACAACCGGGACGGCACCTTCACGGACCTGGCCACAGAGACCGGGCTGGCTTACAACGACAACGGGGCGGAGCAGGCGGGGATGGGGTTGGCGGCGGCGGATTACGACAACGACGGCCGCATCGACATCACGAAGACGAACTTCATCGGTGATTATCCCAATCTCTACCGGAACATCGGACGGGGGATTTTTACAGACATTGCGATCAAGGCGGGATTGGCCGTAAATCCGGACCACGTGTTGTGGGGGGCGGGCCTAGAAGATCTGGACAACGATGGATTCCGTGATCTGTTTCAGGTGACAGGCCATGTTTATCCGGAGGTGGGAACGATCGATCAGCGCGAGTCGTACAAGTCGCCGCGGCTTGTGTACAGGAATCTGGGCAACGGCAAGTTCGAAGACGTGAGCGCGCTTTCCGGCCCGGCGGTGGCGGAAAGGCGCTCTTCGCGCGGGGCCGCGTTCGGCGATTTCGATAATGACGGGGACATCGACGTGCTGGTGATGAATATGCACGAAGGGCCGTCGCTCATCCGAAACGAGCAGAGATCGGGGCGTTCCTGGGTGAAGTTCAAGCTGGAGGGAACGCGATCCAATCGGGCGGCGATTGGAGCGATTGTCGCGGTGCACGCGGGCGGGCGGGTGCAATCGGCTCCATCGCTGTCTCAGTCTTCGTTTCTCTCGGTTAACGACATGCGGCTGCACTTCGGATTGGGGACGTCTGAGAAGGTTGAAAAGGTTGTCGTGCGGTGGCCGAACGGGGAAACGGAGGAGTTCGCCGGAGTTGCGGCGAACGCGCTCTACTTGTTGAAGGAGGGCGGCGGACAAGCCGCGCCGCTGGCTTTACCCCGATGATCTGGGTTGCGGTGTTGCTGATCATGGCGGCGCCCCCGGAGGAGGCGGACAGGCTATCCGCGGCGGCGATCGAGAAGGCCAAAGCGGGCCGGACGGCGGAAGCGGAGGCGCTCTGGCAGCAGGCGCTGAGGGCGGCGCCGGGGCACTTCCCGTCGCTGTTCAACTACGGCTTTCTGCTGTTCAGCAGCGAGCGGTATGAGGAGGCGGCGGCGCTGCTCGAGCGGGCGTCACGCGCCAACCCCAAGGACTTCAACACTCAGTTCATGCTTGGATCCACGCTGCTCAAACTGGAGCGGCGGGAGGAGGCGCTTGTGGCCTGGCGTTCGGCGCTCGCGCTGCAGCCGGCCAACATCCGGCTGATGCAGGTCATGTCGGTGGAGTACACGGCGGGCCGGTATTTCAATGAAGCGTGCGTGCTCGGGCAACGCGCAGTCCGCGTAAAGGGCGACACGCCGGAGCCGTGGCTGATCGCGATCAAGGCGTGTCAGGACGCGCAGAATCCGGCCGCTTTCCGCTTAGCGGAGGAAGCGGCGCGGAAGTTCCCGCAGTCGGCGCGCGCCGTCTTCGAATTTGCGTTCCATCTGCAGCGGGCCGGGCGGAGAGAGGAAGCGCTGCCGCTGCTGGAAAAGGCCGTGGCGCTGGACCCCTCCTACGAGGAGCCGCTTTACTTTTCCGGCGATCTGCTTTTGCTCGAAGACAGGTACGAAGAGGCCGCGTCGAGACTGCGGGCGGCGATCAGGATCAGGCCGGATTACGTGGCGGCCTGCGTCTCGCTCGCCAAAGCGCTGATGGCGTTGGAGCGCTACGGGGAGGCGGTAACGGAGTTGGAGGCTTGTTCGAAGGCGAATCCGGTGCATCCACAGCCGCACCTGCTGCTGTCGCAGGTGTATTTCCGCATGGGCGATGAGGCGAAGTCACGGGCGGAAAAGGAGCTCTCCTTCCGGCTGCGGCGCGAAAGTCCAACGCTTATGGAGGCGCCGCAGGCGCGTCCGTTCCCGGCCGTGGTTCGAGCGAGGAGGTAGCTCGACGTTATGATGTGAGAATGCTGCGCCGCAAATTGATCGCCGGTCTGGCGATCGGGCTGAACCTGATCGCTCAGAATGAAGCGCCGGCCAAGCCGATCCGTGTTCTTTTCATTGGAAACAGTTATACGTTCTTCAACAACCTGCCGAAACTGGTGGAGACGATCGCTGAGAGCCAAAAGGGCGGTCCGCGAATCGAGACTGAAGTGTCACTCAGCGGGGGGAAAACTCTCAAGTGGCATTGGGAGAATGGCAAGGCGCTGGAGGCGGTTCGAAAGGGCGGATGGGACTTCGTCGTACTGCAGGAACACTCGACGCTCGGCAAGCCGCCGGCGCCGGGGGCGCTGCCGGAAATCAACGATCCGTCGATGTATTACGAGTACGCGGAGAGATTCCAAGCCGAGATCGCGAAGACGGGCGCGAAGACGGTGCTCTTTGCGACGTGGGCGCGCAATGGATTTCCGGAGCAGCAGCGCAGGCTGGACGACGCTTTCACGCGGCTCGCGGTGAAGTCCGGCGCGGCGATCGTACCCGCGGGCCTTGCCTGGACGGTCACAAAGCTGGAAGCGCCGGGAATTCAGCTCTACATGCCCGACCGGTCGCATCCTTCCATGGCCGGTTCGTACTTGAACGCACTCTTGTTTTACCGATGCCTGACCGGCCGGAACGTCGTAGATCCGCCAGCCGTGATCACCGGGCCGAAGTGGAACGATCCCAAGCCGGTGACGCTGGTAAACCTGGCTTGGAGCGATGCGGCGACGCTCAATCAGATCGCGCAGCGTGTGGCGGCGCAGGAGCCGCTCGTTCCGGTGAGGTAGCTGCGCGGAGTTGATAAGCTGCGGGGATGGACCGCAGAGATTTCCTCGGATTGGCGGCGGGCGCGATGGCCGTAAACGTTCAGGCGGCGGCTTCGCGACCCAATTTCATCATCCTGTTCGCGGACGATATGGGCTACGGGGATCTGGGGTGCTACGGCAACCCGGTGATCCGGACGCCGCATCTGGATCGAATGGCGCTGGAGGGGACGCGGTTCACCTCCTTCTATGCGGCCGCGCCGGTTTGCACGCCTTCGCGCGTGGGGCTGCTGACGGGGAGAAATCCCATCCGCGCCGGGCAGCCGAACAACACCGGCCCGGAGACCAAGGGCGGACTGCGGCTGAGCGAGATCCTGCTCCCGCAGGTGCTGAAGCCGCTGGGCTACCGGACGATGGCCATCGGCAAGTGGCATCTGGGCTATCAACCGCGCGAGTACATGCCGGTGAGCCGCGGCTTCGATCACTGGTTCGGACTGCCTTACAGCAACGACATGATTCCGCCATGGGTGAAGACCGACGTACCCATGCGGCTCTATCGCGACGCAGAGCCCGTCGAAGAGAGCCCAAAGCAGGAAAACCTGACCGAGCGCTACACGGACGAAGCGGTGAAATTCATCAAAGGGGCAGGGAAGGATCCGTTCTTCCTCTATCTGCCCTATGCGATGCCGCATCTGCCCGTCAGCGCGAGTTCGATGAGCGGGAAATCGCGTGGCGGGCTCTACGGCGATGTGATCGAGACCCTCGACTGGTCGGCAGGGCGCATTCTTGCGACGCTCAAGGAGCAGGGCGTCGACTCGAACACGATGGTGGTCTTCTGCAGCGACAACGGGCCGTGGCACAATCTGCCTCCGAGGATGCTGGCCGAGGGTGTGGAGCCATGGCACACCGGGACGAAGAACCTGCTGCGCGGGGCGAAGGGGACGTCGTATGAGGGCGGCCCGCGCGTGCCGGGCATCATGCGCTGGCCGGGGGTGATCCGCGCCGGTGAAGTTTCGATGGACATGGCGTCGACGCTGGATCTGTTTCCGACGGTGGCCGGGGCCGCGGGGGCGAAAATGCCGGCCGGCCGAGTTTACGACGGCCATGACCTGCTGCCGTATCTGCGCGGAGGCGGGAAGCCGCCGAGGAACGAGTTCTATTACGTGGTGGGCGGCGTTGTGGAGGGAGTGCGCGAGGGCGCGTGGAAGTACAGGAAGGGCCGGTCCGGCGGCAGCAAAGGAGAGGCGGAGTTGTTCCACCTTGACTGGGATCCGGCGGAGCAGTACAACGTGGCGGCGCGGCATCCGGAGATCGCCGCGCGGCTCGATGAGAAGCTCAAGAAGTTCGCGGCGGAGGTGGACGGAGCGATCGTGTCGTGATGCGGATCAACCCGGTCTATCGGGAACTCAGGAAGCAACTGGACGAGATGCCAGTGCCGTACCCGGAAACGCAGTCGGGCGTCGAGATCCGGATCCTCGAGCGCCTGTTCACCCCGGAGGAGGCGCAAGTCGCTTTGTGGGTGAGCGCGATTCCAGAACCGGTCAACGTCATCCACCGGCGGGGGCGTGGGGAGATAGGCGTCGAGGAACTCGGCGCGGCGCTCGAGCGGATGGCGGCGAAGGGATTGCTGAGCCGGTCCACGGGGAAGAAGGGTCCGATGTATGGCAAGCTCCCGCTGGCTCTGGGTATGTACGAGATGCAGGTGGACCGCCTGACGGAGGATCTCGAGCGCGATGTCCGGGCCTATTTCGAGGAGCGCTTCGTCCGTGAAGCGTTGAGAGCTGAGCGCACGCCGCAGATGCGGACCGTCCCCGTTCACGAATCCATCGACGCGGAGTGGCCCGTCGCAAGCCACGAGGACATGAGGAAGTATGTCGAGTCGAGCGAAGGGCCCTTCGCGGCGATTCACTGCATTTGCCGGCAGGGCAAGGATCTGACGGGCGAGCCATGCAGGCAAACGCGGGAGCGGCGAAACTGCCTGATGATCGGTCCCGCGGCGCGTTCCACGGTCGAGGCGGGCGTCGGGCGGGAGCTGAGCCGCGAAGAGACGCTTGCGATGCTCGAACGTGCGGACCGTGAAGGACTCGTGCTGCAGCCGCAGAATACGCAGGCGCCGATGTTCATTTGCTGCTGTTGCGGGTGCTGTTGCGGATTACTGACGGAGGCGAGGAAGTTCGAGCGGCCGGCTGACGCGTTCCAGGCGGCGTGCGTGGCGGAGATCGACCGGGACAGGTGCAGGGCCTGCGGGATTTGCGGAACCCGGTGCCAGATGGCGGCGATCGTGGATTCGGAAAGCGCGCCCGCAGTGGCGGCTCATCGGTGCATCGGCTGTGGGCTGTGCGTCACGGCGTGCCCATGCGATGCGGTCCGGCTCAAGCGGGTGGAAGGGCGGCCGGCGCCGCCGGCGAATGCGAAGGCGCTCTACGCGAAGATGTACGGCGAGAGGTTCGGACGCGCGGCGGTGGCGGTGGCGCTGGCCAGGCACGTCGCGGGCCGGCGTGTGTGAGACGCTATAGTGCAATGGAATCGGGAGCGATGAGATGGAACTGACTCGCAGGCAGGTTTTCAAAGGCGCGGCTTCCGCGACAGCCATGAGCGCCTTCGCGGCGAATGACAAGGTGCAGGCGGGCTTCATCGGCTGCGGCGCGCGGGCGCACGAGCTGATGGCCGCGTTGGGCGTGCATCCGGGCGTCGCGATCACCAAGGTGTGCGACGCCTACACGGGGCGCGTGGAGCGGGCGCTGGAGCGGCTCAAGGGATTGGGCCACACCGCCGCCGCGGCCAGGGAATGGCGCGAAGTGATCGCGGACAAATCGCTGGACGCGGTGGTAATCGTGAGTCCCGATCACTGGCACAAGACGCACGTGCTGGAGGCGCTGAACGCGGGTAAGGACGTCTATTGCGAGAAGCCACTGACCTACACGGTCGAGGATGGGCTGGAGATTCTCGCCGCGATGAAGCGGACGGGAAGGATCGTGCAGGTGGGCAGCCAAGGAGTCTCCAGCGAAAACCAGAAGAAGGCGCGGGAGATGATCCAGTCGGGGCGGCTCGGCAAAGTCACGACGATCCGCGCGGCGTACAACCGGAACACGGCTTCAGGCGCCTGGATCTATCCGATTCCGCCGGATGCGAATGAGAAAACCGTGGATTGGGCGGCGTTCGAGGGGCCGGCCGCAAGGAAGCATCCGTTTTCCCTGGAAAGGTTCTTCCGGTGGAGATGTTATTCGGAGTATTCTGGAGGAATTGCAACTGATTTATTTGTGCATTTATGCACGACCATCCATTACCTGATGGGGGCGGAGGCGCCTGCGCGGGTGACGGCGATGGGGTCGCTCTACCGCTGGAAGGAATCCCGCGACGTGCCGGACACGCTGAACGCGATTCTCGAATATCCGGAGGGATTCACGGTCAATCTCAGTTCGACGTTCAACAACCAGAGTTCGGCGGAGTCGAGCTTCGTTTTCCTGGGGACGGAGGGGACGATCTCTCTCGGCTGGGGCGAGATGCGGTACGAGCCGGAGAACGTGCATGAAGATAACGCATGGATTGTGGCGAGCTGGCCTTCGAAGCTGGAGGCGGCCTACTGGGCTGACGCAAAGGTGCGGGCGGCGGAGCGTCCCGGGCTGAGCAAACCGAAGCTGATTCGCGGCTTCGAGACGTACCGCAGCGAGGGGATGGACGCGACATGGTCGCACTTCGGCTCGTGGCTGGAGTCGATCCGGACTCGAAAGCCGCATTGGGAAGATGGATACCGCGGGCACCGCGCGGCGGCGTGCGCGCACATGGTGAACCGCTCCGTGAAGATGGGCCGGGTCGTGGAGTGGGACGCCGCGGCGGATCGGATGAAAGGCTGACGGAGTCAGCGCTTACGGATGGCCGAAAGGCCGGGCCAGGCAGGCTTGGCCAGTTCGCCGTGCCATTGCTGAAGTTTGGCGCGCAGGTCGCGGACACGCGGCAGATTGGCCAGGGCGATGTCGTTCTTCTCCGACGGGTCCTGGGCGAGGTCGTAGAGTTCGGGCTCTGAATGCTCGTGGAGGACGAGCTTCCAGTTGGCCTCGCGCATGGCCAGATGAGCGCCGCCGCCGGTGCGCCAGAACAACCGTTCATGCGGTGAGCCCGACTTTGAGCCAGTGAGGTAGGGTAGCAGGTCGACTCCGTCGAGAGGCTTGCCAGGAGCGGGTTGAGCGCCGGCGAGGGCGAGCGCGGTGGCTGCGATGTCGAGGGAGACGACGGGGGCTTCGTAAGTGGTGTTGGGTTTCAGGCGGCCGGTCCAGCGGGCGAGCATGGGTGTGCGCACGCCGCCTTCGTAGAGACCTCCCTTGCCGCCGCGCAGGGGCAGGTTGGAAGAGGCATTGGCTTGCGGCGGGCCGCCGTTGTCGCTGAGGAAGAAGACAAGCGTATCGTCTTCGAGATTGTTCTGCCGGAGCGCGGAAAGGACCGTTCCGACGCCGTCGTCCATGGCCGAGACCATGGCCGCATACTGCCGGCGCCTCTCGTCGGTGATTGAGGCGAACTTCGCCAGATAACTCTCAGGCGCCTGTATGGGCGTGTGCGGCGCGTTATAGGCGACGTAAAGGAAAAACGGGTCGCGCTGGTGGCGGGCAATGAAGGAAGCGGCTTCGCGGGAGATCTCCTGGGTCATGTATTCGCGTTGCACAGCGGGCTCGCGGTTCCGGGAAAGCGGAATGAAGTACTCCTGCGCCGGATTGATGCGCGCCTTTTCGAGAGGGAAATACTGATGGCCGCCGCCCAGGAAGCCGTAGAATTCGTCGAAGCCGCGGGCGTTGGGATGGAAGTGTGGCGCGTCGCCGAGGTGCCATTTGCCGATCAGGCCGGAGGTGTAGCCGGCGGGCTTGAGAAGGGCGGGGAGCAGGGTCTCGGAAAGCGGGAGGCCTTCACCGGCGTTGTACTGCGGGTTGTTCTCGTGGCCGAAGCGCTGCTGATAGCGGCCGGTGAGCAGGCCGGCGCGAGTCGGGCTGCAGAAGGGATGCGAGATGTAGGAGTTGGTGAAACGGACCCCCTGGGCGCGGAGGCGGTCGAGGTTGGGGGTGGGGATGTCGCGGCAGCCGGTGAAGCCGAGGTCCGCTGAGCCGAGGTCGTCGGCGAGGATCACGAGGACGTTCGGTTTGCGCTGAGCGGGCTGGAGGAAGGCCGCCGAGGAGGATGCGATAAAGGAGCGCCGGGTCTGCATAGGTGTCACTGATTGTTGTATCAGGTGGGCGAGGTTGGCGGAAACGAGCCTGCCTGAATCCGCGTCCCACGTGTTGGCCGCGCGTGATCTGGGCGCTCGCGTTGGACCGGGAAGGGAGGTTGAAGACGATGTTGTACGGCCGGATGAAGCGGAAAGCGGCAGGCCGGTTGGTATTCGTGTCACTGGCGGTTTCAGCTACATCAAGGTGCTGAAGCCGCTCGAATTCGGGATGACGGGAAAGGCGATTGAGGCGGTTGGACTGTGGAAATTCAAACCGGGGATGAAGGACGGCAAACCGGTCCGGGTTCAGGGCAACATTGAAGTCGCCTTCCGTTTACTGTGACCCTACTTGATGACTTCGAGCGGGCGCAGGTCGACTGACGGAGAGGGATAGATGTCCGCGCCAACCACGGCGTCATTTGGCCGGGACGCAGTCCGGCCGGCCTGTTCGTCGAAGAAATAGTAGTTGCTGCCGGCCTTGGCCTCATACTGGTTGCCCTGGCCGTCGGAGAGACGGACACGGCCGAGGAGGGTGTCGCCGACGGCTTCGGCGCGGCGGCCTGAAGCGTCCATGCGCTCCCAGAAAGATCTTTGCTGCGCCTCGCCGGATTCGCGCAGATAGTTGAGGATCATCGTCGCGTCGCGGGCGCTGGCTTGGCGGTTGGCCATGATCCATTGCACGTTGTGCTCCCAGTTGGAGTGAATGTGACCGGCGATGTGCGTGAGTTGAGCCAGAGACCCGGCGGGCCCGAGCGAGCCGTTGACGATCATGGTGTAGTTGCCGCCGAGCAGATTTCGGTCCGGGCTCCAAAACATTTGAGTGACGCCGAGGAAAAGCCCCTCGACGGGACGGCCCTGGCGGTTGGCGCGGAAGCGGACCTCGCCGTGGGAGTGCTGAAAGTTACCGAGGCCGGCGGCGGCGGTGCGTATGTTCTCGGGCTGGCTGAGGTCCTGGCGGTCCTGGCGATCGAAGATCTGGAGAGAGTCAAGGCCGAGGTCGCGCGCGAGCATCTGGTTGACGTACCATTCGGCGACCTGGAGGCCGGTCTGGTAAGGGCACCACTGCATACCTTGGCCGGGGTGGACGCTGGTCATGGTCTGGGGACCAGGGACGATGCACTTGTCGAGGCGCGTGTCGTTGAACTGAATCATGGACTGGCCGTCGGAGCTCCAGATTCGGACTCCCCCGCGCACGTCCATGTTCGAGATGCGCAGGACGCCGCCTTGAGCCTGCCAGCCCTCGGGCATCTGCATGACCCATGCGCCCTCGTTCGGTTCTCGCCATTTGGTCATCCGGGGCAGGGAAGACTGCCGCGGCGCGGGTGAGCCTCCAACCGACTTCGGGGGGCCGTACTTGAAGCTCTTGAGCGCGGCGGCCATGGCGGGTTGAGAGGAGGCGAACTGCGCTGCCGGCGCGCCCATAGCGTAGACCATGCCGGTGCGGGGACCGGTTTCGGCGCACAGCACTGCGCCGCGGGCCGCTGACTGCTGGAACTGGAAGCGTGCGATTGCAGAACCCTGCCCGGAAGGTTCAACAACAAGATTCGAGACCGCGGGGAAGACGTTCCAGCCGCCCTCGAGATTGCGGCGCAGCAAAGTCTGGCAGTCGAGCGTCCTGCCGAGGATGGGGATCACGTAGACGAACTGGCTTTGGTCCGGGTTGGATGCGCGCACTTCGCCGCGCTCGTAGCGTTTGACCTCCCAGAGCTCCGGAATCGTGATGGAGAACCCGGAAGGGTCCTCGTGAAGCTTCGTCTTGACAG
>CAYWST010000045.1:0-22022 GCA_964461075.1 uncultured Solibacteraceae bacterium | reverse complement strand
AGCTTCTCGATCTAGGCGGCGAGACGGGTCGGATCGCCGGCGGTCGCCTCTACAAGTTGGTCCAATTCCGGCGCTCCCAGCTTGACTTGCTTTGCGGCAGCCTCCCGGCGGGCGAACTCCCGAGCATCCTGATGAGAGAGCCGGGCGAACTCGACCACGACTGGAACGCTGCTGAAGAATTTGCGGAGGCGAGCCATCCGCTCCTTGTCTTCGCCCTCGAATTCCCATCTTCTGGCGTCGAAAACCAGCACGGCGCCCGGGGTGGGGTCCTTGACGTAAACGGCGAGCGACTCCGCCGCCGACTGCTCTCTTTCCTCGCCCGCGGAGGAGCGGCCCCGTGGAAGCGCGGACTCGGCGCCGGAAACCCAAACCAGCCGGGCGCCGGAGAAAAGAGACATCGAGCGGGCGTCGTCCAGAACCTCGGCCAGCGAGATCTCGTCAAGATCGTGGCGCGTGAACCCATCCTCGCGTTCCTCGGGCGTGAGCACCCTTTCGATGAGAGCCTTGCGGCAAAGCTCGCGCCGGTATCCTTCCGGCCCGAGAAACAGGCAGACCGGAGGGGGCGCCTTCTGTTCGATCGTCCGGAGAAACTGTTCGGGAGTCATTGAAGTGTTGCTGTCAGAATGCGGAAAGCACGCTGGAAACCACCTGTCGCGCAACTTCCTGGCTGAGCCGCTGCAGCGCGGGTCCGCTTTCGTCGAAGAACTCGCGCTCTTCGATGGAGACCTCGTATCTCTGCCGGACTTCGAGGCCCTGCCGCTGGTAAAGGATCTTGCCCGATTCGCGTTCGACGAGCTTGATCGATAGGAAAACGCTCACCTGAATGCCCGCGGCGCGCCCGGTCGCCTGGTCGAAGATGGTGGGCGAGGAGATGTAGTTGAGGACTGCGCCTTCGAGCACGGCGTCGGCTTCGCGCGGGTCGGCCACGACGCGATACCGGGTGCGCGAGAGGAACTCCCTCGTGCATGCGGAGGGCAGTGTTTCAGTGAGCTTATAGCGAGTGGTCGCGTTGCTGAAGGCTGGAATGGCGATGGTCCGCAGCGAAGCAGGGAGAAGATCGCTTTTGCCGCCAACCTTGTAGCCGCAGCCGCACCAGAGGAGCGGCAGAAGGGCGGCGAGATGGATGCGGCGGATCAAGCGTCCTCCCGGTGAGAGAGGCCGGCCAGCAGAACGGCAGTCTCCGCCAAGGTTCGCATGTTGTCCGAGGCGAGCCAGATCCATGCCGCGCGAGCGTTGGAGCGGTCCTGAGCGATGTCGCTGACCATGATGCCGCTGTGCCCGACGGCGGCCACGTTGGAAGCGGGCTCCTCCGAGCGCCTCCTGACCTCCACGCCGGAGCGCCGCAGCGCAACCTCGATGGCGCCCCCCTCATGCCGTTCGCCGAACTCGACCCACACGCTCTGGCAATGACCGTGGAAGACGGGCGCGTGGAGCACGCGCAGACTGACCGCCGGCAGTCCGGACGGCGCGAGCAGGCTCGCCAGGTGCTGCTCGACGCGCCGTTCGACGGACTCGAGAGACGGCCGATGGGCGTGGTCGCCGAACCGCGGCAGCAGATTGAAGCTCACCTGGGCGTCGAAGATTTGCCTCGGCTGCTGGGCGAAGTTGAGCAGATTGACGGTTTGTTTGTGAAGCTCGTCGATCGCCTCCTTGCCCCTGGAACTGACCGGCTCGAAGACGTTCGCGACGACGGAGTTGAGCGGAGAGAACCGGTGGAGAACGGTGAGCAGTTTGGCCAATGCGACCGCAGCGGGGTGCGCGACGATTTCGATCGGATCCGGCGCCTCCAGCGGAGGCGGCTCGACGCCAGGAGCCCGGAGCCGGGCGGAAGGCCGCGATTCGTACTGGCCCGTGAGGTCGATGAGCGCCGGCTTCGGTGAAACGGCGGCGGCAAGATCGAGCGCCCGGTCGTTTACTGTTTCCGAAGCGGCAAGCAGCAACGCTTCTGCGCCATCGAGCGCGCTCTCGTCGAGCGGTTCGAGAACCGCAAGCTCACCCTCCTGCTCCGTTAGAACTCGATCTTCCGGCTGAGAGGAAGTGCTCCAGAGGACCACCGGAAGGCGGTGCTCGTCGATGTAGTCGCGAACCTCCTGTCCGGGGAGTGTGTCGCCTCCCGTCAAAACCCACTTTCTCTTCCGCATGACTTACCCCGCCTGGTGTTCCGGCGCGCGGGCATGATGCGGGCGCAACCTGCGCCGCAGGATCCCGCCGATTCGGACGGCAATGCCGCTGCCGACATATGCCGTCGCCATTCCCAACAAAACTGGCTTGGAGAAGTTCCAGATCATGAAGATCGCCATGCCAAGCAGCACGACGCTGAAGGGATTGCGCGGGCTGCCCAAATTGAAGTCTTTGAAGCTGCGATAGCGCCAGCTGCTGACCATGAGAAATGAGAGCAACGCCAGCAGCAAGGCCCAGGCCGCCGCCAGTTGCCAGCTCTTGATGGGGACCGAGCCGGCGGCGTACACGACGGCGGCCACCATGCCTGCCGCGGCCGGGATCGGCAGACCGACAAAATACTTGCGGTCCGGCCGGCCGGGATTTCGCGGCATCGGGTTGGTGCTGATGTTGAAGCGGGCCAGCCGGGCCGCGCCGCAAAGGACGAACGTGAAGAGGAAAAAATACCCGGCCTGAAGAACATACTCCCGGATCTCAGCGGGCGCGCCGGGATCCAGGAGCTGGTAGCCGAAGACGAAGGCCAGGACGGCCGGCGCAATGCCGAAGCTGATGACGTCGGCGAGCGAGTCGAGTTCGCGCCCGAACTCGCTGGTTGTATTGGTCATGCGCGCGATCCGCCCGTCGAGCCCGTCGAGAAAAACCGAAATGCCGATGACCTGTGCGGCCACTTGCCAATGCGGATTGGCTCCGTGGTTGCCGCCCTGCGCCCACAACGCGCCTTCGATGGACTTGAGAATGGCCAGGTAGCCGAGATAGAGATTCCCGGCGGTGAACAGAGCCGGAAGAGCGTACGCTGCGCGGCGGGGCCTTCTGTCGGGCGACTTCGGATCGATGAGGCGCTCTCGAAAATTGAGTCGGGGGGTCATGACGGTGCGCCATCCTTCCGTGTGGCGAGAACTGAAGATCCTCCGGCGACGCGCTGGCCCTCGGAAACCTCAACGCGCCACTCGGGTCCGAATGTGATGTCCACGCGCGAGCCGAACTTGATGAGCCCGATTCGCTGCCCGCACGTCACGAATTCGCCGGGCCTCACCCAACAGACGATGCGCCGGGCGATCAGCCCGGCAATCTGAGAGAACTCGACCACCGTTCCATTCCCGTCGATGACCAGCGTGTTCATCTCGTTTTCAATGGAAGCCTCCGGCTTGCTGGCCACAAGGAACTTCCCCCGCTTATAGCGAACATCCACCACCTTGCCGCCGATGGGCGCACGGTTGACGTGCACATCGAAGACGTTCAGAAAGATGCAGACTTGAGTGCCCTCCGGGCGCCGCTTGATCAGGACGATCTTTCCATCAGCGGGAGAAACCGCGACCGGCCCCGTGGGGATCGTGCGCTCAGGGTCGCGAAAGAACCAAAGGCAAAACGCGGCCAGCACATAAAAGGGAAGGGCGGCCCAGGCGGCCAGGAACTGCCCCAGGGCGAATCCCGCCGCTGTCAGCGCGATGGCGTAGTAAATGCCGGTTGAGACCATGAGTGACAGCCGCCTAACAATTGATTGTCCCAAAGGTTTCGGCCAAGTGGGCGGTAAGCAACCCGAGCAGCGCGGAGCGGTCGGCGATCCTGTCTTTGAGGATCGATTCGTGCGGCGCGTGGGCGCCTTCGCCGACCCCGCCCAGACCATCCAGCGTCGGCACGCCGATGCCGGCCGTGAAATTGCCGTCCGAGCCGCCGCCCGTGGAAGATTCCTCGAGCTTGACACCAAGGTGCTCGGAAGCGAGTTTCTTCGCCGCCTGGAACAGCGCGCGGACGCCGGGCGTGCGTTCCATGGGCGGCCGGTTCAAGCCTCCCGTGATTTCGATGGTGCAGCGCTTGTCAAATGGTTTCAAAGCAAGGAACTTCCGTTCGAGCGGCGGATAGTCCCGCATGCGGGCGACGCGAACGTCGACTTCGCACTCGGCCTCGGCGGCGACGACATTGGAACGCGAGCCGCCGCTGATCACTCCAGGGTTGACGGTAAGCCCCTTGGACAGGTTCGTGAAAGCGGCGATGCGGCCGATCTGCGCCGCAATCTCGACGATGGCGCTCGCACCCGAGGTGAAATCGACTCCGGCATGCGAGGCCTTGCCCTTGACCTTGACGGTGAAGTCGCCGACGCCCTTGCGAGCGGTCTTCAGTTTGCCTTGCAGCCCGGCGCCGGGTTCGGGGATGAGGACCGCCACGCTCTCCCGCGCCAGGCTCTCGGTGATGGGCCTGGAAGCCGTGCTGCCAACTTCCTCATCGGAGACGACCCAGAGCGCGACCTCGCGCCGGACCGGAATGTCGAGTTCTCTCAAAGCGCGCATCGCTTCGACGAAGAAGACAAGTCCGGCCTTCATGTCGAGGACGCCCGGACCCCAGAGGCGGCCGTCTGCGTCGCGCCAGGGCATGGAGGCGAGAGTTCCGGCGGGCCAGACCGTATCTGAGTGACCCACGGCGAGAATGCGGCCGGGCAGCTTCTTCCGGGGGCCCGGAAGATTGAAGGTCACCAGCAGGTTCCGTCCGAACGGACCGCCCGGCAGCGTCCTGCAGCGAGCGAGACCGGCCACCCGGGAACTGAACAGGTCCACGAACCGGTTGACCGCCGCGCTGTCGCCGCTCGGGGATTCGCACTCCACCAGTTCCCGGAGAAAGCCTGTCAATTCAGGGGTCCGCGCCGCCAGATGAGCGAGGATGGGATGCATCGTCTGTTAGAATAGCGTTTCTGTCATGCCAGTCCTGGAAAATGTTGAGATCCGAGACATTCTGCCCCATCGATACCCGTTTCTGCTGGTCGACCGGATCACGGAGATGGAATCGGACCGGATCGTTGGCATCAAGAACGTGACCGCCAACGAGCCGTTCTTTATGGGGCACTTCCCGGAGTTCCCCGTCATGCCCGGCGTGCTCATTGTGGAAGCGATGGCGCAAGTCGCCGGAGTGCTGGTGCTCAAAGACGTGGCTGACAGGAAGAAGCGGCTGGTGCTGCTTGCGTCTGTCGAGGACGCCAGGTTCCGCCGCCCGGTTCTGCCTGGCGACACATTGACCATTGAAATGAAGACCATCAAGCGCAAGTCGAGCGTCGTCAAAATGACCGGCGAAGCGAGGGTCGGCGATGTCGTCGCCGCCGAAGCGACCGTCATGTGCAAGCTGGCCGACCGGCCCGATGCGGCCGCTCCGGCGCAGCCGGCGGCAGAGTGATCCGGAAAGATGGCGATTCATCCCACCGCACTCGTCGACCCCGCGGCGGCGATCCACGCTGAGGCGGAGATCGGGCCATTTTGCGTGATCGGCGCCGAGGTTGAGATCGGGGCCCGCACCCGGCTGATGGGCAATGTCTTCGCCGAAGGTCCGGCGTTGATCGGCGAGGACAACGTCTTCTTCCCCTTCTCGACGGTCGGCGTGGCGTCTCAAGACCTGAAGTACAAAGGCGAAAGATCGTACACGCGAATCGGCAGCAGAAACCGCATCCGGGAGTTCGTCACCATCCACCGTGGAACGGAAGGCGGGGGGCTCGAAACCTGCATCGGAGACGACAATCTGCTGATGGCCTATGCGCACGTCGCCCACGACGCGCGGATCGGCAGCCACTGCATTCTGGGCAACGCGGTCACGCTCGCCGGGCACGTCACCATCGAGGATTTCGCGATCGTCGAGGCTTTCTCCGGCGTCCATCAGTTTTGCCGGATCGGCAGGCACGCCTTCGTTGGCGGCTACAGCGTGATCACGCAGGACGTGCTGCCCTACTCGATGACGGTCACGCCGAGGGAGTCGAAAGTGTACGGCGCCAACAAAGTCGGCCTGAAGCGGCGCGGCTTCGAGACGGAGGCCATCGAAGCGCTGCACAAGGCGTTCCGGCTGCTGGGCAGCGACGCTTTGAACACCTCGCAGGCGATCGGGAAGATCCGGGAAGAGGTCGCGGCCACGCCGGAAGTGGGCGACCTGATCGAGTTCATTCAGAGTGCGAAGCGCGGATTCATCAAGTGAGATACGGACTGATCGCCGGTAGCGGCCGGTTTCCTGTCCTGGCGTTGCAGACCGCTCGGCGCCTGGGGCACGAAGTCGTCGTGGTGGCGTTGAAGGACAACGCGTCCCCGGAAGTCGAGTCCCTCGCCGCTCGTTGCTACTGGATCACCATTGCCGACCTGGGCCGGCTCATCGACATCCTGCATGAAGAAGGGATTAGCGAGGTGGTCATGGCAGGCCAGGTTCAGCATGTCTCCATCTTCAGCTCGCTCAAGCCGGATTGGCGCCTCTTCAAGCTGCTTGCTTCGCTGCCCTCGCGCAACACGGACGCATTGATCGGGGGAGTGCAGCAGGAACTCGAAAAGGAAGGGATTCGCCTGGCGGATTCGACCTTGCTGCTCAAGCCGCTGCTTGCGGCCGAAGGCGTACTGACGCGCCGCGCACCCGAAGAGGAGGAGCGGAAGGACCTGGAGTACGGGAAGCGGATCGCCGGCGCTCTGGCCGGACTCGATATCGGCCAGAGTGTGGCGGTGAGCGAGCGGGCTTGTGTTGCGGTGGAGGCCATGGAGGGAACCGATGAGATGCTGCGCCGCGCGGCCGCGCTGGTCAACGGCCGCCCCTTGCGCCTTGTCAAAAGCGCGAACCGGCGGGCCCACCTGCTGTTTGACGTTCCCGTCGCCGGACCGGGCACGGTGCGGGCGATGATTGAAACGGGCACAACCGCGCTGGCCGTCGAAGCCGGCCGGACGCTGCTGCTCGACAAGGAAGAGTTGCTCGAGCTGGCCGACCGGCACAAGCTCGCCATCGCCGGTTACCGGCCGGAGAAGTCATGAGTCAATCCGGAATTCGTGTCGCCTTGATTGGCGCGGGCGCGTTCGGCCGCAACCACCTTCGCGTGATTCGAGAGACGCCCGCGGCTGAACTCACAGGCGTCTATGACATCGAGCGCGACAGGGCCGCGCAGGCCGGGCAGGAGTTTGAGTGCGCGGTGCTGGGCTCCCTCGACGAAGTCGCCTCCAGCGCGCAGGCGGCGATCGTGGCCGCCCCCACTCTGGCCCACTGCCAAACGGCGCTGACGCTGATGGACGCAGGACTGGACGTGCTGGTGGAAAAGCCCATCGCCACGACCGTCGAGGAGGCCCGGAGCATGGTCGCGCAAGCGACGCGGCGCGGCAGGATCCTGCAGGTCGGACACCTGGAAAGGTTCAATCCCGCAGTGGACGCTGCGCGCTCGCTGATCACCGTCCCGCTGTTTTTCGAGATTCACCGGCTGAACCTGTTCTCGCCGAGGAGTCTCGACGTCGATGTGGTGTCGGACCTGATGATCCACGACCTCGACATCCTGCTTGCCATGACCGGTTCCGAGCCGCGCGAAGTCCGCGCTGCCGGCATCGGGGTCCTGTCCGGCAAAGCGGACATCGCCAACGTGCGCCTCGCGTTTCCCGGCGGCTGCATCGCCAATCTGACGGCCAGCCGCGTCTCCACCGAACGAGTCAGAAAACTGAGATTCTTCCAGCCAGGGCAGTACGTATCGGTCGACTACGCCAAGCAGGAATGCTTTTCGATTTCGGTGAACGCCGAGAAGCAGATCCTGCCGCGCGCACTGCCGGTCGAGAAGAATGAGCCGTTAAAGCTGCAGTTCGCCTCGTTTCTTGAATGTGTTGCGACGCGGCAGCGGCCGCGGGTCGACGGCGAGGCAGCCGCCAGAGCGCTCTCGCTCGCGGCTTCCGTGCAGAGGGCGATCGAGGAGCATGGCGTCGAAGTGGCCGCCACGCTTGCAGCCGCGACCCAAACGGTCCGCACAGCGTCAGTAAAGTAGAAGACAAAGCAGCCGCCCGGCTGAAGCAATGCCCGAATGGTACGAGCGTTACTGGCACGCCGCGCAGGACGAGCCGCGGTTTCTCCTCGAATGGAGAGACCCGGACGAGCCCTGGAGGAGGCGTGTGTCCGCGGGGGGCGCCTTGCTGTTTCACGTCATCGCGGCTGGAGTGGCGCTCTTCCTGCCAGGCGGAGGACGAGCCATCCCGGAGAGCCCGCGCGTGGACGCGGACCTGCGCCGGGCGACTCCGTTGATCGCTCCGCGCCTGGACCAGTTCAGGTTGACGCAAAAGGAACCGCAACTCAGCAAACCTTCGCTGGAAGTGGATCTCGCCGGCCTGATGCCGAAACCGGAGGTGGTCCAGGCGCCGCGCTCCGCGCCGCGCGGTTTTGCTCCTCCCGCCGGAACGCCAAGACAGGCGAAAGCGGCGATAGAAGCGCCCCAGGTGGAGATGGCGCAGCAGGGCTTGCAGGCCGTACCGCCTCCTCCGGCGGCGCCGCAGTTCGGAGCGGGTCCGCCTCCGCCCGACCGCGCGAAGAGTCCGTTCGAATCGGTCGGAGGCCCGCAACCGCAGAGTTCGCGGCAGCCGGCAACGCCGGCCAAGCCGCAAATCGAGCCGCCGAAGAGCGGCGTCAATGACGCAGTTCGAAGCGTGATCCGATCCGGGGTGGGCGGACGCGGGCAGATCGTCGGCGACATCGGCGCCGCTGACGGGGGTGTCGCGGAGGGCCTCGCACAGCAGGCCTCCCCGGGCCGCAGCGCAAGTACGTTGGAATTATTGAGCGACCCCCAGGGAATGGACTTCCGTCCTTACCTCATCCAGGTTCTCGCGAGCGTCAAGAGGAATTGGCAGGCCGTCCTGCCGGAAAGCGTCCGGCTCGGACAACGGCGTGGACGCGTGGCGGTGCAGTTCATCATCGACAGGTCCGGCCGGGTACCCAAGCTCGTGATCGCAATGCCTTCGGGGGCCGACCCGCTGGACCGCGCCGCTGTCGCTGGCATCAGCGCCTCGAATCCATTCCCCCCGCTCCCTCCGGAGTTCCGCGGGTCCGAGATCAGGCTTCAGTTGATCTTCAGCTACAACATGCCGCGATGAGCCGGAATGTCCGAGCCGAAGCATGCGCGCTTGTCCTGGCCTGATCCCAGGGATTAGCATGGCGGCTGGAGGGCAACGGATGCGGCGCCTCGGAGCGTTTCTTATAACGATCGGGTTGATGCAGTTCGCCTGGGGTGCGCCTCCCCCAAAGCAAGCGCCGCTCAAGACGTCAACGCCGCCGAACGGAGCGGGTATCTATCGCTCCTATTGCGCCTCCTGCCACGGCAGCGATGGAAAAGGCGGCGGTCCCGTGGCCGATTCGCTCCGGATGCGCCCCACCGACCTCACTTTGCTGAAGCAGAGAAACAGCGGGGTCTTCCCGGCTCCACGCATCAACAGAATGCTGGACGGAGACGATGCGCTTCCCGCGCACGGCAGCAAGCGAATGCCCGTTTGGGGTCCCGGTCTGGGCGCGGAACGGGCCGGCGCCCTTCTCCAGCACCTGGAGTCGATCCAGAAATAGCCGCCGGCCCGCGAGGCCGGAATTCCTCTCAGCGCAGTTTCAAATTCAGGTGTTATTATTCGCACACAAGGAGACCGAACAGATGCAGCTTAAGGTACTGAGCTTTGTGCTGGCCGGCGGCAAAGGAACCAGGCTCTACCCGCTCACAAAGGAGCGCGCCAAACCCGCCGTTCCCTTTGGAGGGCAGTACCGCATCATCGATTTCGTTCTCTCCAACCTCGTCAACAGCGGGATCTATTCGATCTACGTTCTCATTCAGTTCAAGAGCCAGAGCCTGCTTCAGCACCTCCGCGACGGCTGGGAGTTCAGCGGGCTCTTGAAAGACCACTACATCATCCCGGTTCCGGCTCAGATGCGGACGCCCAACGAAACGTGGTACCGCGGCACGGCAGACGCGCTGTTCCAGAATCTGAACCTGATCGAGCAAAGCGATCCGCACATCGTCGCCGTCTTCGGGGCCGATCACATCTACCGGATGAACATCCGGGCCATGATCGAGTACCACGAGCAGAAACGAGCTCAGGCGACTGTCGCCGCCATCCCGGTACCCAAGGAATACGCCGCTGAGTTCGGTGTCATTGAGGTTTCGCCGGACGGGCGGATCCTTGCTTTCCACGAGAAGAATCCGAACGCGCCGACGATGCCCGGCGACGCCGGCATGGTGCTGGCCTCGATGGGCAATTACACCTTCTCGACCGCGCAGCTTCTCAAGTATCTTCACGACGACAGCAAGGACGAAGAATCCGTCCACGATTTCGGACGCGACATCCTGCCGAAATGGGTGAAATCCGGTGACGTTTTCTGTTATGACTTCACAACGAACCGGATTCCAGGAGACCCTGTCGGATCGGCCGTTTACTGGCGTGACGTCGGCACCATCGACGCTTACTACGAAGCCAACATGGACCTGCGCGCCGTGACGCCCGCGCTGAATCTGTACAACAGGCAATGGCCCCTCCGGACCGCGGGCTACGATGACCCGCCGGCGAAGTTCACTTTCGATGAAGAAGGCCGGCGCGGACAGGCCATCGATTCCATCGTCTGCGGCGGAACCATCCTTTCCGGCGGCATGGTCAAGAATTCCGTTCTTGGCCGCGGGGTGCGGATCCATGCCGGCGCCATTGTGGACGATTCGATCGTCTTCGACAACTGCGACATCGGACGTAGGTGCAAGGTGCGCCGGGCGGTGCTCGACAAGAACGTCGTCCTTCCCGAGGGGACGACCATCGGCTACGATCCGGAAGCCGACAGGGAGCGTTATCACGTCACCGAGAGCGGCATTGTGTGCGTGCAGGGACGCCGCTCCAGAGTGTCGGTTTCGAGCCTCAGCTTTTAGGCGCCGGCCTCGCTGTCAAGGCGCTGACCAGAAGCCCGGCGGAAACCACCGCGACCGGCGCCAGCAGGTTGAACCAGAGAAATGAAACCGACGTGCACTGGCTGACGGCGACGATCGCCGCTTCACCCGCCAGGATCCCCGCGAATGCGCCCGTCCCGGTCACGCGCGGGAAAAAGAACGCCAGAATAAACACGCCCAGCAACGCCCCGTAGAAATACGAGCCGACGAGATTGACTGCCTCGACCAGGGAACCCAAGCCCACAGCGAACTCCGCCATCCCGACGGCGACGAAGCCCCAGAATGCGGTGAATGCGCGGGACGCGTTCAGGTAGTGGCGGTCTGTTTGGCCTGGCTTGATGAATCGCTTGTAGACGTCGATCACGGTCACTGTTGCGAGAGAGTTGACCTCTGCGGAGATCGTGGACATCGCCGCCGCGAAGATCGCGGCCATGATCAGCCCTGTCAGCCCCGAAGGCAGGTACCGGATGACGTAGCGCAGAAAGATGTAATTCGTGTCGTTGAACCGGGCCTCGCCCCGGATCCGGGCCGCCTCCTTCTGGGCGTCGGATCGAACGGCCTCGAACTCCTTTTGGCCGGCCTGAAAGGCGTCCAGGTCTCCGCCATCGGCAGCCGCCTTGCGGGCTTGAAAAGCCGCGTCGTAGCGGGCGCTCAGGCCGGCGTAGGCGGGCGAGGCCCGCAGTTGCGCTTCGGCGCCCGGGTGGAAGAGGATTGGCGGCTTCACGTAGACGTGGAAGACGAGAACCATCACCCCGGTCAGCAGGATCAGAAACTGCATCGGTATCTTGGCCACGGCGTTGAACAGCAGGCTGAGCTTGCTCTGTTCTTCGTTACGGCCTGTGAGGTAGCGCTGCACCTGGCTCTGGTCGCAGCCGAAGTAGGCGAGCATCAGGAACATTCCCCCAATCAGCCCGCTGAAGATGGTGTACCGGTCGTCCGGGTTGAACGCCCAGACCGCGGGATTCAGCCGTCCGGCCGCTCCGGCCAGCGAAAGCGCGCCGCCGAAACCGACGCCTGGCGGCAGCAGCCAGATCGCCGTGAATAGAGCCGCGAACAGCCCCACGGTCATGATCAGCATCTGGAGGAAGTCGGTCCAGGTGACAGCGGCGATGCCGCCCGAGACTGTGTAGAGAACCACCAGCAGGCCCATGACGAGCGAAGTGATCTGATGGGGCCAGCCGAAGATGACCGTCAGCACGATGGCGGGCGCAGAGAGTGCGACTCCCGCCGAGAGCCCCCGCAGCAGGAGAAAGACAATACTCGCAAGCGCGCGCGTTTTCGCGTCAAATCGATGCTCCAGGTATTCGTAGGCCGTGTAAACTCCGGCGCGGTGAAAGCGCGGCACGACAAAGATCGCGATCAAAATCATCGCGGCCGGCAGGCCGAGATAGAGTTGAACGAACCGCAGTCCGTCGGCGTAGCCTTGGCCGGTGGTGGAGATGAAAGTGATGGCCGAAGCCTGTGTCGCCATAATCGATAGCGCCATGGCGTACCAGGGCATCGAGCGGTTGGCGAGAAGGTACTTCTTTGTTGTGTCGCTGCCCCGGCTGCGCCACAGACCATACAACACGACTGCGAGAAGAGAGCCCGCGAGGACCAGCCAATCCGCCGTTCTCACCGGTTGAAGCTCCTCGTGAACCACGTGAACAGCGCGATGACGGCAGCCACGTACAGGCCAACCAGCCAGTAGAGCCGCCGGAAGTTCATTGCGCGCTTACCGTGCGGCCGGCGCTCAGCAGATTCGCGAAGATCTTAAACGCTCCGGGGACGCCGGCCGGCAGTTGGCGGAACCAGGCCAGCGGAGTGTAGATATAAGCGCCCTTGCCGGCTCTCGCAAAGACAATTCCACTTTGCAGCGGTTTCTCTCCGGGGTCGTTCATCTCGATCAGGCGCTCGTACCGGGGATCGAGTTCGGTGGGGAAGTAAAGGCCGCGCTCCTGAACCCAGCCATTGAAATCCTCCGCTTGAATCCTGTTCGGCTTCTCCAGCAGGAGATGGCCGGACCTCAGCACCTTGACCGGCGCCTCCTCGACCGAGACGCGATCGCGGCTGAGCTTGAAGGGGAACGGCCCAAGGCCCGGGATGCCGGACGGCTCGCCGCCAAAGCCCGGGCCCTCGGTCGTGTTGAACTGAATCAGCAGCGTCCCGCCGCGCTCGACATAAGCATGCAACCGCGAAGCGTTCACTCGCAGTTCAGGCCGGACATTCCAGGCGCGCACGCCAGTCACGATGGCGTCGAACCGGCCGAGGTCTCCGCCGGCGAGATCCGCGGCGGAAAGCATTTGCACCTCGCAGCCGAGTTGCTCGAGCGAGGCCGGCACCATGTCGCCGGCCCCCATGACGTAGCCGATCCGCTTCGATAGAACCGTCACATCGGACCGGGTCGCTTTCATGCGAACCGGCGGCTGGACGGTCTGCGGCGGAATGTGTTCGTATGCGATCCGGATGAGAGAGTTCCTTACGGGAACGCCGGCCACCGTCGCTTCGGCCGAAATCTCGCCGCTCCCGGCGCCGGGAAAAACGACGAACGGGAGATGGGCGGATTGTCCGGGATCGCCGATTGAAAACGGCGCCTGCTGCGGTTCGCTCTTCCACCCGCCGGGCAACAGCAGCCGCGCGGTTCCCTCCGTCTTGCTCCGGTTAGCCAGCACTTCGAGGGTCACCGTTCGAGGCCCGCTGTCGGGAAAAATCATGGAGGGCGCCGGCAGTTTGAGAGACACCGCCGGGAGTAGCGAAAACGGTTCCGTGATCTCGCCGCGGACGCGGTCGACGAACCGGCGTTCGATGGCGCGTTCAATCACGATAGGGCAGCTTTCAACGGACACATGAAAGCGCGCCCTCAGGAGGGCGGGGCCTTCAGCCAGCCCTAGCAGTTTCGGGTCCGGAATCCGGTACAGGAGCCCGCCGGACTCCTCGGAGAGCCAATAAGGTTGAAACGGCGGCGTTTCGGAAGGGATCGTCCACTTGAGCCGTTCCGTGTGCGGCTTGTTGTACTCGAGCTTGGGTGCGCGCGCGAACGCGGGCGGTGCGCCCGGCCCAAGAATCTCGACCCGTTCCAACGAGGCTGCGGCCTGGCCGCGCCGAACTGCCGTCAGTGCGAATTCGACTGTCGTCCCCGGCGTGGCCACTCCGGGATTCACGCTGACATCGAGCCAGAGTCCGGACGCCATCGCAATCACCTCGTCGAGGTCGGAGAGTTTCCTGCGCGCGATCGGGTCGTCGATGGAGGCGATCAGCGGCCGCGCTTTCAAGAGCGCCGGCAGAATGAGTTCGGGCCTGTCGATGCGCCACGCGGAGAGAGCGGACTTGAGAAGCTGGTCGATCTCCGCTCCGCCGGGGAGCCGGTTCCACGATGCGTCCACGCCGTCGAGGAGATCGGCCCGCGCGGGTGAACCCGCGACATGGATCAGGTAGTTCGGCACGGAGCCTCGCCGTTCCGCCGCGCCCATGCCCTGGCTCTTGTGCTGGCTGCGGCTGACGCCCGCGAGCTCGCCATAGGAGGAGCCGAGAACGGGATCGTACTCGCCGGTGTCGATGGACAGCCTGTTGGCGGCCTTCTCCATCTCCTGCTCCTGCTGCCGGTTGAAGGTAAACCCGTTCCAGACGAGCCTCACGGGCTTCCACGGGCGGACGTGTTTCAGTTGCTCGGGGAACGCTGTGGGATCTCCGGCCAGATCAAAGGCTTCCTTACTCAGAATCGCGGAGGCCTGATGATGGCCGTGACCGTCGCGCCCGGTGCCCGAGAAGCGGTTGATGACGACATCCGGGCGATAGGAGCGGAGAATCCACACCATGTCGGCCAGCACTTCGCGGCGCCCCCACTTGGCGATGGTCTCATCGGCCGACTTCGAGAAACCGAAATCGATCGCTCTTGTGAAATACTGCTCCGCGCCATCGATGCGCCGCGCCGCCAGCAGTTCGTGCGTCCGGATGAGCCCGAGCAATTCGCTCTGTTCGCTGCCGATCAGGTTCTGGCCGCCTTCGCCTCGCGTGAGCGAGAGATACGCCGTTCGGAGCTTTCGCCCCTGCGCGCACCAGGCAAGCACGGCGGTGTTTTCGTCGTCGGGATGCGCCGCGATCATCAGGACGCTGGCGGTGACGCGCAGGCGTTCAATCGCCTGCTTCAGCGCCGCGCCTCCCTGAGCCTGCCGCGCCGGCCCCGCGTCCGCCAGATGCGAGGTCATAAAGACGGCGATTGCGCACAACCAGAGCGTTCGAGTCATGGGTTGAAATTGATTCCACCCATTGTAAAGAAGGCCGGTCCTCCATGCGGAGACCGGCCTTCAGCGCCTGACGCCCGGGAGCGGTTCGCCCGCTACTTCTCTTCCCTCAACTGTTGTGCGAGGTAATTGTCGTAGCCCATCTCCTTGATCATGTGGAGCTGCGCTTCGAGATAATCCACGTGATGCTCCTCGTCGAGCAGGATCTTCTCGAAAAGCTCCCGAGAGCCGTTGTCGCCGACCGACGTCGCATGAGCGATCGCCTTGTTCAGGCGCGGCACGGCTTCAAGTTCGAGAGCAAGGTCGTTTTCGAGCTGCTCCTTCACCGTCTGCCCGATGCGCAACGGGAAGAGCTGGCTCATGTTCGGAGAACCGTCGAGGTAGAGCATCCGGTGCAACAGCTTTTCGGCGTGCATCATCTCTTCGATCGATTCTTTCTTGGTGATCTTCGCCAGCCGCTCGTAACCCCAGTTCTCCATCATCTCGGCGTGGAGGAAATACTGGTTGATCGCCGTCAATTCGGCGGTCAGCACTTCCTGCAAATAGTCGATAACCTTCGGATCGCCCTTCATGGTTTAGCTCCTCTAGGAATGCCTTGACTGCATCTGCATTGTAGCGGCGGGACGCCGCTCTTTGCAATTGCAGGAATGGGCATTTCTCCTTGCAAATCAGTTGCATACGAAAACTGGAGGCAAGTGTAGAAGAACATTATGGCGGCTGCGTGTGGCCTGCAAACCACTTACAGTGGGCGGTGGCGGGTGTGTTAAGGTTTAGGTTTCATACGAGGCAAGGGAATGGGCGAAACGGCAGAACTCCGCAAGACTCCGCTCAACGCGGTGCACCGTGCGATGGGCGCGCGGATGGTGGATTTCGGCGGCTGGGACATGCCGGTGCAGTATTCCGGGATTCTCGATGAACACGCCGCGGTGAGAACGGCCGTCGGATTGTTCGATGTCAGCCACATGGGCGAGATCGAGGTGAAGGGGCCCGAGGCGCTCTTGTTGGTCAATCAGGTGTCGACCAACAACGCGGCGAAGCTCACCGCCGGGCAGGCGCAGTACTCCGGACTGCTGTACGAACATGGCGGCTTCGCCGACGACATCCTCGTCCACAAGGTGGCCGAAGACTCCTACTTCCTCTGTGTGAACGCTTCGAATCAGGACAAGGACTATGAGCACATCGCGGCGCAGAACCGGTTCGACTGCTCCGTGGAAAACGCCGGCGCGCGATACGCCCAGATCGCCGTGCAGGGGCCGAAGGCTTTGGCGACGCTGCAAAAGCTGACCAGGACGGATCTGGCCGCGATCCGCTACTACAGATTCGCCGATGGCGAGGTTTCGGGGGCGCCCGCGCGGATCGCCCGGACCGGCTACACCGGCGAGGACGGTTTCGAGATCTACGTCGCGCCGGAACTGGCCGAAGCGCGCTGGCGGGAGCTGCTCGACGCCGGCGCCGAATATGGCATCAAGCCGTGCGGTCTGGGGGCGCGAAACACGCTCCGGCTGGAAGCGGCGATGGCGCTGTATGGCCACGAGATCGACGCCTCCATCACGCCGCTCGAGGCCGGACTCGATTGGATCGTCAAGTTCGACAAGGGCGAGTTTACCGGCCGCGCCGCGCTTGAGAAGCAGCGCGAAGCGGGCGTCAAGAGGCGGCTGATCGGGTTTGAAATGAAGGGTCGTGGCATCGGCCGCGACGGGTATGAAGTCCGCGTCGAAAGAGAGGCCTGCGGTTGGGTAACATCCGGCGGGCCCGCTCCGGCGCTCAACAAGAACATCGGCATGTGCTATCTGCCAGTGGCCAAGGCCGTTGCCGGAGTGGCGATCGAGGTCGTCATCCGGAATCAGCCGGTCGAGGCGGTAACCGTGCCTCTTCCCTTTTATAAGCGAGCGAAATGACTTATCCCGAGAACTTCAAGTACACCAAGGAACACGAGTGGGTGTCGGTCGACGGCGACACCGGCACGGTGGGCATCACGTTTCACGCCCAGAAGGAACTGGGCGACATCGTCTATGTCGACCTGCCCAAGGTCGGCGTCGCTGTCGAAATCGGTAAGAGCTTCGGTTCGGTGGAGAGCGTGAAAGCGGTCAGCGACATCTACTCGCCGGTGACGGGCGAGATCGTCGGGATCAACTCGCTGCTTGCCGAAGCGCCGGAGAAACTCAACGAAGACCCCCACGGCGCCGCATGGCTCGTGAAGATCAAACTGGCGAATCCGGGCGAACTGGACGCGCTGTTGAGCGCGGGGGACTATGAGGCTTTCATCGGAAGCTAAGCCCGCCATCTGGCGCGTTTATCCTCACTGAATCCAAATGAGCTGCGCCCGGAGCGGCCTGCTGGCGTCGCGATACACTTGAGGATGAGCGCCCCCCCAGGGCGTGCTTGCTTCAGCGGAGCCTTCTAAACCCTTGCGCTACCTACCAAACTCCGACGCCGAGCGGCGCGAAATGCTGGCCGCTTGCGGCCTCCAGTCCATGGAGGATCTCTGTGCTCACCTTCCCAAAGACGCCCTGCTCGACCGTCCGCTTGACATCCCCGCCGGCGTCTCCGAATACGAGATTACCGGCTACTTCAAGCGCCAGGCGGCTCGAAACGCGAACGGCTATGCGAGCTTCCTCGGCGCGGGCGTCTACGCCCATTACCGGCCGGTGCTCTGCGATGTCGTCGTCTCCCGCGGCGAGTTCCTGACCTCCTACACGCCTTACCAGGCTGAGATCGCGCAAGGGACGCTCACGACGATCTTCGAGTTCCAGACGATGCTGTGCCAGTTGACCGGCATGGAGGTGGCCAACGCCTCCATGTACGACGGCTCGACGGCGGCGCCCGAGGCGGCGATGATGGCTTCCCGCGTCACCGGCCGCCACAAGTACCTCGTCTGCTCGAGCGTCCACCCCGAATACCGCGAGGTGCTCGAAACCGCCGCTCGCAACGCGCAACTCGAGGTGGACACTTTCGGTTACGACAGCGACTCGGGCCAGATGGATCTCGCATCCCTCGAGCAGAAGCTGAGCGATGAGGTAGCCTGCGTCATCGTGCAAAGCCCCAATTTCTTCGGCGTCATCGAAGAGATCCGGGAAGCGGCGCGGATGGCTCACGCCAAAGGCGCGCTGCTCGTCTACTTGTTCACCGAAGCCGTCTCGCTGGGCTTGTTGCGCCCGCCGGTGGAGGCTGATATCGTCGCCGGCGAGTTGCAGAGTTTTGCCATCAGCCCCAGTTACGGCGGGCCGTTTGCGGGAGTGATCGCTACAAAAGAGAAGTATATCCGCCAGATTCCAGGAAGGCTGGTGGGCGAGACCAAGGACGCCAACGGCAACCGTGCTTTCTGCCTGACTCTCTCGACTCGCGAGCAGCATATCCGCCGCGAGAAGGCGACCTCGAACATCTGCACGAATCAGGCTCTGATCGCGCTGATGGCCACGGTCTTCATGAGCGTGTACGGACGCGAGGGACTTCGCGAATTGGCGCTGCAGAACGTGGCCAAGGCCAACTATCTGCAGCAAGGGTTGAGCCGGCGGTTCAAGGGCCGCTTCTTCAATGAACTTGTCGTCAAAGTCGGCGGGCGCACCCCTGAGAAGGCCAATGAGGATCTGCTCGAACGCAAGATCATCGGCGGCCTGCCTCTCGGCAGGTTCTATCCCGAGCTGGCGGACTCGATGCTCGTTTGCGCCACTGAAATGACGAGCCGGAGCAGCATGGACGCGTTGAAGGAGGTGCTGGCGTGATCAAGAAAGTCCGGACCCACATCAATCAGAACGAGCCGCTGCTGTTTGAGATTTCGCGCCCGGGTAAACGCGCCTATCAGCTCCCCGAACTCGATGTCCCGGAGATAGACCCCGGCGAGGCCTTGGGCGAATCCGCGATTCGCGACGACATCGACGGCTTCCCCGAGGTGAGCGAAGTTGAGGTGATTCGTCATTTCACGCGGCTGTCCACCTGGAACTACGGCATCGACCTGGGCCTGTTTCCTCTGGGCTCCTGCACGATGAAGTACAACCCGAGAATCAATGAGGCCGTCGCCCGCACCGAGGGTCTGGCGTGGGCGCATCCCTATCAGCCGGAGTCGCTGGCGCAAGGCGCGATGGAAGTGATCGCCACGTTGGAACGTTACCTCGGCGAGATCTTCGGCATGGACGCGGTAACCCTGCAGCCGGCCGCGGGCGCGCACGGCGAGTACACCGGGATCATGCTGATCCGGAAGTATCTCGAGTCGCAGGGCGATCCCCGCAAGATCATCATCGTGCCGGACGCCGCTCACGGGACCAATCCGGCGACCGCCATCATGGCAGGTTACGAAGTCCTGAACCTCAAGTCCAATGCGCGCGGGATGGTGGACCCCGCGGCTCTCGCCGCCGCGGTGAGCGAAGACACCGCGGGCATGATGCTCACCAACCCCAATACGGTGGGAGTGTTCGAAGAGGAGATCGTGAAAATCTGCGGCATCCTCCATGCCAAGGGCGCTCAGGTCTACATGGATGGCGCGAACATGAACGCCCTGGTCGGCGTCGCGCGGCCCGGCGACTTCGGCGTCGACGTGATGCACTCGAACCTGCACAAGACCTTTTCGACGCCCCACGGGGGCGGCGGGCCGGGCGCCGGCGCGGTTGGCGTGCGGGCGCACCTGGAACCCTTCCTGCCAACACCGCGGCTGAAGAAGGATAAAGGCTCGTGGACGTGGGACTACGACCGGCCGCAGTCAATCGGCCGCGTGCGCGCCTTCTATGGAAACTTCGGCGTGCTTGTCCGCGCCTTGGCATACATCATGGCCCACGGCGGCCCCGGGCTGCGCAAAGCGACTCTCGATGCGCTGCTGAACGCCAACTACATCCGGGCGCGGCTGGAGAAGCACTATCAGATCGCCTACGACGCGCCCTCGATGCACGAGTGCGTCTTCAGCGACTCCCGCCAGGCCGCTCATGGCGTTCGCACCGGCGACATCGCCAAGCGGCTGATCGATTACGGCTTCCACCCGTACACGGTGAGCTTCCCGCTCATCGTCAGCGGCGCTCTCATGATCGAGCCGACAGAGACAGAGCCCAAGCAGGAACTCGACCTCTTCTGCGACGCGCTCATCAGCATCGCTCAGGAGATCGAATCGGATCCGGAGATGGTGAAGCATGCGCCGCACATGACCCGCACGCCGCGGGTCGACGAAGTTGCAGCCGCCCGTAAGCCCGTGGTTCGCTGGAAACCCGAATCCACAAGCAGCAAGGCCGCCGACTGATTACACTGGCAGTTTGCCGCGCGCCGCACTTGTCCTGCTCGCCTTCATCGCCCTGATCAGGCTGCCGTTTCTGAACCAGCCTTTCCAGCTCGACGATTACTACTACCTGAAAGCGGCGAAGCACGCCCTGAAAGATCCGCTGCACCCTCACCACGCCAACTACGTCTTCCTGGGCGTCGAGTTCGACATGCGCGGGCACCCGCACCCGCCCGGCAATGCGTGGATCCTCGCGCTTCTTCTCAAACTCATCGGATCCGCGCGAGAGATCCCGCTCCACCTGGCGTGGATTGTGTTCACAGCCGGCGCTGTCTGGGCCACGCATTCCATCGTCCGCGGGTTCTGCCAAGAGAACGCGCTCGACGTGACGTTGCTCGCTTCGAGTGTTCCCGTGTTCAACACGGCGGGCAACTCGTTGTTCACCGATTTGCCCTTCATTTGTTTCTGGACGGCGGCGATCGCGTTCGGCCTTCGGGCGGGCGAGAAGCGAAGCCGCGCATGGCTCACGGCGCTTTCGCTCGGCGCTGCCGCAGCCATCTCGTACCAGGCGGTGGTCGCCATACCGATCCTCGCGGTCCTCTGGTGGCGGCGCGGCTGGTTGGCCGGATGCTGGTGGGTGATGGCCGCTCCGCTGCTTGTGGCTGGCGGCTATCAGCTTTTCGAGAGAGTCTCCGGCGGGCCGATGCCTGCGCAGGTTCTCGCCGGGCATTTCAAGCAGTTCGGCCTCCAACGGCTGGAGATGAAGTTGAAGAACGCCGCCGCGCTGACGGCCCACCTCGCGTGGATGACCTCGCCGGTGCTTCTGCTCGCCATCGCCGGGAAACTGCGGCGGCGCTTGTGGCCGATTCCCGTTCTAGCTCTCGGGGCGGGCCTGTTGATGGATTCGAGCCCGCTTTTCTGGCTTGCGTTCACGGGCGGCGCGATCGTCCTCGCCTGGATCGCCACTTCCGGCGACATCGAACTCAGGCTCTGGTTCGGCTTCTACTTCCTCGCCGCCCTGGCGATCTTCTTCGCAGGCGCGGCGCGCTATCTGCTGCCCGCCATGCTGCCCCTGGCGTTGCTGGCCGGAAAGGCGTTCCCGGACCGCCCATGGATTCTGCGCGCTTCCACGGCCGTCAACATCGCCCTCGGCCTCTGCCTCTCCTGGGTGAACTACGAAGCCGGAGCCGCCTATCGCGACATCGCAGCGCAATGGCTTCCCAAGCAGTCGCGCGTGTGGGTGAACGCCGAATGGGGTCTGCGCGAGTACGCCGAGCGAGGCGGCGCCCGGCCGCTGCTTCGCGGGACCGAAATCCGCGCGGGCGACTGGCTGATCTCAAGCGCGCTGGCCGACCAGGTGGACTATTCGATGGGCGGCGTGGAACCGAAAACGATAGCCCAACGCATCATCCGGCCGGCGCTCCCTTTTCGGCTGATGGGCCTCGGCGCACGCAGCGCATTTGAAACCGCCGGCTACGGGCTGCGGCCCTTCGACGTCACGACCGCCCCCGTCGATATCGTGGCGCTCACTCGCTTTGATGAGAAAACCGTGGAACGGAGCGGCATCTGCGTGGCCGACCCTGGCGTGGACGATCAGATCCTCGGCGGCGTCTACCCGCGGGAGAACTCACAGTGGCGATGGGCGGAGAAGAAATCGTCGTTCCTCCTGAACGCCCCGCGCGGGACATTCCGGCTGCGAGCCGACGGAGCCGTGCCGGACGCCGCGCCCGGCCGTTTCGTTGAGCTCTCGATGAACGGCAAGGTGGTGGCG
>CAYWST010000044.1:0-22426 GCA_964461075.1 uncultured Solibacteraceae bacterium | reverse complement strand
TTGCCCCACACGGTTGTGTTGACCGCCGAGCCCTTTCCCCCGCGGCTCGCATCAATAGCTCTCGGCACCGGGGACTTGGACTGCGTGTACCATTTTGCATTGCCGGAGTTGATGAATGCCGTCCGTACTGACGAGGTGGCTGACAGCCTCGTGAAGGTGATGGTCGAAGGTAAGAGGCTGAAGGACGTTTCGGATCTTCCCCTCGATTTGGCGGTGTGACCGACAGGCTGACTCCCGAACGCCGCTCGGACAACATGCGGAACATCCGGTCAATCGATACGTCCCCTGAACTGCTTGTGCGTCGGCTGGTGCACAAGATGGGGTTTCGGTATCGTTTGCATGTCGCGACGCTGCCAGGGAGGCCGGACTTGGTCTTTCCTCGCCTCAAGCGGATCATTGAAGTTCGCGGTTGCTTCTGGCATCAACATGGCAAATGCCTAGACTCCCATACGCCCAAATCGCAGGTCGATTATTGGGGAGCCAAGCTGAGACGTAACGTGCAGAGGGACGCTGAAAATCTTCAACTACTCAGGAAACTCGGCTTCCGAGTCCTCGTGCTCTGGGAGTGTGAGATTAGGAATCTGGGGCGGGTCGCGAGGCGGATCCAAAAATTCCTATCGTAACAACCATCGCTCAGAACGATTTTCCGGCATGAGCATTCTACAGGCCGAACCGCACCGTCTCCGAACTCCCGATCGAGTTCGAAAGCTGGATGGTCAGGCTCTCCACCGTCTCCGTGTTGACGCCCGTCAGGGGAATCACCAGCCGGAACTGGCTGCCGAATTGAACCGACTCGCTGGAGTTGTACCAGGCGGTAAACGCCGCCGTCAGCGGAATGGTGAACTCGCTCTGCGTCAGCGTCACCCCGGAGCGGGGCGTCAGGCGCAGCAGGCCCTGCGTCACTTCGCGGGCCGTGGAGTAGCCGTACACGATCAGATCCGAGCCCGCCGAGGTGCGCGTGACTTCCACCCGCGTGATCACCGGCGGTCCCGCCGCGATGCGGATCTGCGAGGAGGGCCGCGGCGATGGCGTGATGTCGCTGCCTTGCGACTGCATGGTTGTCAGGATGGTGATCACGCCGGCCACGGTGCCGGTCTGCACCGCCGCCGGAGTCGTTGTGAACACGGCCGCCGTCGCGCCGGCCGGAATCGTGAAGTTGATCCTGCGGCTCCCGTTGCTGAACTGAATCGCGGGATCGTCTCCGCCGCGAACCGGCGCGAACGTCAGTTCGAGGAATCCGGTGATCATCGCCGGGTACGGCGCGCCGAGCGTCAGCGTGATCGTCGATTGCTGGTTCGCGCCCGGATTCTGGTTCGAGAAGTTCAGGGTTTGCGCCGGTGGCGGCGGCAGCACGATAGTCACCTGAAATCTGCCCGTGCCCTCCGCGCCAAACGAATCCCGAGCTGAAACAGAGATGCTGAAAGCTCCAGCCTGGGTCGGCGTTCCCGTGAGCGTGCCGCCCGAAGAGAGCGTCAGGCCCGGAGGCAAATTCGACCCCGAAAAAGTGAACGGGGCCACGCCGCCCGAAGCGGTGAACTGAACCTGCGGGTATGGCGTCCCGACCGTTCCTCCGCCCGGGGTTCCGCTGATTGTCAACGGTGGAGGGGGCGCGATGACGATTGCGTATTGGCGATTGACCGAGCGGCCGCGGGAATCCGTCACCTGGCCGGTGACGTCGAACCGGCCGGCCTGCGTTGGCGTCCCGGAGATAGTGCCTGCGGAGAACGCGATCCCGGGCGGGAGACCGCCTGTCAAGGTGAAGGTGTAAGGGGGCGTTCCGCCTTCAGCGCTCAACATGGCCGAATAGGCGCGCCCAACGGTTCCACCCGGCAGCGACTCGGGCAGGAGACGAAGGGCCGCGACAATCAAGATGGTGAGCTGTTTTCGCGCGGTCCTGTTACTACGATCGGCGACCTGCGCGGTGAAGGTGAAGCTCCCGGCTTGCGTGGGCGTTCCTGTGAGCCGGCCGTCGGCTCCAAGGCTCACTCCGGGCGGCAGCGCGCCGGCAGTGACCGAGAAAGTGTACGGAGACAGGCCGCCCGCGGCCTGCAGCGCCGCTGCGTAGGCATCTCCCTGCGTTCCACCGGGGAGCGATTCGGTGGTGATCCGTAATTCCTCGCGGACGACGATTTCGAATTCCTTGGAACCGGTGCGGCCTCTGCTGTCAGTGGCCTGGACCGTGAACTTAAAGGTTCCTAGCGAAGTGGGCGTTCCGGAAATCCCGCCGTTGGATCCGAACGTCAATCCGGCCGGCAATTGGCCTGCGGTGATGCGGAAAGAATAAGGGGCTGCGCCGCCGGCGGCGGCGATCGCCGCCTGATAGGCCGCGCCGCGAGTCCCTTCCGGCAATGTATCCGGAGAGAGCGTCAGCGGCGGCGGGTCGATGGTCACCCGCACGAGCTTTTGGATGCTGTCATCGCCGGAGTTCAACTGAACGACGAAGCGGAACGCGCCTTCGGTGGTGGGAACGCCCGTAACCGCGCCACTGGCCGAGAGTGCAAGCCCTGCGGGCAACACGGAACCTTGCACCAGGCTGTAGCTGTATTGACCCGTCCCCCCGGTGGCTGTGAACTGCGCCTGGTAGTTCCTGCCCACCGCTCCGTTCGGAAGAACATCAGGCGTAAAATCCAGGCTCGGGCGTTCAATCGAAACAACGAAAGTCACCGGCGCAGTCACCAGATTGCCGCTTGTAGCAATCAGCGTGAACTGGAATCGCCCCGGACTTGTCGGGATGCCGCTCAGCACCCCGGTGGTGGCGTTGAGACTTACACCAGGCGGCAGAGCGCCCCCGGTGACCGCGAACGAGATCGGCGGAGATCCGCCCTCGGTTTGAACTACAGCCCCGTAGGGCTGCCCGACGGTACCGGATGGCAGCGCCGTCGTGATGATGCGGAAGCTCGGGCTGACGGTGATCGAGAAAGTCCTGGTCGTCGTGGCGCCCTGAGAGTCTCGGGCGATCACCGGGAAGGAGTAAGTTCCTGGCATGGTTGGCGTGCCGCTAATGGTCAGCGTCGCCAGATTCAGCGTCAGCCCGGGCGGCAGAGCGGGCGCCTGATCCGGAGCGCCTTGCACCGGAGGGACTCCGCCCGTCGTCTGAAGCGTCACGTTATACGCCGCTCCGACTTGCGCTCCAGGAAGCGCCGGAGGCGTGATGTATGTCAGGGGAGCGCCCGACGCCGTGATCACGATGGTGTACGGCAGACTGCGGTTCAGGTCCGAGAGTGGATCGGTAACAACCAGGGTGAACGGGAAAGTGCCCGCGGTTGTAGGGGTGCCCGAGATGGTGGCGCTGTTCACCGTCGAGGTCAGAGTCAGCCCGGGCGGGAGCGAGCCTCCGCCGAACAGGATTGTTCCAGTCCCTAGTCCTCCCACACGGGTGAAGACCTGTGCATACGGCGAACCAACCAACCCGCTTGGCGCGGTTCCCGGGTTGATCTCGAGCCGGGGAAAAATGACGTGCGTGTAGGACTGATTGGCGGTAAACGGGTTCGGCGTCGGCCCGCCGGGGCAGGCCACGGCCACAGCGAAGACCTCGAAACTGTACGTTCCAGGGGTGGTCGGCGTTCCCTGGTAGTTGGCGCTTGCCGTCGCTGTCACGTTGGTCAGACTCAAGCCGAGCGGAAGAGTCCCCGCCGTGCTCCAGTTGAAACAGACGTTGGGTTGCGTGGGGACAGTCAGTTGCACATCGAGAGCCGTCCCCTGCTCGGACGGAAAGAAATCAGGAGGATCGATCTGCGCAAAGGCGCCGGGCGCCGCGGCCAGCGCCAATACGAGGGCCGCAAAAGGCTTGAAGATCTGCTTCATCTGCATGGTCCCTCTGCATTACCTCGGCGGCGTGACGACCGGCGTCCCGATCCCGACCTGAACGGGCGGGCGGGCAGGCGTCCCGGGGCTGCCGGAGGAGCTATCGCCGCCTTGGGTCACGGCGAGCGCAACTCCCACAGCGGCGGCGGCGCCGATGATCCCGATAATCGTCCACGTCTTGGCGCTGACAGCGGCGGCGGGCGCGATGTTGCTTTGCTTGATGATGGCGCTTGCCGTCTTGCCCTGGTGGGACACGGTAACACGGATCTGCATCTCACCCTTGAGGTTATTGGTCGTGATGCCCCGGGCTGCCGCCCGGCCGTCAGGCCCCGTGACCGTAGAGAACGTCCTGCTGCCATCCGCGAAGACCCCGCTTGCCCCGTTTTGAGGCAGGGTGAAGATCACAATCGCCCCGGCGACCGGCTTCCGGTTTTCGTCTTCGACCTGGACGATCGGCTCACGCGCCACCCGCTGCCGCAGGTTGTTGATGGCCCCCTCCCCTTCCACAATCAGAATGTTGAGCATCCCGGGCGCCTGCGCCGCCTGTCCCCGTGCCTGAACGGTCAGTAGCGCTGCGGCGAGGCACATCGCCGTCGCCGTGCGAGCCGTGATTTGGAATCCCATGACATCAGCTCCTTTCCGGAGCAGCCTCCGCCATCTTGGAAAATTGAAATCAGTATAACGGATTTGGCCTGCGTGACGATGGACATTCAAGGGTACAATGGCGACAAAGTTGCCTCAGCACTCTGGGAAGAGGAGCCTGAACATGCTGGTATCGAGAAGTTCCAGTCTTTTGGCGGTCACGGGTGTGAGCATACTGGCGACGGCCTGGGCAGAACCGCCCACAAAGTTGACACCGCGGGAGTTGTTCTACGCGACGCCCCCGCTGGCATCCACGCCCAAGCCTGTCACCCAGGCAAAGAAATCGCGTCCGGCGAAGCCTGTCTCCACGACTCCGACTCAGCAGGCCGCAAAGCAGGAGTCCGTGCCTACGATGGGGAGCCAGCCGGTGCAAGCGCTGGGTCTCCGCTACAGCATCCTGAAGTACGACAGTTCGGGCGCCGCGGAAGAGGAGGACGTTGACGCGGTTTTCCGCACGGGCGACAGGATCCGGCTGCGTGTCAGCGTGAATGAGCCTGGCTACCTCTACGTGGCGCACAAGGGTTCGAGCGGCTCATGGCGAATGCTGTTTCCGAGCGAGGATCTGGACGGAGGGAGCAATGCCGTCGTGCCAGGACGCGAGTATGACCTGCCGGGCAGAACAAGGCTGGTCTTCGACGAGACTCCAGGCGAGGAGAAGATCTTTGTCGTCGTTTCCCGGGCGCCGGAACCGGAGATGGATCGCATTATCTACGAGCTCGACCAGAAAAGCTCCCCCACTCGCAAGGACGCCCCCAAGACCCTGCTCGCCGAGGCCAAGATCCCGGATGCGATGGTGGCGAATGCCAGGATGGCCGCCCGGGATCTGGTGTTCGAAAAAGTGGATTCGTCGAAGCCCGCGCCGTCGAGCGCCGGTGGACGCAGAGAGAATGCGGTGTATGTAGTGAACGCGAGTGCATCGAAGGACGCGCGGCTCGTGGCCGACATTACGTTGAAACACCGCTGAAAGAGAGACCCATGAGACTCCTGACGACACTCGCAATGCTGTTCGCCCTGACGCCGCTGCCGGCTCAGAGCCCGCAGCGGCGGCTGGAGATCACGGTGGAACAGCGCACCGCTTCCGGGTGGAACAAAGTGGACCCGGCCACCGTGTTCGACAATGGGGCGAAGCTGCGCTTCCGGGTCAAGGCCAACTTCCGCGGCTTTCTTTACGTCATGAACCAGGGGACCAGCGGCAGCTATACGCAGTTGTTCCCCACCCAGGAAACGGGCTCCGACAACCGGCTCGAAGCAGGCAGGGAAGCGATGGTGCCGGCGACCGGCGGCGCATTCGCGGTAACCGGACCTGCAGGGTACGACATTGTGTATTGGATGATCACTCCCGTTGAACTCTCGGGCGGGCAGAAGCGGCCCGGCTACGTTCCGCTGCCGCCGCCTCCTCCTCCCGGCACGAAGTTGAATACGCTGAGGCCGCGCTGCGACGACACTGTCTTCAGGGCGCGCGGCGAATGCATCGATCACGAAGCCGGACCGCGAAAGGTGGAATCGGTGGAGGGCCTGCCCCAGAATCTGAAGTCGGTGCCCAACCTCAAGGCGCGCGAACTGGTCTTCATCCGCGAGAGCAACTCGGCGGTGGTTTCGACCCCCGCCGGCCTCGACGGGCCGGTTGTTTACGAATTCCGGGTGGCCCACAAATGAAAACCGCGCTTCTCCTGCTCTCCACCGCCCTCGCCGCCCAGCAGGCTCGCGATCTGAAGCCGGAGGATGAGCTGAAAAAGAAGCCTCCGGCCGCCGGAGCCGAGGTGAAGATTCCGCGCAGCTACGCCCTGGTGGTTGGCGTCGCCCGGTACAAGAACCTCCCGGAAAACGCGCAGCTCCAGTACTCCGAGCGCGACGCCGAAAGCGTCTACTCGATCCTGATCAGCCCCGAAGGCGGCAACTTCAAGGCCGAAAACGTCCGCAAACTCGTCGGCCCCAAGGCCTCGCTCGCCAACCTCCGCAAGGAGCTCGAGGAGTGGCTTCCTTCCGTTACCGCCGACGAAGACCGCGTGTTGATTTACTTCGCCGGCCATGGATTCGTCAATCAGGGCAGAGCCTTCCTCGCGCCTTACGACATCTCGCCGGACAACATCTCCGGAACGGGCTACCCGATGGACGAACTCGGGCGCGTCTTTGGAGGCCGGATCAAAGGCAAGTGGAAGGTGCTGCTGACCGACTCCTGCCACTCCGGCGCGATCACCCCCGAAGACGACCGTCAATTCATCAACCGCCGGCTCCTCGACCTCAACAAGAACGTCTTTTCTTTGACTGCCAGCCGCGACCGCGAACGCAGCTTCGAGAGCGCCGAGTGGGGCGGCGGCCACGGCATTTTCACCTATTACCTCGTGAAGGGGATGGAAGGGCTCGCCGATCAATCCGGCGATGGCGTCGTGACGGCCGACGAGCTGGCGGAATATGTTCGAACGAACGTCCGCGAAGCGACTTCGGCCCAGCAGAACCCGACTTCGGACCGCGGCAGTTTCGATGCGGACATGCTGCTGGCGTATGTGCCTTCGCATGTGAATCCCGCCTCGCCGCCGGCTCCCAAGTTCGGCACGCTCATTATCGAAGCAAATCAGGACGGCGTCGAGGTCTTCGTGAACGGGAAGAGCGTGGGCGTGGTGGACAAGGCGAAGCCTCTGCGGCTGCCGGGCATCCCGCCTGGAGCGGTAACGGTGAAGGGGGTCAAGATGGGCTTTGAGCCGGACGGCCCCCGAGAGGAGACGGTCTATCCAGGCCAGGAAGCGACGGTCTCGATCAAGATCATGATTCCCCGGCGCCGTCCTCGCGCGGCGGTGGAGAAGTTCGACGAAGCGCTGGAAGAGTACAACAAAGGCGGCCAGCAGGCTTACCGGAAGGCCGCCGGGCTCTTTGAAGCCGCCTTCAATCTCGACGGCACATACAGCCAGGCGGCGCTCTACCTCGGCCGGTCCTACGACGCGCTCTACGAGCAGGAGAAAGCCAGTGAGTGGTATAAGCGCGCCATCGAGATCGACCCGGATTACCTCGAGGCGCGGTCCAGCTATGGCGGGATGCTGCTCGGCATGGGCAATACCGATGAGGCGATCCGGCAGTTCAACGTGGTGACTTCGCGCGACAAGAAGAACCAGATGGCCTACTATCTTCAAGCGCAGGCCTACCGGATGAAGGACCTCTATCCGGAGTCGATCGAGAGCGCGCGAAAGGCGATCCAGTTGAATCCGGCCAACGCCGAAGCCCACTTTTGGCTCGCCGAGAGCCTGCGCATGAGCGGCAAGCCCGCCGAGTCTTCGCGGGAATACGAAGAATACCTGCGGCTCAGCGATTTCGATTCCAAGCTCGCCGGTAAGCTGAATTACTACGTGGCGGGCTACCTGATCGGCTTCGGCAGGAAGAAGCGTGCGGCGCAAACCGACATCTGGAAGGACCTGCGCAGCCTGGCCTACTTCGGGCTGTGCGAAAACGCCAAGAACCTCAAGCAATATGAGGCCGCCATCGGCCATTGCCGGAAGGCGCTCAACTACGATCCGCAGGACGCCTATACGCACTATTTGCTCGCTCTGAATTACGCCTATGAAGGACAGCGGACGGGGTCGATCGAGATGCTGGCCGCCGCCCGCCGGAGCTTCCAGGTCATGCTGGACCTGAACGCTGAGCTCGAACAGGCCCAGTTCGCCAGGAAGAACATCGCGGCGATCGACCAGGCGCTGCAGGCGAGATAACGGGCTACTTCACGGGTGCGGGATTCCGCGCGCATCGGAAGCCGATGTCCGGCGCGCTGAAACGCGCAGGCAGCGAAATAAACTCCCAAAGCGCGGAGTCTGCAAGCGGGCGCCGGTGGCTGCCGCCCTTGGCCTGATACCAGGGCTCCGCGGCCGTGGGCGGAGGACTCAGTAGGGAGGCGAAGCTTGCCACCGCCTGCGGGCTCGGCGCGACAGGCTGGTCCACCCACTCCCAGACGTTACCGGCCATGCCGATGGCGCCAAACGGGCTCGTCGAGGCCGCCAGCGACGCGGCCGGAGCCATCGGCTTCCCGTCCGTCACTGCGCGGGCGGGAAGATCCTCGTCGCCCCACGGGTATTTGAATCCGCCCGGGCCGCGCCCGGCTTTCTCCCATTCCAGCGCCGTGGGAAGGCGCTTTCCCGCAGCGGCGCAGAAGTCCTTCGCTTCGAGGATGGTCACGCCAGTGACCGGAAGATCCGCTGCCGCCTCTTCCAGCCCCGCGGGCTTGGGGCGTCCGGATTTTTCACAGTAGGCGCGATACGCCGCCGCGGTCACTTCCGTCCGGTCGATGTAGAAATCCGGCAGCGTCTCCTGCCGTTTTTCCGCGCCTGCCAGAAAAGGCCCGCCCCGCACGAGCACCATCGCCCCCGCGGGATCTTCGATCACCGGCGGATTGGTCTTCATCTCGGTGACCGCCTGCTGGATCTTGTTCTTGTTGGTCAGCGTCAGGTAGATGAACAAGCCGACCACCGCCAGCGCGATGGCGCCCAGCCCGATCACAACCGTTCTGCCGCGGACTCCGGCGGGAGCTGGCGAAGCAAGCGGCTCTGGCTTCGGCGGAGAGACCGCGGGTTGATCGCTCAGCGCCGCCACGACCTCGGAGAAGTTCGCCGGGCGCTCCTCCGGCCTTTTCGCGGTCAGCCTCGCGATCAGATCGATGTACTTCTGCGGGACTCCCGCCGCTTCCAGGGGAGCGAGGTTCAAAGGCTCGTGCAGGATCTGATAGAAAAGCCGCTCAATCGTCGTTCCCTCAACCGCCCGCCTTCCGGTGAAGATCTCGAACAGCAGCACGCCGAAAGCATACAGGTCCACCTTCGGCGTGGGCGGCTCGCCCATCACCTGTTCCGGCGCCATGTAGTACGGCGTGCCCACCTGAAAACCCGTCTTGGTGAGATTCAAGTTGGTCGTCTTGGCCACGCCGAAGTCCATCAGCCTCACGCGGCCGGTCTCGTCGACGTGCAGGTTGTCCGGCTTGATGTCGCGATGCACCACGCCTTGCGCGTGGACGTATTCGAGCGCGCGCGCCGCCTGGAGGGCGTATTGCAGCCGCTTGCCGAAATCCCCGGCGGCGCCGCTTTGGATCAACCCTCGCAGATCGGAGCCGGAAAGCAGCTCCATCACGATAAAGGGGCGTCCCTGCTCTTCCCCGTAATCGAAGATGCGGATCACGTTGTCGTGGACCAGGCTGGCCGATGTCTTCGCTTCAGCCAGAAACCGGCTTCTGGTGTCGGGATCGGCCGCACCCTCCACCGTCAGGATCTTCACGCAGACCTGCCGGTTCAGCACCGGGTCCGTGGCGCGGTAGACATGCGCCATGCCGCCGCCGAGGAATTGCTCGAGGCGGTACTTTCCAAAGGCGGCGGGCAGATTGGAGATCACGGCTTTAGTTGATACAAAACGATACCGTATCCGACTCCGGCCTCGTCCGCGCTCCTGGCCACCTGAAACGCGATCAAGCCGCCATCGGTTGACACAACCGGGTTGGACGCCTTCCAGCCTTCGCAATCGTTGAACCGTGTCACCCGCGTAAAGTCCTTCCCCGTCCCGTCCAGCCGCAGTTTCCAGATGTCGATGTTTCGGAACAACCCCGGCCAGTTGTTCAGCACGGCATGGCGATCGCTTTCCACGAGCGTGTAGCGGCCATCGGGGAAGATCCCCTCCACTTCGTTGTACCCCCCGATCGTGGCCGTCTGGTTCACCGCTTTACCGCTTGCCAGGTCCAGGGTCCAGACTGACGCCTTGCCCTGAGGTTCATAGCAACTGTAGGTCAGCTTTGAGTCGTTGTCGAAGAAATCCTGCGCCTCGAGCGTGCAGGCGTTGGAAGGACTGGTCCGGACCACGCGTTGATTCCTGAGCGCCGCCGCGGCGCCGCTCACTTCGACATCCGCTACGATGATCCGGCTCGATCCTTTCGGGAGTTCGGGATTTTGCGCCGATGTCTGGGCCACTGCGATCGTCATCGCCTTCTTGGAGATCGCGGCTCCTTCGCTCATCTTCAGGCCCAGCCTGACTGGTTTGGAGCCCTGCTTCCGGTCGAGGTACCAAAGCTCGTTGTCGGCATGCCTTGAGGTCTTCAGATCGCTGAAGCGCTCCGGTCCGATGAGGAGATAGCCGCCGCTGGCCAGATGCATGACCCGAAGGAAGGAAGCGCCCGGGATGCTGCAGGTGAGGCAGCGGATCACCCGGGTCTTCAGATCGATCGTAAAGGCGTCTCCGAAGCTCTTGGCCATGAAGGCCACTTCGGCGTTGCCGGGGGAGAAATCCGCGCGTTCGCCGAAGTGCGTCAGCAACTGAGCGCCGGCGGGCAAGTTCTCCAGCGGATTGCAGGCTTTCCTGGGCTGAGCAAGCGCGGGGCCGCAGATGAGCATGGCGAAGAAGAGCGTCCTCATGGCTTCACAGTGTATTGCGTTCGGAAGGGGCCCATGGAGGGGTAGTACTTCACCGCGCGAACGATCTCGGCGATCTGACGGATGTGGCCCAGATCGTGAAACGCCCATTCGTTGAGCATCTCCCCTAACGTGATGGCGCCGAGAAGGGGGTGCCGCGCCGTCCGTGCGGCCGCCGAAAGAGGCAGGTCATCAAGGTACTTGAGCGACTCGTGACGGGCCTTGAGAAAGTCCTCCAGGGCTGCCAGCGCGAACCGCGTCTGGTACGCTCCGCCTTTTTCCAGCTGGTCGACATTGTACTCGTCGACCTCCGGGTCGTCTGACTCCACCATGGCTCGCATGCGGGCGGCGAAGCAGTGCTTTTCGCAATGCGTCAGGTGAGCCAAAACTTCCGAGATCGACCATCGGTCTTCCGCCGGTTTCCACCGAAGATCCTCACCAGAAAGGCCAGCGACCAGCCCCTGCACAATGTGGGGCATCGTCGACAAGTGGCCAACACCAGGAAGGCGTTCCTTGAATCCAACGAATTGCACTTCTTCCTCCAGTTCGATTCCATGCAAATCGCGGACTCGTTCCTTCAAGACCGCGATGAGCTCCGCCGCCTGCGAGGCGGTTCCTCCGCCATCGTGATAGATAAGATTCGCGTGGTAAGCGGCTACATGGAGTCCGCCAACCGACAAGCCCTTCGCGCCAGCCTGCTCCAGAAACCACGCTGAAGGGACCTTGCCTCCTTTGATCACGCTCTCCGGCACAACACCCTGTATGAAAGCCGGCAGCTCCGTGAAGACCAGGTTCTTAAAGATACTACCAGCACACATCATCTCCGGGGGATACTTCGCGTTCCGCATGGAGAGGATCCGTTCCGACTTTTGCCGGAGCTCTTCGCGATCGCCGGGCGTCAGTTCCAGTTCCGCCGACAGAATAATCCGCGGCGCACCCGATAGGCGGCTTCGCTTGAAGGCGCTGCCGCGGTACCTGAACTCGCATCCCGCATGGTCCGCCTCCCGGACCTGGCCTCCTTCGTAGTATCTGACCTTGACGATCCGATCCGAGATCGAAGCGCCATACGCCCCGGCGTTGCCATAGATCGCCGCGCCCGTGCTGCCCGGGATGCCGGTCATCGGCTCCAACCCGGCGAGCCCCCTCCCCACGCTGAAATCCACCAGATCCTGGAGCAGGGCGCCTGCCTGAACGGCCACCCGGCGCCCGTCCGCCTCGATCCGCCCTCCCTCGTAGCGCAGCACGACGCCCGGATAACCCTGATCGGCGACCAGCAGGTTCGTCCCGCAGCCGATCACGATCCACTCCAAAGAGGACCCTTCCAGGAGCCGCAACGCCTCCAGAAAGGCGGGTTCCTCGCGGGCCGTCGCGAACACGCGGGCCGGGCCGCCGAGCCGGAAGCGCGTGTGTTTCCGGAGGGGTTCGTTCCAGGTAACCTGAAGGGACGGAATGCGCTCGAGCGCCTGCCGCGCCTGGTCGAGCGTTTGCATGGCTATCCAAATTCTAAGGGGGCCCGATCATGAAAGCCAAGTTCGGCGGATTCGGCAAGGAGGCGTTCAGGTTTTTCTCCGCTCTCGAAAAGAACAATGATCGCGAATGGTTCGAAGCGCATAAAGACGACTATCTGCAGCACGTCAAAACGCCGATGGAGGAGTTTGTCGCCGCCATCGGCGGCAAGATGGCGCGTTTTGCGCCCGATTACGTGACTGAACCGAAGCGCGCGATCTTCCGCATTTACCGCGACACCCGTTTCAGCTCCAACAAGACTCCATATAAAACCAATTGCGGCGCGTTGTTCTTCCGAAACGACCTCGTGAAGAACCAGGCGGCCGCCTTCTACGTGGAGATCTCCGCCAAGCACGTCGGAGTCGCCGGCGGGCTCTATATGCCCGAGCCCGGCGTCCTTCGCGCCGTCCGCGAGCACATCGCCGCTCATTGGGAGGAGTTCGACAAACTGCTGAGGAACCGCGCACTGGTCAACGCCGCAGGCCAGATCCAGGGCGACAAGCTCGCCCGCCCGCCCAAAGGGTATCCCGCGGACCATCCGGCCATTGAGCACATCAAACGCAAGCAGTGGTACTTCTGGCTGGAGTTGGCGGCCGATCTCGCTCTTTCGCCGAAGGTCGTGGACGACGTGGCGGGCCGGTTCGAGCGCATGACTCCCGCCGTCGAGTTCCTCAACCGTCCGCTTGTCGCGATGAGGGAGAAATCGAAGCCGCTCACGGGCGGCTGGCTGTGAACCGAATCAAGGCTTGTACGTCTTGGTCGCGTTGTTCCGCAGATTCGTCACAGTGAAGGTCCGGTTCTTTTCAGCCTTGACGAGAATGCCGTACCCCTGGCACTTCTCTTCGAGGTTCGCGATCCGGTCGCCGTCCACATTGTGCGTCTTCGCGCCGGCCACCGAGTAGTGCAACTGCCACAGGTCGGCCAGCCCCGGGGAGGTGCTGACGATCTGCCACGCGCCCGGACTCCCGCCCTTGCGCGCGCCGTTGTTCATGATGGCCACCCGCGGCCGGAGCCCGTGCACGATCGCTTTCGGCCCGGATTGGTCCAGCCCGTGATGCGTGGTCAGATAAAGATCCACCGGGCCGATGAAGTGCTTGGGACAGGAGATCTCCAACTCTTTGTTCCAGGTCAGGTCGCCCAGGTCTACGAACCTGAACTTGCCGAAGGTGATGACAACGCCGATGGAACGCCCGTTCTCTGTTGGATCGTCCTTCTTCTTCTCCTCTCCGCAGTGCGGATTGTCCTTCGTGCCGGCCGCCTTCATCGGCTTCATGATGTGATCGCCGCGCGCGGTCACGACATCGATGCGGACGTCGCGCAAAGGGATCAGGTCGCCGGGCTTCACGCTCATCCGCTTGACGCCCTGGGCGATCACCTTGCGGTAGTTTTCCTCGAGCGCCTGCGCCTGCTTGCTCGTCTCCGTATTGTCGCCATGATCGATCATCATGCCGATGGGGAACTTTGCCGCCAGGTCCGGCACACCGCCTACATGGTCCAGGTGATAGTGCGTCACGAGGAGGATGTCGATCTTCTTTAGGCCGTGGCGCTTCGCCGCCGCGACGATCCGATCGGCGTCGCGGCCCTGGTTGCCGGGCCAGCCCGCGTCGATCAACATCGACTGGCCCGATGGCGTGACCAAAAGCGTGGCCTGCCCGCCTTCGGTATCGATGAACTCGATCGCGAGCGATTTTGAGGGCGCCGCCCCCGCCAAGGCGGCCAGAAGTCCTAGCGCAAGACCGATTCTGCTCAGCATGGCCGAATCCTATCACAGGGTTCAGCGCAGCCAATCCCTCGGAACATGGCTGAACCAAACAGCGTAGTATGGTTCGGAGAACCAGAGATGCCTTACTGCACTCAATGCGGCGGTCAGGTTGGCTCAGATGACGCCTTCTGTGGCGCCTGCGGCGCCCGTCAGGGGCCTGCGCCGGAGGCCGGAGGCGTCAACCCCTGGCAGACTGCACCCTCAGCGCAGCGGGCGCGCGCAAAGAAGGATGATCCTTTTTCCTTCTTCACCAACCGGAACGCGCCGGTCTTCTGCTACCTCCCCTGGGTCGGCTGGATCGCCTCCATCATCGTTCTCGCGGCCGACAAGTTCCGCGAACAGCGTGACGTCCGCTTCCACGCTTTCCAGGGACTTTACCTTTTCGTTGTCTGGCTCTTCGTCGATTGGGTCTTCGGCCCGCTGACCGGCTACACCACCTCCACGCGCATGATCGCCCGCCTGATGAAGCTGGGGCTGGTCGTGACGTCGATTTTCATGGTCGTTAAGACGTCTCAAGGCGAGACGGTGCGCCTGCCCGTGCTGGGCGAACTGGCCGAGCGAAGCGTGAGCGAGCAGCGGTGAGCCGCCGCCTCGGAGTGGTGTTATAATTATTCATGCCGGTGAATAATTATCCGGCATATCCAGCAGGGCCTTCCAGCATGACCACGAACGTCGGCATTGTCGGTTTCCGCGGCTACAGCGGAGCGGAGCTTATCGCAATTCTCCAGCGCCATGGCAGCGCAGTGCCGTGGCTCATGGAGCACCGCGCCGATTCCTCTGACCGTCCACACCCATTCGGGCACAAGGGGCCGGACTGCATACCAGCCTCCATCCAGGCTGCCTTGGAAGTCCGCCTGAAAGCTGTCTTTCTCGCGACGCCCCCGGAGGTTTCCATCGAGCTCGCCCCAACGTTTCTGTCCGCCGGGATTAAGGTCATCGACCTGAGCGGCGCCTTCCGGCTGAAAACCGTCGAACGATATCAGAAATGGTACAAGGAGGCGCACGCGCAGCCTGAGTGGCTCGACCGCGCCGTTTACGGCCTGCCTGAGTTCTATCGTGAACGCATCCCCTCTGCGGAGCTACTCTCCAATCCCGGCTGTTATCCCACGGCGGCGAATCTCGCCATCCGGCCGTTGGTCAAGGCCGGCGCGGCCGACCTCGCCCGCGGCATCGTCTGCGACGCCAAGAGCGGCGTCAGCGGCGCCGGGCGCAAACCGAGCCTCAAGACGAGTTTCTGCGAGGTAACGGAGAACTTCTCGGCATACTCGGTGCTCGACCACAGGCACGTGCCTGAAGTTCTGATGAATTCCGGGCTCGAAGAGGGGGACTTCAGCTTCACCGCGCATTTAATCCCGGTTGACCGCGGCATCCTGGAGACGGTCTATTTCCGCGCCAAAGGGCTGGCCGACACAAAAGATTTGGTTGAGATCTACCGGCGCGCTTACGCCGGGGAACCGTTCGTGAGGATCTACCCCGCGGGCGTGATGCCGGATCTGCGAGGCGTGGCTCGGACGAATTTCTGCGACATCGGCTGCAAGCTCGACGCCGCCACGGGGCGGGCGGTGGTCGTGGCGGCGATCGACAATCTGGTGAAGGGCGCCGCGGGCCAGGCGGTGCAGAACATGAACCTCATGTTCGGCTTCCCCGAAACGGAGGGACTGCTGTGAAGGCGCTGGTCAAGCTCGGCGGCACGTTGCTGGATGACGCCGCTTCCCGGCGCTCGCTAGCCGGCCAGATCGCGGAACTGCGCGGGCGAGGCGTCGATGCGGTCGTGGTCCACGGCGGCGGCAAGCAGATGACCCGGTTTCTCGCCGAGCGGGGCGTCGAGAGCAAGTTCGTCAACGGCCTCCGGGTCACGTCTCCGGAAGTGGTGGATGCGCTGCTGAAGGTTTTTGCGGGCTCGGTGAACAAGGATCTCGTGGCGACGCTCAACGCGGCGGGAGCGCGTGCGGTCGGCCTATCGGGAATCGACGCGGGCATCGCCCTCGCCACCCAGCTCGATCCGCAGCTTGGCGCGGTGGGCCGCATCGAGTCGGTCGATGCCAGTTTGCTGCGCCTGCTGGTTGAGGCGGGTTTCCTGCCGGTGCTGGCCTGCGTTGCGGGCGGGAAGGCGGGTGAAGTTTATAACGTCAACGCCGATCAGATGGCGGTCGCCTGCGCGGCGGCCTACGGCGCGGATCAGCTCCTTTTTTTGACCGACGTGGATGGTGTCCGTGGCGGGGAAGGAAAGACGCTGGCCCGGTTGACGGTTTCGGAGGCAAGAGGCCTGATTGAGGCGGGTGTCGCCACAGGCGGGATGCAAGCCAAACTGGAATCCGCCATCGCGGCGATCCACAGCGGCGTCGTGGAGGTCGTGATTGCGCCTGGCGCAGCGCCCGGCATCGTCGGCCGCCTGCTCGACGGCGAGCCCGCCGGGACGAGACTTACGGGGGATTCGGCATGACCATCAGGAAGGCGAGAATGAGCGATATCGGCGGGCTGCTGAAGCTCATCAACGGCTATGCCCGAGATGGGATCATGCTGCCGCGCAACGAGTTCGAATTGAGCGAGAGCATCCGCGACTTCACGGTCGCCGTGGAGGGCGAGAGTCTTGTGGGCTGCGCGGCGCTCCATTTCTACGGTCCTTCGATCGCCGAGGTCCGCTCGCTTGCGGTTGCGCCGGAGACAAAGGGCGGCGGCACGGGCCGCCGGCTGATGGAGGCGCTGGAGCGGGAGGCGGTCGAATTCGAACTTGATGCTTTGTTTGCCTTTACTTACGTTCCGGGTTTCTTCACCAAACTTGGCTACGTCGAAGTGGATCGCGGCGACCTCCCGCTGAAAGCGTGGAAGGACTGCCTGCGCTGCCCTAAGTTCCAGGCCTGCGACGAAATCGCGGTGCTCAAAATGCTGAAGGAGAGCGCCTCCCTGCCCTCCGGGAAAGCGGCCTTGTTCGACGGCCAGTTTGGTCAATTTCCGATCCTGCGGCAAAACTGACCGGGCAAAATCCCTGAGAACCTCCGCCGGTCCAAACCACTACTGGTTTGTGTCCGCCTTGCGCGCCGGGCGGACGGCCAGACTCGAACTGCGGGAGGAAGTCCATGAAAGCTCTGACGATCGACATCAGGGAAGCCCGCGGGAGGATTCTCTGCTGCACGATCTTCCGTCCCTGCGGGAAGAAGCTCCTGGCCAAGGGCCACATCATCAGTGAGGAGGACGTCCGTCTGTTGGAGGCCGAAGGCCTGAACAAGGTTTGGGTCACGGAACTCGACGACGGCGAAATCGGGGAGGATCAGGTGGTGACGCAGGTTGCGCAGTCGGTCGGCTGCGGATCGATTGAGATCCGTCTGGCCGCCGGCGGCAGGGCGAACCTCATCGCCACGGAGAACTCCTGTGTCCTTGTGGACGATGAGCTGCTGCGCCAGATCAACTGCACCGCCAGCGTAGTGATCGCCACGCCAACCAATTTCTCGTACGTCCGTGCCGGGGAGCGGGTGTGCACGGTGAAGAGCTATCCTTTCGCGGTCCAGCAGCAACAACTGGAGGCTGTCATCAGCATCCTGGAGGAACGGGGACCGATCCTCCAGGCGCGCCCGCTGCGCGACCCGGTGGTTGCGGTGCTGTACTGCGATCCTCATTCGGGTGAACGGGCCCGGCAGTTGTTCGAATCGATCATGCGGCAGCGGCTGGAGCGTTTCTGTGTCTCGCCGCGCTTTGTTCTCTCGTGCGTCGAGGACGAGGCCGCTGTGACCAAGGCGCTGACGCATCTGGCGCGAACGAAGCCTGCCGTCGTCCTGATCGCCTCCACCACCGCCCCGGCGGGTCCGGAAGATGTCGTCGGCCGCGCCATGGCCAATATAGGCTGCCACTTGGAACGTTTCCTTGCGCCCGTGGAACCGGGAAATCTTCTTTTGCTCGGATACAAGGACAATATCCCTCTTCTCAGCGCTCCTGGCTGCTACCGTTCTGCCAAACCGAACGTTGTGGATCTGGTGCTGCCCGCCATGCTGGCCCGATACAGGATTTCAGGTTGGGAGATCGCCTGCCTGGGGCACGGCGGGCTTCTTGGATAGTGTCTGCAATCTGATCGATGTTCGTTTCTGCAACTTCATTCTGGAGGCGAACTCCTGAGCCGGACCGATTGACTCCTCCATCTGCCCGGCTCCTACTCCCAGGGCCGGAAGCCTGACCAGCCTCCGGCCCTCTTTTCCAGCCGGTCCGTCGGAGATTCCCCGCGTGATATGCTGTCCCGCGTGGTTTCAGAGATGGTGGCCCTGAGTTCCTTGTGCGCCGCGGGTTACGTCGCCTGGGGTGTGCGCGGCCGCTCGTCCGAGGTCTTCGGCCGCTCCGTCTGGAAGGGGCCGGAGTCCCGCCGCGCCATCGCTCTCACTTTCGACGACGGGCCCTCGGAGTCCACGCCGAAGCTCCTCGATCTGCTCGCCGCTTACGAAGCGAGGGCGACTTTCTGCGCGCTCGGCTTTCACGCAAGACGGCTGCCCCGCGTCATGAAGAGAATTGTGGCAGAAGGGCATGAACTCGCCAATCATTCGGATACGCACCCGACCCTGTACCTGCGCTCCTCGGGATTCATCGTCTCGCAGTTGGAACGCGCCCAGAGAGCGATCGAGGACGCCGCGGGGGTGAGTCCGCGATTCTTCCGCGCGCCCTACGGCGCCCGCTGGTTTGGATTGGCCCTGGCGCAGGAGCAATTGGGGCTGACCGGCCTGATGTGGACATCGCTCGCCCGCGATTGGCGCCTCCGGGCGCCAGAAATCGCCGCCCGCATGCAGGGCGCCACCCGGCCCGGCGCGGTCCTCTGCTTTCATGACGGCCGCGAGCTGGGACAAAACCCCGACATCGAGCCGACTCTGGCCGCCCTGCGCCACCTTCTGCCCGTGTGGCGCGAAGCCCGATACGAGTTCATCACCGCCTCGGAGATGTTTCCGCTCACAAGCCCAGCTTCTCCCGGAGCTGCTTGAGACGGTCCCGCGCCACAGTGACCTCAGTGCTCTTGCCGTCGCGCAGTTTCAGAATCATCCGGCCGCCGAACCAGGGAAGCAGCTCCGCCACGTAATCGAGGTTCACCAGCGCCGAGCGGTGCACTCGGACGAACCTGCCCGGGTCGAGCTTCTTCTCCAGTTCGGCGATGGTCCGGTCCACCACCCAGTTGCGCTCCGGCGTCGCGGCGTAGGTGAGTTTGTCCTCGGCGTAGAAGTGCGTGACCCGGCTTAACTCGATGAAGTGAACCCGCTCTCCGAGCCGCGACGCGATTCTTGAAGGACCGGCCTCGGAACGCTTCATCATCAGGTCCGACATCTGCGACAACAGGCGCTCCAGATCGGGCCGCGACGTTTCCGCAGCCGCCATCCGCTCCAGCTTTGCGAGGGCCCGCTCGAGTTGGGCCGCGTCCACCGGCTTAAGCAGGTAGTCGATGGAATTCGATTGGAACGCCCTGAGGGCGTACTGGTCGTAAGCGGTGGTGAACACCACCAGCGGCGAGGCCTGGAGTCCGCTCAGCAACTCGAAGCCATTCAGTTCCGGCATCTGGATATCCAGGAACAGCGCCTCGGGCTGGAGCAGCTCGATCTCCTGCTGGGCGCGGACCGGGTCGGTCGCCGCGCCGATCACATCCACGCGCCCGCTTTCTTCAAGCAGACGCCGCAGCCGTTTGAGGGCCAGCTCTTCGTCGTCCACCAGGTACGTCCGCAGCCTGCTCATTGAATCGTGCCTGCCTCCACGCGGGCGGGGATCCGGAGCCGGACGCGGCCGCCTGCCCCTGAGTCAATCTCCATCCGGCCCTCATCGCCATAGAGCAGGTGGAGCCTTCGCTCCAACACGTCCAGGCCATGTCCCGGATTGATTTGATCGCGCGTGAAGCCCGGCCCGTCGTCGCTCACCTCCAACTCCAGCACGCCGCCGGCCGCGGCGGCCCGGACTGCGATCCGGCCGCCCTCGCGCCGCGCGCCAACGGCGTACTTCATCGAATTCTCCACCAGCGTCTGCACCGCGAAGGGTGGAATCCGGGCTTGGCCGGCAGAATCCGCCGTTTCCACCGAGAATCGAAGTCGCGGTCCGAACCGCGCCTGCTCGATCAGCAGGTAATCGTGAACCAGCTTCAACTCCTCTTCCAGCGGCACGACCCCTTGGCCCTGTGTTTCGAGCGCGCATCGCAGCAGGCGGGAGAGCCTTTCGAGCATCTTCTCCGCGGCCTCCGGATCCTCGCGGATCAGCGAGAGAACCGAGTTGATCGTGTTGAACAGAAAGTGCGGCTGGAGCCGCGAGTGCAGCGATTCGAGCTGCGCCTCGGCGGCCAGCCTCTCGGCTTCCTGGCGGGCCAGTTGCTGATCCTTCAGCGCGAGCGCGATCCGGCTCTGCCCGTCCTGCAGCCGCCCGATGAGAAACGATGCGATGCCGATCGAGAGCGCGATCAGAGTCGTGAACCCCAGATTTTGTTGGAAGACTCGCGGGATCGCCTGCGAGGGGATGTATCCGATCCAGGCAGTCAGAACGACGGCCAGCAGCGTCCCCGCCGCCGCCACGCCGGCGAGAAAGACCACATAGGCCGGCCAGAGCAGCCACGGGCGCGCACCGCTCAAACGCATGGCGGCCGGAGGAATCAGCAGCGCGCAAAGCCCGCCGATCGAGTGGGCGAAGATCTGATTGCGCACCAGGACTTCAACCACTTCTTCTCCGCCGGAACGGATGCGCCAGGAGTGCAGCAGGACGAAGAGCGCGAGGCCGATGGCGGTGTTGATGGCAAGCACGCCGGCGAGGCTTCGCCACGGACGGGGAACGTTACTCTGCGCCACCCTTCAGCGTCCCTCCACATGGCAGCCCTTGCAGGTCCGGCTCATTGGAGCCAGTGTACCCTCCGCAAGCCACTTCTTTGCCAGCGGAGCGTACACCGGATCGCCGAGGGCTGAAGCGCGTTCCACCCACGGCTTGGCCGCATTGAAGCCTTCCGTCCGGTCCATCGCGTCGGCGATGCCGAGCAGCAGCTCCCCCTTGCTGTGCATGGGCAGCGCGTCGAAGTTCGCCTGCTGCAGCTTGTAGACGTGTAGATAATCCTGTTTCGCCCGGTCGAGCAACTCCTGCCTCCTGTCACCGGGCACGAATCTGGAAACAGCAAGAAGCGGAGCGCCGCGCGGAATGCGCACCCCAACGCGGTCGGGTTGCAGCTCGACAGCGCGGTCCATCTCCGCCAAGCCCCGGCTCCAGAGTGCAGTGCCCTTCTCATAGTCTTTTTCCCTGAGGGCCTCGCCCGACTGCGAGAAGAGACCCGCGCCGTGCCAGACGAGCGCCTCGGCGTGATCGGGATTCCCGGCCAGTACCTGTTCGGTCGCCTTCATCCCGCGCTCCAGCGCTTCCTTGTCGCCGCCGAAGCCGGCGAAGAAGTCGTTGCGCACTTTGTGGTCGAATCGAACGGCAGTCCGAGGCGCCTGACCCAGCACGCCGGCAGTGAAAACCGCTCCCAGACAGATGGCCGAAGCCGTCGAGATGAATTTGGAAGGTCTGTTCATAGTCGCAGTATGTGGCTCCCGCCGGGCGTGTTCCATTGGATGCGGACGAAGTGCTCAAGAATCCGATGAACCGCCGGATTCAGGGGACGAACCGGGTCACGCAGGCCGCCGCGCTACGAAGACCTCCACCGCGCCCGGCTCGACTTTGGAGTGTTCCAGCGGGATCGCCTCCACATCGAATCCCGTTGCACGAATGATTTCGAACCACTCGGCGCGGCTGAAGAGCCCCGACTCGTGGCGGTCGCGCTCGACATGGACTTCGCCGCTCTGCCCTCGCCGTCAGAGCACCCGCACTCGGTCCCTGGACAGTCATTCTCCCGCAGCGTATCGGAAACAAAGAGCGCCATTCCTCCCGGCGCGCAATGAAGATAGGCAGTCTCCAAGGACTGCCGCAGTTGTTCGAGTGTGGTCATGGAATCGATCGCATCGTGAATGAAGACGCGATCGAACGTCCTCCCCGGCCGCACCGTGCGCATATCTCCCGCGATGCGCTCGCAATCCGGATTCACCGCCCGGCTTACCGCGAGCATCTCCTCGGAGGCGTCCACGAGCGTCACAGCGAACGACCGCTTCATGTAAAAGGCACTGTTACCTCCGCCCGAGCCGAACTCAACCAGCGTCAACCCTGGCGCCGACGCCTCGAACAGGCGCAGGTAGAACCCGGCCTCCTCCTCATCGTCCGCCACCGGCGAAACCAGCGGCTACCAGTGGGCAAGCTCACTGAAGAGATCGGGAAGTCCGGTCACGCGATCCTCCGTGAACCAGCTTACGGGGAATCCTTTGTGAAAGCGGAAAGGAGGGTGGTCTGGTGGACCTGGTGGGAGTCGAACCCACGACCTCTTCCATGCCAT
>CAYWST010000043.1:0-22741 GCA_964461075.1 uncultured Solibacteraceae bacterium | reverse complement strand
TGTCTCCAACCGCCCAGCCGTCCGGCCACGGCTCGTGCTCATGCAGCGAATCGTCACCGATCAGATCCCCTCGAACGCGCCCCAGTCCATTGCCTGCGGCCTCTTTGGCCAGTTCCGCCATCGGTTCGCGCGGATCTCTGCTCCCTTCCTTCACGTAGGGGTAGATCCGTCCCGAAATCGCCGGATCGGCCCCGCCGAGCAACACCACGTCGCCGCCCGCGGTTTCAATCACCCGCGTCTGAAAACGGTGTTCCGCGCCGAAGGTCCGCAAGGCCAGCGCCGTCGTCAGCAGTTTCATGTTCGACGCCGGCGTCATCGGCAATCCCGCGTTCCTCTCGTACAGCACCGCGCCCGACGGCAGGTCCGCGACCAAAACGCCCCACAGCGCATTCGACGCCGCCTCCCCCGCCAAGACCTGTTCGATCCGGTCGCGAAGAGGCTGGGCCGCCAGATTCACAGAAACCGCAAAAAGCGCCAACGCATACTTGAGCATGAGGAAACAGTGTACCTTGAGCGCATGAGGCCGTTGCTGCCGCTCCTCCCTTTCCTCGCCGCCGCGTCCGGCGGAGTCGAACCCAAGAGAGCCGCAGCCGAGTACCCGGCCCACGCGAAAATGGCCGGAGCCGAGATCGGCGCCGAGTTCCTCGGCCGCTACCTGCCAGGTGAGAAGGCCAGCCATATGACCGGAAATTACCTCGTCGTCGAGGTCGGCTTCTTTCCCGCTCTCCGCGGCAAACCGGTCGTCCTTTCCAGCGGCGACTTCAGGCTTCGCCTCAATGGCAAACTCGATCTCGTCGCCCAGTCGCCCGGCCTCGTCGCGGGCGCCTTGCGCAATCCTCACTGGGAATCCGAACGCGGAGTCATCGCTTCCGGCGGCGTCGGACCCGCTGTTGTCGTCATGCGTCCGGAACGCCGCCAGCCTCGCTTCCCCGGCGATCCTGAAGCCCTGCCCGCTCCCCCAGGCCGCGAACAGCCCAAGATCGAAGACGCAAACGCCGGGAAGGACGCAGGAGACGCCGCCATCCGCCGCGCCCTCCCCGATGAGACTGTTGACCGCCCCGCCGCCGGCATGCTCTATTTCGCCTGGAGGGATCCCATCCGCAAACTCAAGTCCATCGACCTTGTCTACGACGGCCCCGCCGGCAGGGCCCTCATTTCGCTGAAGTCGAAGTAGCGGGCTTGGCCCCGTTCCTCGCCGGACCGCCCGACAGCTTCGCTTCCAGAAAAATCAGGAGCACCAAAACCAGCACCAGGATCGAGCCCAACAGCGGCAGTCCCATCACCACTCTCACCCCGAAATAGTGCGCATACACCCCGAGCGACGCCGGGGCCAGCAGCCCTCCCGTCAGAGCAAGCGAAAAGATCCCGTTGAAGAAACCCGGATGGAAGTAAGGAAAGCGGTCCCCAATCCGCTCCATCACCAGAGGCAGGATGATCGAAAACCCGGTCCCCATCAGCACCGAACCGGTGATCGCCCCAAACAGATTGTCCGTCGCGCTCAGAATCGCGCCAGCGAACATCGGCAGAAAGACCGCGCTCAGCAAAAGACGGCCGTGCGAGACCCGCGGCAGCAGCCACTGCGCCACGCCTCGGCCGATCAGCAGAGACGCCCAGAATAAAGCCAGCAGCGTGAGCGACGTCGCCGGGCTCTGCCCCAGCCGCAGGCTCAGAAACAGCGCCAGCCATCCCGCAATGGCCCCCTCGTTGCCGAACTGAACGAAGAGCAGCAGCGCCAGCAGCACCGCCGCCGGGCTCTTCATCTCCCGCCAGATGCCCCGCCAGTCGGTCTCCTCGATTTGCGGCGGCGCCGGCAGCTTGGACCGTGCATAGACGATGCAAGCAAACAGCGGAGCCACCGACAGCAGGATCAGGATGCTCGAAACCGAGTAGATGAAGAACGTCCCCGAGACAAACAACGCCGCCGCCAGACTGCCGATGCCAAGCACCGCGCCGGAAAGGTTCAGCGTCGCCGCCCGGTCCAGTTCAAACGCCGGCGTGATCGCCTGCAGCACGCCGTTGTTCAACAACCCAGCCGCCAATCCGAGCAGCCCCAGCGAACTCAGCCGGCCCCAGATCGGCATCGGCGGCGAAAAAACCGCCAGCCCCACCAGCGCCGCCGCCGCCAACCCGCTCGCCAGGCTCATCGAGTAGCCGAAGCCTCGCGTCCGGTTCAGCTTGTTTCCGACCCACGCCCCGCCCACCACCCCCAGGTTCTGACACAGGAAGTATGACCCGATCAACAGGTAGTTCGGTTCGACGTGATGACGCCACGCTGGAAGGATCGCACCCAACAATCCCAGGTAGAGTCCCGAAAAGAAGATCCCCGAAAGCCCCTTCCTCGCCGCCTGGGACGGAGTCGAAACGGGATAGAAGATGGCCTCACGGACCGGGGGCGCCACCTGGATATTGTACTCATCTGGGGAGCGCCGGGAATCAGTCACTTGCGCATCGAACCGGCTGCCGCCTCGCATGTTTCAACATTTTCATCACTTTCTGTTTTAGATTTCAGTTGACTGCCCGCCCCGTCAACCCTTATCATCGAGCCATCACTGAAGAAAGGAGGTGGTCCAGAAAATGAGTTTTGGTAGTAAGATCGCTCGCTGGATGTACGCGTTGGGAGGTGCTCGCCCTTAGAGCCCGCGTCTCCTCCACTGGAGGAGGCCTCCTTCCTCGGACCGGACGCCCAGCAAGCTCGTGAGGCCGCAAGCCTCCTTACTCTAGGCTACCGGAGCCCCCGTCGCCGGGATTCGGCCGCGGGGGCTTTTCCTTTTCCCGAATCTGAGGTTTGGCCGCCCGTTTGCTATACTGTGAAAGTTAAGGAAGCAAGCGATGAAAGCCGGAATCCACCCCGCATATAACGAAGTCAACGTCATCTGCGCCTGCGGGCACACCTTCAAGACCCGGTCCACCCACAAGGGCGACCTCCGCGTCGAAATCTGCTCGAACTGCCACCCCTTCTTCACCGGACGGCAGAAGCTGATCGATACAGAAGGCCGCGTCGACCGCTTCCAGAAAAAGCTCCAGCGCTCGGCCGACATCAAAAAGAAGCGCGCCGGGAAGGCTCAGCCCGTCGCCTGATCGCCGGGAAGCCCTTTCCGCCGCTCGGCGCTCTTTGGAGCTACCAGACGAAGCGCCCCACGAGGGCGTGGTGCATCCGGGCGGTTCCGACGTCGGAGAAACTCCCTCGGGTTCCGCTGAATGTGCCAAAACTCGCCCTGTTGGTCAGGTTGAACGCCGCATTCGGATTGGCGAATTGCGGTTCCTTCGTGAGGTTGTTGACGTCCCAACGAATCGAGAACGTGTAGCGTTCCTTGATTTTGAAATCCTTCGACAGCGATACCTGCGTCCACCGCAACCCGGGCGACTCAAACGTGTTCCGCCCAAGCGTGCCGGGCGTGAACGCCGCCGGATAGGCGAAGCCGTCGAAGCTGAAGAGCGGTTTTGAGCGCTGAATGGAAAGCGATTCGGACCGATGTCCCAATTCTGAGTCTGAGCTTTGTCGTTCGGAAGGATCTGGTGCGGCCTTGATGATCCCTGCAGGTAGTTGTAGGGACTGCCGGCGAAGGTCACCGTCACCGGAGGGCCCGATTGATAAGTCTGCGTCCAAGCCCCATCCCATCCGCCAATCAGCCAGTCCTTCCAGCCTCCGGTGTTCATCCAGCGCCGCCCTCTGCCGAACGGCAGATCCCACGTGAACACGCTCACAAAGCGGTGCCGGACGTCGTAGTTCGCGCGTCCTTTCTCGAGCCTGCGGTTGTACCATGTGATCCCGCCGGCGCCGCCGTCGTCGTCCGCTTCGTTCAGCGTTTTGCCGAGTTGATAGAACGCGTTCAGCGTGATCCCCTCGGAGTAGCGCTTTTCCACGCGAAACGTGCTGCTGTGATGGGAATTGTGGCCGTAGTTGGCATAGTGATTGATCGAACCAAACTGCCGGTAAGGCTTGTGGTTCTGATTGTTCTGGAAGATCTGCTGCAACCGCGCCGGGTCGCTCGAAATGTCCAGGGGAACCACATTCATGTTCCAGCTATTCAACAGCCCCACACCGGCCGACCCCTGGTACATCGCCTCCGCCAGCCATGCAGAGGCGAACTGGTATTGGAATCCGCTCGACCACATCGCCACATAAGGAAGCCGCATTTCGGGGTCGTACCACGAGGCGTTGCGCCCGGTGTAATTCGTCCCCGAGAACGGGACACTCCCGTCCTGCGCGATGTTGAATGTGATCTTTGGCGGGCCCTGCGACAGCTTGAAGATGTGGCTCGGATCGCCGACGGCGGGCTGCACCACCGCCGTTGCGAGATACTCCTCGAAGTTCTGATTCAGGCCGTTGGTGAAAAGGTCGGCGTGAGTGATGCCGAAACTCGACCGGAACACCAGTTTCGGACCGATCGTCCACGCCAGGCCGAGGCGCGGCTGGAAATTGTTGAAGTCCTTCCGCGCCAGGTGCCGCCGGCCATGAACGATCGCTCCCTTGAGCCCGGAGAGCGGGTCGATCGCGTCCGGATCGAACTGCGATTGCTGCCCGTACTTGGTTCGGAATGGCGACTCATAACTCCAGCGCACGCCCATTTCGAGGGTGACGTTGCGTACCGGCCGCCAGGTGTCCTGGATGTACCAGGCGTGCGACGACCACTGGGGCAGCCATGTCGCCGCGTTCAGCGTGAAGTCCGCGCGGACAACAGTTCCCAGAAGCAGCGACGCGAACGCGTTGCCCGTGTTGGCGCGGAACGGGTACTCGGTCCCGCCCACTCTGTACGCGCCCGATGGGAGCGCCTCAACGAGCGAGTTGTATCGCGTTCGGATGAACTCGTACCCCGTCTTGAACGTGTGCCTGCCGACGATCTTTGTCAGGTTCTCCTGGAAAGTCAGATCCTCGGCGCGGGTATAGGACCGCCCGCCGGGCCCCAGGCCATAGAAGCGTCCGCCGCCCGAATTGAGAAAGTCCGGAAAGGTTTCCGGGCTCGCGTTTGGAATTCCAAGCTTGCCGGCCCAATTCCCGCCGAAAGTAGCCGGCAGCGCGGTCAGCGCCCTCCGATTGAAGCCGAGGCGCGCCTCGTTGATGGTTGTCGGGTTGAAGGTGTAGGTGTCCGAAACCACGGCGTTATGCAGGTCCAGCGGCTTGATGTAGACATTGCCGAACGTCAGCGGCTCGGCGAGGCCACGGACCGGGCGTTCCTCGCTACGGTGCCTCACCCGCGAGTACCGCGCGAAGATCTTGTGCATCGCGTTGAACTGGTGATCGCCCTTGATGTCGTAGCGCTCGAACTTGTAGAGTCCGGGGAAGTCGCCTTCGAGATTGTTATTGGGGCCGTTGGGGGTGATGTCGCCCGGCTGGTTCGGGCTCATCCACGGCTTCAGCGCGAGCAGGTTGCGCGCCACGGGGTCGAACCGGCCCTGCGGGATCCGGTTGAGCGGAAACGGATCGCGTACCCAGTTGCCCGCGGCATCGCGCCGTGTGGTCTCGGGATCGTAAATGGGGAGCCCGCGGCCGGCGAAGCTGAAATCGCCGTTGAACATGTCCTGGTTGGGCACCGTCGTTGTAATCGTCTCCGCCAGTTTTTCGTAATGCTGCTGGAAACCGAAAAACCAAAAGGTCTTGTTGCGAATGATCGGGCCCGACGCCGTCGCGCCCCATTCGTGATAGTCGAACGGCGAGGTGATCCGTGACTGTTCCAGGTCGTGGCGGTGCCGCAGTTTCCCTCCGATATACCGGTCCTCCACCGTCCCATGGAACTCATTCGACCCGCTCTTGAACACCACGCTCAATAGCCCGCCGGAAGAGTGCCCGAACTCGGCGGGCGTGCCGTTGGTCCACATTTTGAATTCCTGGATCGAATCCAGCGAGGCGATCATCGACCGCTGGTAGTCGTTCACCTGGCCCACCGCCGGCTCTTTGCCGCTGACGCCGTCCATCGTGTAACCGATCGCGCGCTGACGCTGTCCGAGCGCGTGGTTGCCGTTCACTGTCGTCATGTTCGGCATGTAAAGCAGAACGCGGTGGACGAACTTCTGCATCACCGGCAGCCTCTCCACGGTGCTTGACTCGATCACCTGTCCGACGCCGGCGCTCTCGGTTTCCAGCAGCGGCGGTTTACTCGACACGTTGACGGTCTCTGTCAGGCTGCCGACTTCGAGTTGGACATCCAACCGCGGCGTCTCGTTGATGCGCAGCACGATGTCGCGCCGCACCGAAGATTTAAAACCGCCCGCCTCCACGCGCAAAGTGTACGTCCCCGAACTCAGGTTCGGAACGTAATAATCTCCCGACGGCCCCGTCGCGCCTTCGTAGACGACACCGGTCCCTTGGTTTTGCACGATGACTTTGGCGCCGGGAACATTGGCCCCGGCGGGATCGGTCACCGTGCCGACAATGCTGGCCGTGCCCGTAGTCTGCGCGGCCGCAGGAACGATGAAGAGAAACAACGCGGCAATCCGGCCCATGAAGCGCCTCCTCGACAATGCCGGGACATGCGGCGGCGCAATGGCGCCGCGGGCTTTCCCAGGCCCTGGTTCTCAGATTGGATATCCATGATTTCACCCGGTGTCAAGCGTCATTGCTTGCACCACTCCCTTTTTCCTGCATCATAGAGTGATGACTTTCGCCCGGTTCCTGCCGCCCGTCTGCTTCGCGGCCCTGTTCGCAGCGCAGCTGAGCGCCAAGACGAAGAATGACTTCGACCCGGAAGCCGACTTCTCCAATCTCAAAACCTTCAGTCTCGTCGCCGGCATAGACCTCTCGAAAGCCGGCATCATGGACGACCCAGAGAAGCGAATGCGGATCGCCAACTTCGTCAGCGGCACGCTCGAACGCCGAGGGCTGCGGGAGGTGCCGCGCGACGAGAAGCACGACCTCGCCATCCGTGTCTGGGTGGCGGTCCGCAACCGTGAAAGCGCCACCACCACTGTGAGCGCCCCGTCAATGTCGATGTGGGGCGGCTACGATCCCTTTTGGTACGGCCACTGGGCTTACTGGTACGAGCAAACCGTGATCGAGAACTACGTCGAAGGCACTCTCATCGTCGACCTGCTCAACCCGGTAGATAAGCAGCTCGTCTGGCGCACCTATCTCAAGCGCGATCTCAAGGACCGCGAAAAGGCCTATGGCGAACTGCGTAAGGATATCGACAAGGCTTTCACGGAGTTCCCTCCATCGGCGAAGGATATCGCCGGGAAACGGCGGGAGCGGAGTAAGCAAGCGCGCAAATGGGGACAGCCTGACCCGTCCCGAGCCGCTTTTCCTGCGAAATCAGATCCCGCCAAATTAGATTAAAAGGATGTCTTGGTGGCGGCGGCGCAAGCGGGGTCTTCAACCCCGAACCTGCGGCCAAACTCACCCTGGCCGGCGTGACCAGCTTCGCGCACTCGTCGCAACTCCTCCAGGAATTCCTGCGACCCCAGGGGCCTCCCGGCATACGTGGCTCGCCTAAGTTGCTTGATCTTATCCTCTTCCTCAACGCTACAGAGCAATCCCGCCCACCGCTCGGCACCCCCCGCTTCCTCCCAGAACCCCATATCGAGCAAAAAACGTGAGTCCCGGCCCAGCAGATGCGCCGCCGCGCTCGACCACTCATATTCTGCAGCCGCTGCGACGATCCCCGCCCTCACCGGATTCCGCTCTACGTAGCCGAGCGCCGCCCAAAGGTGCTCTCCGTCGAGCGGGCACGAATAGAATCGGTTCTGCCAAAGATGTCCCGAACGCAGCCGGCGGGCATTGCTGTACTGCGCATAACGGCCGTGCGTCCTTCTGAGCGCAACGGCCAAAGAATCCTCTTCTTGCGGAACTGCGATCAGGTGGACGTGATTCGTCATCAGACAATAGGCCAGAATCCGTAGCCCCGCCCGATCGCTGTTCTCCTTCAGCAAGCGGAGGTAGACATGACGGTCATTCCGTGTGTGGAACACAATTTGCCGATCCGTCCCGCGCTGCGTCACATGGTGCGCCAGGCCGGGGACGACGATTCTCGCGTTTCGCGGCATCCGTGATCACCTCACGATGACTCAGTGCCCTGGCAAGGCGAAACCTCTCAAGGAATCTCGGTTGGGACGGGTCAGGCTGTCCCCCCCGGTAGGAATCTCGGTTGGGACGGGTCAGGCTGTCCCCCCCGGTGCCCCGGGTTGGGTTGGGTTGGTTAGATGTTGATCCCCGCGCGCCACAACAAATAGCCAAACGCCTGGCGGACATACAGCCACTGCTCCTGCCATGTCCCCCGATGACGTTCCGGACGCGGACTGCCGTACACCTCCATCCCTTGGTGTTCCAGAATCCGCTTTGCCCGGAAGATGTGATATCCGTCGCTCACCAGGATGGCCGAGGTCAGTCCCATCCTTCGCATGATCTCGCTGACGGCCAGGACCGTCGAAACCGTGGAGTCGCCCTCGCCCTCCACGACGATTGATTCAGCCGGCACTCCGCGGCTGACCAGGTAGTTCCGGCCCACGTGCCCCTCGGTGAACCGGGGGTCGCCTCCGGCCCCGCCCGTGGTCAGGATCCAGGCCGCCAGCCGGCGCCGGTACAACTCATAGGCGTGATCCAGCCGCGCCTTCAAAACCGGGGAGGGCCGGCCGTTGTACTCGGCCGCGCCCAGCACGACGATGACGTCCGCCTGCTGGGCTTCGTCGAGCGACGACTGCCGCTCGATCGCCTTGGCCAGCGACACGAGAAACGCCGCCGCGGGCAAACCCGTCACCAGGACCGCAATGGCAATGAGCCGCCTCATCGTTCGACCTTATCCTACAGTAAGCTACTATCGGTCTTCCATTCGGAAAACGCTATGGCCAGATTGCCGGAAATTACGAGCGCGCAGAACCCGCTGCTCAAGGATATTCGCCGCGCGGCGGCCAAGGGCGCGCCCAACGCCGCGGGATTGGTGATTGCCGAGACATTTCACCTTCTGGAGGAGGCTTTGCGCTCCGGTCTCAAGGTTCCGTCCGTGCTCGCCGAAAGGCGCGTGCTCTCCATCGTCGAGCGCCATGTCGCCAAGCTCCGCGACACGCAAGTCCAGCCGCTCGCCGACGGGCTCCTCGACGCCGTCGCCAGCACCGATGCGCCGCAAGGAGTCCTGGCGCTGGTCCAGCCGCCGGCCTGGACGCTCGATCATGTCTTCCGCGGCAAACCCCTCACCCTGATCCTGGATGGCATTCAGGACCCCGGCAACGCGGGCACGATCGCCCGCGCCGCCGAAGCCTTCGGCGCGACCGGCCTCATCTTCCTCAAAGGAACCGTCTCGCCCTGGAATCCCAAGACCCTCCGTGCCAGCGCCGGCTCCCTGTTCCGCGTCCCCTTCGTGGAGGGGCTGGATATTCAGACCGTCCGAGCCGCCTTGCAGCAACGGCGCGTCGAGGTCTGGATCGCGGTACCGCGCGGCGGCGAGTCCGCCCCAGATGTGGACTGGAAGAGGCCCTCGGCGCTGGTGATCGGCAGCGAAGGCCGCGGCGTCAGCGCCGCCATGTCCGGCGCCGGCCGCGATCTCCACATCCCCACCACGGGTGTCGAAAGTCTGAACGCTGCCATCGCCGCCGCCATCGTGCTCTATGAGGCCATGCGGCAGAGGACGCATCAGTGAGCCTGTTCGATCAACCCGAAGCCGGAGCGCCCAGGCCGCTCGCCGAACGCATGCGCCCTCGGCTCCTGGAGGAGTACGTGGGCCAAGAGCACATCCTCGGGCCCGGCAAGCCGCTTCGAATCCAGATCGAAAAGGACCGCCTGACCTCGCTCATCCTCTGGGGCCCGCCCGGAACCGGCAAGACGACCCTCGCTACTCTGGTCGCCTCCGTCACGCGCTGCCGGTTCGTCCCTTTCAGCGCCGTCCTCAGCGGCATCAAGGAGATCAAGGAGGTCATGGCGGAAGCTGAGCGGGCGCGGCGTGTCGGCCAGCGCACGGTCCTGTTCATCGACGAAATTCATCGCTTCAACAAGGCGCAGCAGGACGCCTTCCTCCCTTACGTCGAGCGGGGCGACATCATCCTGATCGGCGCCACCACCGAGAACCCGTCCTTCGAGGTCAACTCAGCGCTGCTATCACGCTCGAAGGTCTACTCCCTGAGGGCCCTCACCCCGGAAGAAGTGGTCACACTGCTGCGGCGAGCCCTCGCACAGCTCTCCATTCAGGCCGATGAGAGGCTGCTGGAGCAGATCGCCATCTACTCCAACGGCGACGCCCGCACCGCTTACAACGTCCTCGAAATCGCTGCAGCCGCCAGCCCTGCCGGCGAACTCGCCCCCCAAGCCGTCGCCGACGCCATCCAGCGCAAGCTCTCCCTCTACGACAAGTCCGGCGAAGAACACTTCAACCTCATTTCCGCGCTCCATAAGAGCGTCCGAAGCTCCGACCCCGACGCCGCTCTCTATTGGCTCGCCCGCATGCTCGAGGGCGGCGAAGACCGCATGTACATCGCCCGCCGCCTCGTCCGCATGGCCGTCGAAGACGTCGGCCTCGCCGATCCCCGAGCCGTCGAACTCGCCATCGCCTGCCAGCAGACCGCCCACCTGCTTGGCATTCCCGAAGGCGACCAGGCGCTGGCTCACATCGCGGTCTACCTCGCCGTTTCGCCCAAGTCGGACGCCGCCTACCGCGCCCTTTCCCGCGCCCAGGAAGTGGTCCGGCAACAGCCCGCATATCCCGTTCCAATGCAGATCCGGAACGCGCCGACTCGCGCCATGAAGCAGTGGGGTTACGGCGCCGGCTACGAGCACGCACACTCGAACCCCGAGGGCCTGACAGCCATGCAGTGCCTGCCCGATGAGTTAGCAGGTTCAGTATTTTACGAGCCAACCGAGCGCGGCGCCGAGGCTCGAATCCGCGAGCGCCTGGCGAAGATCCGCGCCTGGATCAGCGCGCGGGCTGGAGGCGAACCTGACGGCTCGGATCCTTCCAGGCCGTGATCGTGATCTCAATCCTGGCCGGGCCGACGAGCTTGGCAACGCCCACCGTCGTTCTCGCCGGGCGCGGGTCCGGGAAGTACTTCATGTACACCTCGTTCATCCGCTGAAACATCTCCATATCAGTGAGATAGACCTGCACGGCGACGGCGTCGGCGAAGGTATACCCTGCCGCCTTCATGATTTCCTCGGCGTTGATCCGCGTCTGTGCAACTTCCTCCTCAAACTTCTCCGGATACGTGCCGTCCTTAAAACGACCGACCTGACCAGCGACATACAGGGCGCCGCCAGCCATGATACCGGGCGAGTAGGGACCCGCAGGCTTTGCGCCCGGAGGATGGATCGCCTTCTTGTCCGCTCCCACCAGGAGTGCGGAAGTCAATAGAATCAACAAGCTAAGAGTTTTCATGGGTATCTGATGGTACCAAGGTACTCGGAGGAATCCCAACTATTTCGCTATTGAGGGCCCTCACTTTGCCAGCGATATTCATTGTAGTTGAGCGGTGTTGCTTATGAACCTCTTTGGAAATGAGACCTCCTCTTCTCCCTCCAGGGGAGCTTCGGATCGACGGTCTGCGGATCGGTTTCCCATCGAGCGCGAAGTTCGCTTCAAGATGCTGAGCAAGCGTCAGGGCGGCGATGTCGGGCTCGGTACGACTCTCAATATGAGCTCCAGCGGAGTTCTCTTCACCACGGACCGGGCCTTGCTGCCGGGCAAGCGCGTGGAGATGGCGATCAGTTGGCCTGCGCAATTGGACAACCGGATGTCTTTGAAACTGGTCGCCCGCGGCCGCGTCGTGCGCTGCGAGGCCGGAACGGCGGCGGTCGAAATCCAGCAGTATGAGTTCCGCACCATCGGCACTCAAGGAATGGCGCTTTAGCAGTAACTCCTCACCTTCTCTTCCCTTGTTGACGGGCCCCGGGCGACCGGGGCCTTCTCTTGATCCGTTCGCAATCAGGATTTATTGATGATATTGTCTGTTTGAGATGCCCGTGGACTGGAATCTCTCCCGCCGAGCTTTTGCCGCCGCCCTTGCTTCGGGTGCGCCGGTCGCCGCCGCCGTCCCGAACGTCTCGTTCCCCTCGACTGCGGCTCTCCGCAAGTCGGTCGTGGAGTCTGCTGTCTCGGTGGGTCTGCACCGGGCCCGGACCTTCACCCGCATCTGGCAGGAGAACGAGACGAAGCCCTGGGTACTCAAGAAGGCGCTGGCTCTGCGGGAGTATTTGCGGACCGTCCCGCTGTATCTGCGCCCTGGCGACCGGATCGCAGGCTCTATCAGCGAGCGCCCCGGCGCCATGCCTATCATTGTCGAACTCGGCATCGCGGAAAACCCCATCTACACCGGAGAAGACCCCGCCGCCCGAGGCTACCTGCGCAACCAGGCGCCCGGGGAGATCCGCGAATACTGGCGCGACCGCAACCTCTGGGGCCAGTACCGCGCCACCACGCCTGGCGCCCGCACCAACGGTCCGCTCCCCGAGGAGACCAGTTACAAGTTCATCTCCAACCAGGGGCATCTTTCGCCCGCGTATTCGGATCTTCTGAAGCATGGCCTCGCCGGTCCCCCCCCCCGCGCCGGCAACCCGCCTCGCCCGATCAGCAAGCCTGGCTCGAAGCCGCCTCCATCAGCCTGGAAGGGCTGGCCAATTGGGCCAAGCGGTACGCCGAACTCGACAAGTCGATCCCGGACGTCTCCACCGCTCCGCCCTCCAACTTCCGCGAAGCCCTTCAACTCATCTGGCTCGCTCACCAGGCCATCCACATCGAAGGCCACGGCTACTCGTGCACGCCCGATCACATCGACCAACTCCTGCTTCCCTATTACGAAGCCGACCGCAAAGCCGGGCGCATCACCGACGCCGAAGCGCTTTCGCTCGCCGAAAACTTCACCCTGAAGATGTACGACAACACCTTCTGGGGGCCCAAACACCATCTCACTCAAGGGCTCTGCCTGGGCGGCTCGGACGCCAACGGCAAGGACCTCACCAACCGGCTCTCCTGGCTCTTCCTGGAAGCCGCCACCAACCTGGCCCTGCCCGAGCCCCTCGTCTGGATCCGCTGGCACAAGAACATCGACCAGGAGTTCTTCGACTTCGCCCTGACCCGCATCGCCCGCAGCACATGCTTTCCGCTGATGTGGAATGACGAGGCCATCGTGCCGGCGCTCGAAAAACTGGGCGTCGCCACCGAGGACGCCCGTAACTACATCGCCGTCGGTTGCAACGAACTCGCCATCCCCGGCCAGTTCTACTTCAACCCCAACGCCAACGCCAACTACATCGGCTCCATCCTGAAGACTTTGAAAGGCCCCGCACCGGCCACTTTCGAGGAGTTCGTCAGAACAACAGCGGGCCATCTGCGGGACTCGATCGCCAGGAGCTACGCCCAGGAGATGAAGATCCTCGCGGCCACGATGAAGTGGGGCCAGACGCCGCTCACCTCCTGCTTCTTCGACGGACAGATCGAGCGGGCGCAGGACCTCGTGGCCGGAACCAAGTACAATCTGCTCACTTGCGGCGGCATCTTCTTCGCCAACGCGGTCGATTGCCTCGCCGCCATTCGGGAGGTGGTCTATGACAGCCGCAAGGCCACGCTGGCCGAGGTTTCAGCCGCCTGCGAAGCCAATTTCAAGGGCCATGAGAAACTCCGTGCGATGCTGCTCGCCGCGCCTAAACACGGCAACGAAGACCCGCGGCTGGACGATATCATCCGCATCGTCGAACGCATGCGCGACGTCCCGATGAAGGAAATCTGCCGGGATCCGCGCGACGGCTCGCCATTCGGTAACGGCCATGTCGTGCGCAGTTCCGCCGTGCGAACGGGCCTTGTTACGCCGGCCACGCCGGACGGGCGGCTGGCGGGAACCCCGCTGGCCAGTTCCATCGCGGCCAGCGCCGGCATGGAAAGGAGCGGGCCCACCGCGCTCCTCAACTCTGTCACCAAACTGAATGGACCCGAAAGCTGGCAGCACGGCTATCAGGTGAACCTGCGATTCCAGGCGATGATGCTCAAAGACAAGGCACGCCGCGAGAAAGTCCGCGCGCTCGTCAACGTCTACTTCGCCAAAGGAGGCCAGGAACTGCAGATCAACGCCATCGACACTGACATGCTTCGCGCCGCCCAGGCCAATCCCGAGCAATACAAGGATCTCGTCGTCCGTATCGCTGGCTTCAGCGAGTTCTTCGTCAACCTGACACGCGACATGCAGGACGAGATCATCGCGCGCACGGCGCACATGTGAGATGAGGATGAGGGGGCGCATTTTCGACATCCAGCGTTTTTCCATCCACGATGGGCCAGGGATCCGCACCGCCGTGTTCCTGAAAGGCTGCCCGCTGCACTGCGCGTGGTGTCACAACCCGGAATCAATCTCGCCGAATCCGTTGCTGGGCTACTCGCCGGAAAAGTGCGTCGCCTGCGGGTCCTGCGCGGCGGTTTGCCCGGAGAAAGCCATCGCCTACAACCGTGAAGGCAAGGCGGTTCTCAACCGCGCCCAATGCACCGTTTGCGGCAAGTGCGCCGAGGCCTGCGCTCCACAGGCGTTTCAACTGCTCGGCCGGGACGCTTCCGTCGAAGAGGTTCTCGCAGTCGTCGAACGGGACCGCGCCTACTACGAAGCATCCGGCGGCGGCGTGACCTTCACCGGCGGCGAGCCGACGTTTCAGCCCGAATTCCTCGAGGCCCTGCTCAAGTCGGCGAAATAGGCGCGATTTCATACCGCCATCGAAACCAGCGGCTTTGCCGCCTGGCCGGTCTTTGAGAAGCTCCTCCCCCTCACCGATGTCTTCCTCTGGGACTACAAAGAGACCGACCCCGCCCTCCACAAAGCCTTCACCGGCCAGCCGAACGAGATGATCCTAGCAAACCTCAGAAGGCTGCACGACGCCGGCGCCCACATCCGCCTCCGCTGCCCGATGATTCCGGAGTACAACGCACGGCGCGAACACCTCGATGGCCTCGCCCGCACCGCGCTCTCCCTGCCGAAGCTGGAGGGCGTCGAACTCCTGCCCTATCATCGTCTTGGGCGAGCCAAGCTGAACCGGTTTGGACTGCCAGTCCGGTTCCCGGAGTCGGTCAAACCTCCTGACCCGGCCACGCTCCAAGGCTGGCTCGAAATGCTTCGGAGTCAACAAGTACTAGCCACCGCTGGAATCTGAATCGGTACTATCGATCCATTCCTTGGTTCGATGGGGTTTCATACCCTGTGTCAAAATATGGCTTCTCGATTGCCGGTCCACCTCTTCGCGGCGGCTTTGTGCCTGTCTCCCGCCGCCTCGGGGGATCACATCCTAAATCCATCCTCCGTAACCCTCGTCGGCAGCCTCCAAAGCGAAGCCGGCTGCGGAGGCGATTGGGACCCGTCCTGTGCGGCAACGTTCCTCGCCTTGGAGCCCGGTGACGCTGTCTGGCAGGGGTCGTTCACCCTGCCTGCTGGCGGCTATGAATACAAGGCCGCACTCAATGGCAATTGGGATGTCAATTACGGCCTAAACGCCACCCTGAATGGCCCGAACATTCCGTTGAATCTCGGCGCCAACTCAACCGTCAAGTTCTACTACGACCACGACACTCACTGGATCACTGACAACGTGAACTCCCGGATCGTGGTCGCGCCCGGCAGCTTCCAGTCCGAGTTGGGCTGCGCTGGCGATTGGGATCCCTCGTGCCTCCGCTCGTGGCTCCAGGACCCCGACGGCGACGGTCTCTTCACCGCCCTGCTGATGGGCATTGCGCCGGGCTCTTACGAGGGCAAGGCCGCGATCAACGAAGCCTGGGATGAGAACTACGGAGTTGGCGGCGCGCCGGGCGGCGCGAACTTGCAGTTCAGCGTTGCTCTGAACTCGCTGGGGGTACTCTTCAGTTTTAACTCCGGGACGAATGTCCTGAGCATCGAGGATCAAGTGCCTACGGAGGTCCCCGAGCCCGTTAGCGCAGCCCTGTCCACTGCCGGCTTGGCCGCCTTGCTCCTGCTCCGCCGCCGGGCCTTTTGATCGTGAAAAAATAGCGGTCGATGACTCCCAATCAGCACGCCGCCGCGGTGGCGCTCGCGCAGGCCGCGCGTTCCCTCTTCAATCGCGGCTACAGCTTCGGCACCGCCGGCAATCTCAGCATGCGCGTTGACGATCACGTCGTGGTTTCCCCAACGAACTCCTCCTTCGAGGACCTAGAAGCGGATTCCATGTCTGTCATTGACCTCACCGGCACGCACCTTTCGGGCAACAAACCGAGCAAGGAAGCCCACTTCCACATCGCGCTCTATGAAACGCGCCCAGAGGCCCGCGCCGTAGTACACCTTCACTCCACTTACGCCACCGCGGTCTCCTGCCTGCCCCACTCCAACCCAGAGGACGCGTTGCCCGTCTACACCCCATACTTCGCGATGCGCATTCCTTGCCTGCCCGTTGTCCCCTATTTGCGTCCCGGCCATCCCGGCTTGGCTGACGCCGTTCGCGCTGCCGCCCGGCTGTCTCCCGCCATGCTGCTCAAGAACCACGGGCCTATCACGTCCGGCCGCGACCTGAGGGAGGCGACCGCGCTGGCTGAGGAACTCGAGGAGCAAGCCAGGCTTTACTTCCTTCTTCGCGGGCACGGCGAGTTGCTGACTCCCGAGCAGATCGCCGAGTTGAGGGTGAAGGCGTGATGCCGGAAACACGCCTACTGTTCGCCGCCGTTGCCGACGACGACACCGGCGCCTCCGACCTCGCTGGCATGTTCGCCGACCAAGGCGTCCGCGTCGTTCTGATTCTCGACGCAGAGCCAGGCGAGGACCTCACGCCCTGGACCCGCGGCGCGCACGGCGTGGTCTTCGCCACCGCCGCGCGCGCCCTGCCGCGCGACCTGGCCGTCGCCCGCACGCTGGCGGCGTTCGACTGCGCCAAGGCGCTCGACCCGCGGCACTACCTGCTCAAGTACTGCTCCACGTTCGACTCCACCGAGGAAGGAAACATCGGCCCGACGATTGACGCCGCGCTGGCGACTCTCGGGGAAGCCTTCACCATCGCCTTCCCGGCGCTGCCGGTCAACGGCCGCACCACTTACTGCGGCTACCATTTCGTCAGAGGCCAGCTACTTTCGGATTCTCCCATGCGGTTTCACCCGTTGAATCCGATGACGAATCCGAATCTGGTCGATTTCCTCTCGAAGCAGACGAGCCGCGCCGTCGGACTGACGCCGTATGAGGTGGTCGCGCGCGGCGCGGAAGCCATCGCGGAGCACTGGTCGATGCTGCGCGAACAGAGAGTCGGAATCGCCATCGTCGATTGTCTCGACGACGCCCACGCCGCCTCCATCTGCGACGCCGCGTGCGGGCTCCGTCTGATGAGCGGAGGGTCCGCTTTCGGCACGCACCTGCCGCCGGCGTGGCGCCGTCGCGGCTGGCTCAACACGGAACGGGCGGATCCTCTGGCTGGTGTCGCCAAGGCTCAAGGCCGCGGCCGTCTGGCGGTCGCGGGAAGTTGCTCGGTCGCAACATCGAGACAGAACGCCTGGATCGAGGCACACGGCGCGATCGTCCATGTGATCGACGCCGCCGCTTTCCTCGAAACAGGCTCTGCTCCAACGCCAGAACGCCTCGCCGCCGAACTGGCGGAAGGCCGCACCGTTCTCGTCCGAACGGACTCGACTCCGGCGGCCATGGAGCGAAGCCGCGCATGGGCGGGCGCCCGCAATCTCTCCGCTCAGCAATTGGGGTTGCAACTCGCCTCCGGGATCGCCGCGCTCGTCGCGCGCGTGGTCTCACTGCAACCGCCCGAAGCGCTCGTTTCGGCCGGCGGCGAATCTTCCTCCGCCCTTTGCAGGGCGCTTGGAATTCGCGCGCTCGCCATCGGCCGCAACATCCAGCCTGGCGTGCCTCTTTGCATTCCGATCTCCGGCCGGCCGACGCCGCTTGTTTTGAAGTCGGGCAACTTCGGCAGCGAGGATTTCTACCAGGCGGCGTTTGAAGCAGCCGCCAAGTTAGGCTGACACCTCGATCACCATGCCCTCGCGGGCCCCTTCGACGTTGGGGAACCGGTTGCGCGCCTGCTCGACGATCTCGTCCACGGCGCGGTCACCGTGCGAAGGGTCATGATGAAACAGAATCAGCCGCTTCACCTTCGCCTTTTTGGCCACCTTGACCGCCTCGGCCCAGGTGCTGTGCCCCCATCCGCGATGCTTGCGGTATTCAGCGGGAGTATATTGCGCGTCGTAGATGAGCAGGTCGGCGTGACGCGCCGCCTGCACGAGCTCATCGTCAGCCGCCTTGACGCCGTGTTCGTAGTCGCTGGCATGAACCACCGAGGCGCCACGATGCTCAAGACGGTATCCATAGGCGTCCTGCGGATGGTTCAGCCGGAAGGATGTCACCTTGACGTCATCGATCAGCGCCGAGTTTTGATCGAGCTGAATGTAGCGCCGCTTCCCCTTGAGCTCCTTCAATTCAACAGGGAAGAAGGGCGCCGACATGAGCCGCTCCAACGCCGCCCGCGCCACGCGCGGGCTCTTGCCGGAGTAGAAGATCACCTCTTGCGCCGGATCATAGATGGGCGTGAAGAACGGCAGCCCGTGCATGTGGTCGCCGTGGAAATGGGTCAGCAGAAATCGGATGGGCTGCCGATTGGCTTTCTCCGTCATCTCAAGGCCCAGCCCACGCAAACCCGTCCCGGCGTCGATGATGAACCGCGCGCCGTTCGCCGCGCGCACTTCAATGCAGGTCGTGTTGCCGCCGTATTTGAGATGACTTTTCTCCGCGGTCGGAAACGATCCCCGAACACCCCAGAACTTGACCGTTAGCACTCCACAAAGCATATACCAGGAGGGATCGTTCTGGGCCCGGAACGGGTCCCCTACCGGATCCCTTCGATCTGGCGGCGGATCGCTTCCAACGCGCCAGCGGCCTCGACGGTGTTAGGGTGTTTCGCGCCATAGACTTTTTCGAACCCCATCGCAATCCGCGCCAACAGGGGCTCGACCTCGGTAAAACGGCCCGCTGTCTCGTAGAACTGAGCAAGATTGCCGACGGCTCTCAGCGTATCAGGATGCTCTGCCCCAAGACCCTTCTCGCCTCTACGGATCGCTTCCTGGAAAGCGGATTCAGCCTGCCCGCTCCTGCCCTGCCTGGCGTACAGGTGGCCGAGACGAATAAGGACCGGAAGCGTCAGACTGCGATCGGAGCCCATCGCCGCTTCGATGCCGTGGAGAGCGTGGGTGAGCATGCGCTCAGCCTCTTCCAGCCGCCCCAACTGGATGAACAATCCTCCCAGGGAACTCATCACCTGAAGCGTGATCGGGTGCTCGGGATCGTACCTCCGGGCGCTGATATGCAAGGCTCTGCGATGCAGGATCTCCGCTTTCCCAAGCCGGCCCTTCCGCGCCTCCACCTGAGCAAGGCCATGAAGCGGACCCACTGCCTCCTCCGAGTCCGCCAGCCCAAGTCGTGATAGCCCATCGAGAACCTTTGAGTAAGCCTGCCCGGCCTCCTCGATCCTTCCTTGCATGGCAAAGTGCGCCGCCAGGGTTTCTACCACTTTGAGCGTGGTTCGATGCTGTCCGCCGAGGCCGCTTTCGGCTGCGTCGAGAGCCGTCTTCAAAACTCGTTCGGCCTGGTCGTGTAGTCCGGCCATCAGGAGAGCGCTGCCCGCGGCCAAAAGATCGTCGATCTGTCTCTCGGTGGCCGCGCCGGCGATGTGGAGTTCCTCCCCCTCGCCAGCCAACATTGCGGCCTGGGCATATTTGTCCCTTCTCAAAAGCTCGTCAAAATCGGCCCTAATCTTCTGAAGGCGGCGGGCATCCCTTGCCGGGCCGTACAACAGGTCAATTGACGTAGCCCGAAACTGACGGGCCTCCTCGAGCGATCCCGCACGGCTTAACGCCATCAAGGCGGGGGTTGCCGACTCGGCCCACACCTCCCAGATTTCTCCGCCCGAACGAAGCCCCGCTTCCATCCTCTCCAGAGCGTCCCTCGCCATCCGGCGTGCGGAGTCCAGGTTCTCATTGTGCTCCGAAAGAACCACATTCCCGGCATCGACCGGTTCCTTAACATCATGAATGGCTATCCTAGGGCTCATCCACGATAGCCAATCAGGAGCACGCTCCCGCAGGACGCGAGCCGTCTCCATCGTCACCCACCAGATTTGCTTTCCTTGAAACCGGGCCAGAGTTTCGCGTAGAAATCCCAGCAGATCAATGGCTTTCTCCAACGATTCCCCTTCCGGAAACGCGGCCTCGAGACCGTGGAGCGACACGGCGACTTCGCTCGACTGAAGAAGCCGCTCGACGACGCCCCACACCGCTTGTTCCACATTCGAAGAAGAGGAGGAGAACTCGATTTCGGCAACGGTCACGCCTGCGATACCGGACGCCTTCGCCAGAACGTCCCGGCGCGCGCGCGCCGAGACAAACTCAACGAGAGCGCTTCCCGCCCCCGGTGCGGAAAGCCAGCCGGCCAGCCGCTCGACTGCCTCAGGGATTGACGCTGTCCCGACGGGATTCACTTTCCGTGCAGCTCCAGGCCGCCCGAGGATCCTTCAGCCAGATGCCCCTGCTGAACGAGGATGTCGACCACCATCGGGGGTAGTCCATACCAGTACACATCGTTGTGCTCAAGAACCACGCGCGATCGCAGCAACCGGTACAAGAGGGGGTCTTGCACCATCCTTCGTCCTCTCGCTTCGTAGATCTCCTTGAGCAGTTCTACTTTCTGCAAGTAATCGACCGCGGCGTCCGGCGAAGTCTCGCCGAGCCGCTGCAAGTATTCGTTTCGAAGCCAATTCACGGCCCGATCCGCCAGCGCCCGTTCAATCCGGCTGAGTTCCTTGACCTCGGCCAGCACGGCCGCCTCCACGATCAGGGCGAACGTGTCGCGGAGGTTCCCTCCCCCGGCCACGATGAGGGATTCAAGGACCCCCTGATCGAAGAGAGCTGGATCAAGACGCCTTTCCAGGATCCCGCGCACGAGGTCCCGGCCTGGGGTCCACGGCTGATGGTCTTTGCCGTACACCGGGATATCAACCAAACGCCTTTCCCCAAACGGCAAACCCGATTTCGCCTCGCCGAACGTGAGCCACAACGGCACGGTGCAGATCAGGTGTGTTTGAAGGCCGGTCCAGGCGTTGGAATAAGTGACAAAGACTCTTCGCACTACCTCGTCGTCCACGTTGCCTTTCTCGAAATCCTCGAGGAGAAAGACCCATTCTTTGCCATTTTTCTCCCGCAGACAGCGATTGCATTCCCTGAACAAGTCGTTGCAGAGGTCTTTGAGTTCTGAAATACGCTGAAGCCGCCGCCGAACGCGCTCTTCCAGTCTTGAACTGGAGAATCGGGCCTCGGCCTTGACGCCCGCGCCAAGTTTAAGGATTCTGCCGAGAAGGCCCGGCGTTCCGGCCTCCGCCCCGATGCGCGCGGAGCCCTCTCCCGTTGCGGCCGATGCCGACCTTTCGGTGATCTCGGTAAACCAAGCCTCGATTCGCTCCAGCAGCGACCGATCGAGCGCCAGGTTCAGGTTGTTGGCCCGCTCGCACAGGTTGACCGCCATCACCTCGAGAACGTCGAACGGCTGCGTCGAAAAAGGCGACAAATCTTCCTGCGCTGACAATCGGATAAACTCAAAGTGCGCTTCCAGTTCGCGGCTCAGGCGCGTCAATTCCGTCGACTTGCCAGTTCCGCTGTGCCCGCTGAGAAAGACCCTGTAGAAGTCCGCACCGTGACGCTTCTTGAGCTCGACAATCAGTTTCTTGGTGGAGTCAGACTCGACATTCTCAAACCTGGGCGAATAGAACTCGTCGAACTCCTCCCTGTCTACTAACGGCTTGGGCGACAACACCTGCGAGATCTCGGAAACCGACTTTGCCTGCTTCACTGCTTGGTAGTATAACCCTCGTCAGATGCCGGACAAGCGACCACGAATCCGCGTCCTTATCGACACCGGCTGCGGCCTGTGCACTGGCTTCGCAGGCTTCGTCCGGGCCCGCGACCGGAGCGGCCTGTTCGAGTTTCTGCCGGGCGACAACCCGTCAACGGTGGTCCTCATCGAGGATGGCTGCACGTACACGCGCTCCACGGCCGCTCTCAGGATTCTGGGCCGCCTCGGGTTTCCATGGTCGTGGGTGGCGCGGCTGGGGCGTCTTTTTCCGCTCGCGCTGCGCGATGCGGTCTACGACCAGATCGCCCGCCACCGCCGCGCCATCTCCTGCCGCCTTCCCTGACTCTATTGCTGCACACCCCAAGTCCTGTTGGGCTCGGGACCAAGCTCGATCTCCAGCCGCCCGCCGGCGATGAGTTCCTTGTGCGTGATCCAGAATCGCTTTTCAAGCGGTTTTCCATTTAAGCGCACGCGTTGGATGTAGATGTTGCCCGGCTTGTTCCCTTTCGTCTCGATCGTGAAGGATCGTCCTGGAAAGTAGCGCGGATCAAGCGCGATCGTCACCCGGTCGAACAGCGGGCTCGTGATCTCGTAGCGCGGCTCGACGGCCGCGCCGCCCTGCACGTCGAACAAACCGATCGCCATCAGAACGCCGAGCGCTCCCATCTGCCCCTGGTCCTCGTCGCCGTTGTATCCGCCAAAGGGCGAAGTGTCGCCGAACACTTCCTCTTTCATCCGCCTGACCCACTGCTGCGTCAGCCACGGCGCGCCCGCGTGGCTGAACAGGTGCGCCATGTGGCAGGCCGGCTGGTTCTCGTAGTCGATCCAGTTCTCGCCGTGCTTGCCGTGCGGCGTGATGAACCTGGCCGGGGCAGCCAATTCGAACTGCTTGGCCAGCTTCTCCACGAACTTCTCGCGGCCTCCGACCGCCGAGATCAACCCAGGCAAATCCTGCGGCACGAAATAGGTGTAGATCGCCGAATTGCTTTCCACGAATCCCGGGCAGTTGCCGCCAGTACAGGTA
>CAYWST010000042.1:8798-22979 GCA_964461075.1 uncultured Solibacteraceae bacterium | reverse complement strand
CGGCGGTACCGCCGGGGTCCGTCGCTCGAGGAGGCGCCCGAGCCTCGGGCCCGGGTTGAGGAGAGCGACCTGATGCTGAGCCGGCGGCTGCGACAGATGGTGGCCGCCCTGCCCGCTTCGGCCAGGATGATGATCATCCTCCGTTTCCAGGAAGAAATGGAGCTGGCTGAAATCGCCCGGACGCTGGAAATCCCCGTGCAAACGGTGAAGAGCCGCCTGCACCGCTCGGTGAATCTGTTGAGGGAGAAGATGCTTCGCCGCCTCCCGGCGGCGCGGGAGATGAAACAGGCATGAGTGAACTGAACCGGTTTGAAAACCAACTGCGCGAGGCCTTGCGGCGGATGGACCCCCCCGCTGGGCTCGAACAGCGGATTCTGGCCCGGGTCGAGGCGAAGACGGGCTTCGCGCGGCGCCGCTGGCTGGCCATTGCGGCTTCAGTCCTTTTCGTCGCCGGCGGCGGCGCCTTCCTACTCCACTACCGCCAGCAGAAGGAAGAGGAGCGGCGTGTTGAGATCGTCAGGCAGCAGTTCACCTTCGCCCTCCAGGTCACCTCGAAGCATCTTTCCAAGGCGGAAAGGCAGTTGCGCACCATCGGCGTCAAGCAGATCGATTTGAGGGAGGTAGAACAGTGAATTCAGGTTGGCTATTGGCAATGGTGGCGGCGGCGCCGCTGTGCGCCCAGACAGTCGATTTCAAGATGCTCGACAAACTGGGCGAGAAGGCGAAGGAGTCCTCGGTTGTGAACCTCGGCCCGGAGCAACTCGGCATGTTGTCCGGCGTGACCACAGGCGAGGGAAAAAACCTCGGCGAGGTGGCCAAGGCTGTCAAGGCGGTCCAGGTCAGGTCCTACGAATTCGAGCAGAAGGGCGAGTACGACCTCGCCATCGTGCAGGCCTTTCGCGACAAGGTCAAAGCTTCCGGCGAATGGGTCAACATCATCGAGGTGAAGGAAAGAGGCGGGTTTACCGACATCTCCTACGCCAAAGGGCCGGACGGCAAGAGCAAGGGCTTCCTCATCATCGCCGCCGAGCCGCGCGAGGTCTCCGTGGTCTACATCGACGGCCCGCTCGATCTTTCGGCGATCGGCAAGCTCGGCGGCGTTCTGGGCATCCCCGCCATCACGGGATCGGAGCCGAAGAGTTCCGGGCAGGTGGCGCCAAAGGCGAAACAGGAAGACGAAGACGAACTTTGAGCCGCGGGGTCGCGGATCAAAGCTTGAACAGCTCTCTCAAACGGCGCGTCTGTACGCGGCTGACGGGAATCTCGGTCGACTTCTTGTCGTCCATCCGCAACTGATAACTGGACTTGAACCAGGGAATCACCTCGCGGATGCGATCGATGTTGACGAGGTAGCTGCGGTGGGCGCGCCAGAACCTCGATGGGTCGAGTTGCGATTGCAGCTCCTCGATCGTTTTGTAGTTGACCTGTCCGGCGAGATTGGTGGTGACCACCGTAATCGTCCCGCCTTCGATCGTGGCGTACACGACGTCCGCCGCGTCCACGATGAGGTTGCGCCCCCCGCTGCGGACCAGCAGCTTCGATTTCGCCGCCGAGGCGGGCGGGTGCGGTTGCGGTGTGCTGTCCATTTGGGCCGGCTCAAGCATCGTGCGCCGCACGCGATCCACGGTGATCGCCAGCCGGTCGCGCTCCACCGGCTTCAGAAGATAGTCCAGCGCTTCAATCCGGAAGGCCTCCAACGCATACTGCTCGAACGCCGTGCAGAGAACGAACGCCGGCTGTGGTCCTCCATCCGTCTTCAGCTTGTTGATCACGCCGAGCCCGTCAAGTCCCGGCATCTGAACGTCCAGAAAAACCAGGTCCGGCTCCAATGCCTCGATCCGCTCGACCGCCTCCAGCCCGTTGCTGGCCCGAGCGACCACCTCGATCTCCGGATAATCGGAGAGCAGAAACGAAAGCTCGTCCAGCGCCGGCGCCTCATCGTCGGCCAGCACGGTGGGAATCGCGAGCCCCGGTCGCACCATGCCGACGAGTATAACAACCCGGCTTCGGGGGGAGACGGCGGGCTTCCGGCTTGATAGGATAGAGTTTGGCGCTCTTGCGCCCTCTGCTTCCATCTCAGCGGAGGCGTTTGAAGGAGTAGATGCATTGTCAGCCCCACCTCCGGCCCCGATTGTGCCCCTGGATTTTGAGCCCGAAACACTGATCGCAGCCGCCGGGCCGGCTCTCTCAAGGCTGGCGTTGCGCATTTCGCGCCACGAGGAATCGGTGATCCGTTCGGGTCTCCAATACGACGACTAGGCGGCTTCGGCGCTTTACTCTCACCAGGTTGAAGCTTCGAGGCATATGAAACGATGAATATTCTTGTTATCGGCGGTACGAACTTCATTGGCCGCGCGCTCGTCCAGACACTCATCAAGAGCGGCCACGAAACGGCGATTCTTCATCGCAAGGCGACGCACGACTTTGGCAAGAAAGTGGCCAATCTTCAGGCGGACCGCAACGACGCGGCTTCCCTCCGGTCACTGCTTTCCGGCAAGTCCTACGATGCCGTTTTCGACCTCGCCTATGATTGGGAACGGGGAACCCCCGCGCAGGCCGTTCAGGCGCTCGCCCATCTGATGACGGGCAATTGCGGGCGATATGTCTTTATGTCGAGCGTCGCCGCTTACGGTGACGGCCTGAATCATCATGAAGGCGACGCCCTCGCCGACGACGATCACGCCGACCGCTACACGCGCGACAAGGCCCAGAGCGAACGCGCCCTGTTCCGCCTCCATCAACGTTACGGCACCCCGGTGGTCACCATCAGGCCGCCCTTTGTTTATGGCCCCGGAAACCCTTACTACCGTGAGCAGTTCTTCTGGGACCGCATGCGTGATAAGCGCCCCATTATCCTCCCTGGCGATGGCCGCCGTCTTATGCAGTTTGTATTCGTGAAGGATTTGGTCAGCGCGCTCATCGCCGCCATGAGCACCCCCAACACCGTCGGCCACGCCTTCAACGTCGCCAATTCCCGAGCGCTCACTCAGGCGGAAGTGGTGGAGTTGATGGCCAAAGCCGCGGGCAAGATCGTCGAAGTCGTTCGCGTCCCCCGCGAGCGCATCCTGCGTTCCGGCGGCCATCCCATGGGGCCAAACCTCTACTTCGGTCAATACTTCGATTTGCCGCCCATCACCACTCTTGTCGCCAAGGCGCAGCGTGTTCTCCGTTTCAAGCCGGTCTCCTTCGCTGAAGGCCTCAGCGAAACCTACAAGTGGTATCAGCGCCACCACAAGCGCACGGTCATCGATTACGGCTTCGAGGACTCCCTGCTCGCTCGCGCAAGCGCTCAGTTGGCGAGTTGACTACTCCTTCGCGCCGCCGATCTCGAAGCTCAACGCTCCCGACGGGCAGCGCCGCACCTGCTCGATGATCGCCTCGCGCTCTGCGCCCTCCAGATTCACCCACGGACGAGCCTGAACGTCAAACACCTGCGGTAGACCCCGCACGCAATGTCCCGAGTGCGTACAGATCTTGGGGTCGAATCGGACGGTCAGGCCGGCTTTCGAGTATTCCTGCATGTCCCACAGATGCTACCTTCGCCCTGAGGACTCAGCAAAACGTGAGCGCAGGTTCCCAATGCCCCACCCCGAAGCCCCGCACGGCGAAGCTCGGCGTCAAACCCGGAATGAAGGTGGCCATCGGCGGCGAGGCCGAGCCCGGTTTCCGTGACGAACTGAAGGCCGCCGGCGCTGAACTGGTGGCGGAGCCTTCCGCCGCGGACCTCACCATACTTTTCGCCGCCGCACCGGCAGGTCTGCGAAAGCTCCCCGCATCGCCCGTCTTCTGGATCGTCTACCCCAAGGGCGTGAAGACCATCACTCAGAATGATGTCCTGACCCAATGCCGCGCCGCCGGCTTCAACGACACAAAAGTCATGTCCTTCTCACCCACGCACACCGGACTCAGATTCATCCCCCTCAAGCGCCGCTAACGGTAGCGCCGGCAGATAAATTCGATCCCCACGCCGGATGCAAGCAGCCTCTCCCTGCGGTTCGCCAGCATCCGCGCGGTCCAATCCACGAAGCCGCCATCCACGACCGGAAAGCGCTCTCCGTCCCGCGCCGCGGGCGAGATCCGCAGGCAGAGGCCGGGGTAATAACCGAAGCCCTCCAGCCGGGCGTTCTGCACCTGGAACGCCGCTTCGGGGAACTCCTCCCTCAGCGGACTGAGGACGCGTTCCTGGACCCTTTGCAGCCGCTCGTTCACCTCGCCGGAAAACCCAGCGTCGAGTTCCCGAAGCATCTCCTCGCTTCCGCCAAGGCGGTGTGCCCGGATACGATTTCGAATGACCTCGGGCGCGATTCCCGCCCGCCGCAGGCGCTCCGCGGTCAGGCGATGATCGGTTACCTCTACGAGCGGCTCGCCGAGATGATATCCCTGCCCGTTCAACAGCCGGAACAGGCGTAGGTAGACCGGCAGATGTTCCCGCAGGCTCTCAAACTCGAAATCGTTGCGCCCCGCATCTCGCCCGGCGCTCACCAAGCCGAACAGCTTGAAGTGCGGCGAGAATCCCGGAACGTCGAAGGGCTGCAGACGCACCACCCTCTGCGCGGCGCACAGCCGCACCGTCCTCGCGGCCCTCCTTCTCCTCAAGGCGGCCTCAATCGCCAGCGCCGTCGTCGGATCTCCTGCCACCTCGACGTTTCGGATTGCCGTCAGGACGTTGTTCTGATCAATCCCGCCGAGAACGTTGTGTGCGCCCAGCGGCTGCACGGGGGCGAGTTCGACGGCCTCGAACTCCCGTGCCGCTTCGTAGGCGCAGCCCTCCACAAGATGCAGCGAACGTGAGTCCACATCGGAAGCCGCCGTCAGGCCGCCGCGCGTGGCGCGCGCGAGCACTCCCGCCGGAGTCTGTCCTGCCGCGCGGGCGCGGAACACCTCCAAGAGCAAGGACTGCAAATCGCTCCCCGGCAGGCCTTGCGCCAGGAGATCGGCCAATCCCGTCTGTCCGCTCTGCGCTTCGATTCGCTCGACGATTTTCGAAGCCATGAGTCCATGTTAATGGACCCGAATCAGACTGCGTTCGGCTCCGGGTGCACGTACGGCTTTCGATACGGCCGCCGCAATTTCCTGTTCGCCTCGGCGTCGCCGATGAACTGGTGTTTGTCCGCGTCCCAGTTGAGCGTCCGCCCCAGTTCCAACGCCATGTTGGCCATGATGCAGCTCGCCGTTGAGATGTGTCCCTGTTCGATATCCGCCACCGGTTTCGATCTCTTCTCCGAAGCCGCCAGCAGGTCCTGCATGTGGCGCCGGATGGCCGGAGCCACGTGTTTCTCCAGCCGCGGCTCGGTCTTGTCCTCGGGGTACTGTTCCAGTTCGTAGGTCACATCCTTGTGAACCGGCTGCGCGCCCTTATCAATCGGCGTGTAGTCATAGCGGAACACGCTCGCCTTCAACGTCCCCTTGTCGCCGTAGAAGTTCGCGCCCCACCAGTAGTCCGGATCCGGGCCGCGGCCATAGCAGCGATGCTGCCACACCACCCGAACGTCGCCGAAATCCCAATTCGCCACCTGCGTATCGGGCGTATTCGGTTTCGCGTTCTTGTGCACCAGAATCCCGCCCGTGCTCGAAACTCGTGTCGGCCAGCCGAGATCCATCATCCAGCGCACCATGTCGAGCATGTGGATGCACATATCGCCCATGATGCCGTTCCCGTATTCGACGAAATTGCGCCATCCGCCCGGGTGCGCCAGTTCGTTGTAGGGCCGCATCGGCGCCGGGCCGGTCCACAAATCCCAATCGAGGTAGTCCGGGGCGGGCTTGTCCGCGACTGGCTGCGTGCGCCGGCCCGTGTAGCAGTAAACCTCCACGAGGCCGATCTTGCCGAGCTTGCCGGCCCGGACGATTTCGTCTTTCGCCTCGATCAGGTGCGGCGTCGAACGCCGTTGCGTGCCCACTTGCACCACGCGGTTATACTTGCGCGCGGCGGCCAGAATCGACTGCCCCTCGATAATGTCCGTGCTGATCGGCTTCTGCAGGTAGAGGTCGCAGCCGGCCTTGATCGCGTCGATCGCCGCCAGCGCGTGCCAGTGATCCGGAGTCGCGATCAGCACCAGATCGAGATCTTTCTCTTTCAGCATGTCGCGGTAGTTCTTGTAGGTCCGCGGCTTCTTCTTCGAGAGCTGCCGGGTGGCGATCATCTCCGCCGCCGATTCCAGCATCCGGCTGTCGGGATCGGCGATGGAGACCACCTCGACGGGCGCTACCTGGATCAGCCTGAACAGATCGGCCTTGCCGTACCATCCGGGTCCGATCACGCCGACACGCTTCTTGGATTCCGCCGCGATCATCGCGGCGGCGCTGGTGGAGAGAAACTGGCGTCGTTGCATGGCTGCTAGACAGTATATGCGGCAGGCCGCCCGCTGGGGTAGACTCATGGCGGGACCAGGAGGAAAAACGATGTTCAAAGACAGAAATCCGGAAGTACTCGTTGCCGGGGCGGGCCCTGTCGGGATGCTTGCCGGGCTGGCGCTCAAGCGGCGCGGCGTTGAAGTCGAGATCGTCGATACGGGCGTCTGGCCGTGCCAGCACAGCTACGCCCTCGCGCTGCACGCCGCATCGCTCGATCTGCTGGACTCTCTCGGCCTTGGCGCGCAGGCCCGCGCGGGTTCCTACACCGTCAAGTCGCTGGCGCTCTGCGATCGTTCCGGCGAGCGCATGTCCGTTCCCGTCCGCGACATCGCCGTGACCCGCCAGGACGCCCTCGAGTCGCTACTCGAGTCCGCATTGAAGGCCGAAGATGCGCGGATTCACTGGCGCCACGAGGTCTTCAGCCTCGAGCCCGGCGAAGCCGCGGTGCGCGCCACCGTCAACCGGCTCGGCAAGGAGTCGCGCGGTTACGCAGTCGCCCACACCGAGTGGGTCGTCGAGGAACAGAAAAAGCTCGAAGTCCCGTTCGTCATCGGCGCGGACGGTTACAACTCCCAGGTGCGCCGGACCCTCGGCATCAAGTTCCCTGAAGTCGCCCCCGCCGACTACTACGCCGTCTTCGAGTTCGAGTGCGGGGCCGACCTCGGCCACGCCATCCGCCTCGTTCTCGGCGAAACGACGACTGATGTCCTCTGGCCACTCCCCGGCGGCGCCGCCCGCTGGAGTTTCCAACTGCCCGGCTACAGCGACCCTCAGGCTGAGGAGCTCAAGAACCGCCTTCTCGACGCCGGACTCGGCTACTTCCCCACCGAGCGCACCAAGGACCGCACCGCCGGCGACCCCGGCGACTCACTGCCCGTGCTGGAGGAGTCCGAACTGCACCGCCTCATCGAACAGCGCGCCCCCTGGTTCGACTCCAGCGTCGGCAAGGTGAATTGGAGAACCCTCGTCCGCTTTGAGAAGCGGCAGGCCGAAAGCTTCGGTGCGGGCCGCATGTGGCTCGCCGGCGACGCCGCCCACCTGTCCGGCCCGGCCGCCATCCTGAGCATGAACTCCGGCCTTCAGGAAGCCGCCGACCTCGCCGCGCAACTCCACGCCATCCTCCGCGAGGGCCGCGGCCTGGACCTGCTCAATGGTTACGACCAGCGCTGGAGCAAGATCTGGCGCGACATCAGAAGCCTCCACGCCGCTTCCGGCGCGCCGGGTTTTGTCGAACGGCACGGACCGCAGATCGCCGCCTGCCTGCCCGCCACCGGCAGCGACCTCGCGGCCCTTGCCGGCTCTCTCGGCCTCAGTTTCTGAATCCTCGCGGATGGTAAACTTCTCTCATCTGCAAGAGGGGTTTTTCCATGTACGAGAGCGAACACCCAATCGACAACCTCGTCCACCTTTATGTGGACGGAGCGTTCAACCGCAGGCAACTCATCAACCGCGTGGTTAAGCGCACCGGCAGCGTCGCCGCCGCGATGGCCGCGCTCGCCGGCTATGAAGACGTCCTTGCACAACAGCCGTCTCCGGTACCGCCCGGGGTCCGCGTGGCTGAGGACGATCCCGACATCGAAGTTCAGGACGTGCTGATGCCCGGCGAGGCGGGACAGTTGTTTGGATACCTGGCCATTCCGAAATCGGCCCGCGCCGAACTGCAACCCGGGGTGATCGTAGTCCACGAAAACCGCGGTCTCGTCGAACACATCAAGGACGTCACGCGCCGCGTTGCCAAAGCAGGCTTCATCGGACTCTCCGTGGACCTGCTTTCCCGCCAGGGCGGCGTCCAGCAGTTCCCCGAGCCAACCCAGCAGACCGCCGCCTATAGCCGCACCACCCAGGACCAGCGCCGCGCCGACCTCCTCGCCACTCTCGACTACATGAAGCGGCTCGAGAACATCGTCTTCAACCGCATCGGCATGACCGGATTCTGCGCGGGCGGAGGCAACACCTGGGACTTCATTGTGAACTTCCCGGAAACCGCCGCTGCCGTGCCCTACTACGGAGCGCCGCCTGCTGTTGAAGACGTCGAAAAGATCCGGACTCCCGTCCTGGCCATCTACGCCGAACGCGACCGCACGCTGACCCAGCGTCTGCTGCCGGTCGCCGATTCCATGATCCGCCAGCAAAAGAGCCTTGGAATGCTCGTCTACGAAGGCGTCGGCCACGCCTTCCACAACGATACCGGCGCAGCCTATAACGCCTCCGCCGCCCAGGACGCCTGGGCGCAGACTATCAAGTTCTTCAATAAGTGGCTGCGAGCCTGATCATTGACCGAGCTTCTGGCCGATCACTTCTCCGCTGACGATGATCTCGACGCGGCGGTTGAGCTTTCTTCCCGCCGCCGTCGCGTTGTCGGCAATCGGCTGGCTGAAACTGCGCCCGACCGAAGTTATGCGGTCGGCCACGACGCCCTGGGCGACAAGGAAATCCCGAACCGCCGCCGCGCGCTGCTCGCTCAGTTTCTGGTTGAGCTCCGCGGAGCCTGTATTGTCGGTGTGCCCTTCGCTCGCCAGGTTCAAACCCGGGTAGTTGAGCACGATGCCGGCAAACCTCGCGAGCTTCAACTGTGCATCCTGTTTCAGCGTCGCCTTGCCGATGTCGAATAGCACGTCGCCGATGTTGACCACCAGGCCCTTGTCGGTGTCTTTGGTTTCGAGAATGGCGTTGAACTGATCGAGCAGCCGCTTGCGAAGCTCCTGCCGTTCGCGTTCCGCCCGCTGCGCGGCTTCCTGCGCAAGCTTCTGCTGCTCGAGCGCCTTGGCCTGAGCCTCCTGCGCCGCCTGCCGTGCGGCGGCGTCTTTGGCCGCTTGCGCCTCAGCTTGCAGGCGCGCCCTCTCCGCCTCAAGCTTGGCGCGCTCCGCCGCAAGCCTGTCGGCTTCCGCCCTTGCTTTGGCCAGTTCCGCCTGCGCTTGGGCAGCCTCTGCGGCGGCCCGCCGCGCTTCCTCTGCTTTTCGGGCGGCGTCCGCCTGCGCCCGAGCTTGAGCTTCGTCGGACGCCTTCTTCTGCGTCGCTGCGATGAACTCCTCCTCCTGCCGCACCAGCGACCGCGCCCGCGCCTCCTCGGCGAACTGCACCGACTCTCGCGCCAGCGTGATCACGTCCTTCCGGTCCTTCTTCATCGCCAACGCGTTCTCCGCCATTTTCAGGCTCGCCTTCGACCGGTCCAGCGTGTCGCTGGCGTATTTGTCCGCCTTGAAGTTGGCGGCGATCGACACGGCGTTGCGCGCTTCGTACATCTCCAGCGGCTGCGCTTTCAGGTCAGGGGTCATCCCCAGCGGATTGCCCAGCTTGGCGTATTCGCCCTTCTTGTAGAACTCCGACTTGGCTTCGACGACGAACCTGCGCCCTTCCGTGTTCTTCCTCAGCTCGTTCTGCAGCACGATGAGTTCGCTCGGGACGCTGACGGCGAAATAAGGCTCCGCCGTGACCACCAGGCCGAACACCGGCAATTCCGAAGTCGCCCTCAACTCCGCTTTTCCGTTCTTGTCCACGATCACTTCGCCGATGTTCGAGCTCTTGCCCTCCGGCGATACCGCCCAAAGCACGTACGTCAGGTACTCCGCGCCGAACTGCCAGGGGTTGCCCAGGTTCACGAACTTGGCCTCGATCGAAGTGACCGCCTGCCGGCTTTCCACCTTCGCTTCGCCAGTCGCCGAGGGCATCAGCGCCGTGCCCTCAAAGTCGATCTTGGTCGACCCGCCCTTCGCCTTGTAGTTCACCGCGTTGACGGTCTTTGAGACGACATCCACTTTGAACGTCGGCGTCGCGTCCTGCGCAAAGAGATTTGGCGTGCACAACAATGCAACCGCCAGCGACAGTGTTCTCATGTAGGCCTCCGGATCCCTCGGAATTTACTTTTTCCAGGATAGCGCGGCCCGACTATTCGTTTTGAGAAACTGTCTGATAGATCATGAGAATTCTCCTGGCCTTGGCAGCGCTTCTGGTCGCGGCAGAGCCGGTTTGGGCCAACGGGCGCTACTTCCCGCTGGCCGTGGGCAATCAATGGGTCCTGGAAACCTCCGGGCAGCAGAAGCGCATCCTGAACATCGAGGTGCTCCGCAGCCGCGTCACCAACGACCTGACCTACTACTTTGTCACCGGCTACGGTTCCACCGACATGTGGTTGAGAGTCACCTCCGACGGGATCGTCTACTCGCTCGACGTCGCCAGCGGCCGCGAAACCCGCATGGCCCAAATCGCCAACGGCGCACCGGGTTACAGCACCGCATTGAGCGGCTGCAATCAGGGCGTCACGCCACCCAATCTCACGATCTTCCCCGGCCTCACGCCTCCGCTCACGTTCAGTTACGCTCAGGGCGGCTGCCGCGTCACGCACTTCCGCGAGGAAATCTACCGCTTTGACATCGGGCTCTCTTCCCGCACCATTGGCGAGGCGGACGGGACCCAACTCACCTATCGCCTCGTTTACGCCAAACTCGCTAACCGCGTCTTCACCGAAGACGATCAGGTTCTTGTTCTGTTGAGCGACTTCGATTTCGGCGCGCGCCAATGGCTTCCCGGCTTCGCGAAATACGCGCCCGGCGGAGAATCGGGCCGCATCGCCGAGCCCCGCCCTCTGCCTGCCGAAGTCGAAGAGCCCCGCAACGGCTACTATCTCGAGAGCTCAAACCCCGGCGACGGCAGCTTCATGTTCCTCAAGCGGATCGTCACCAAGGCCGACGGGCTGCGGCCAAATACCGGCTACCGGCTTACCCTCGACCTCGTCTTCGATTCCAACGCCCCTTCCCGCTGCGAAGGCGACGCCGGCGCGCCCGGCGAGGACGTTCTCATCAAGGCCGGCGCGAGCGTCGTGGAACCGATCCCGTTGCTCAGCGAGGAAAACCGTCTCGAGATGAACATCGACGTGGGCGCGAATCCGGAAGGCGGCGCCGACCTGGGCGTGGTGAGCGATATCGCCAACGGAAAGCCCTGCTTGCCGTCAAGCCGCCAGTTCGTCCGCCTTTCAAAGTCCTACATCCATGACCGGCCGCTCTATACGGGCGACGACGGCGTCCTCTGGCTCACTCTCGCCGCCGATTCCAGCTACACCGGCGTTTCCGGTATCCACATCGAGTCGGCGATCTTCAGGCTCAAACCGATTCCCTGACCCCCCTGGATCAGAAGTTGATCCGCGCGCTGACCACCATGATCCGGTTGCCGTCGCTCGTCGACGTAATGCGGCCGAAGTTCACCGAGTTGATGTCGGTGTTCGGCGCCGAAAAATTCGGCTTGTTCAGCGCGCTGATCGCGTCGCCGCGCAACTCCATCCACACTTTCTCCGTGATCCGCACCCGCTTGAGAACGTTGATGTCGAACCGCACCGAGCCCGGCGATTGAAAGAACCCGGCCTGCATTGTGCCTGGGCTCCCGGGCCTCGCGTTCACAAACAACAGTTCGCCGCCGGCGCCCGCGATCGCCTGCAGCGTAGAACGGCCCTGAATGTTGTTCTTCGCCGTCATCAAGGCCACCGAGGGGTCCTTCACCTGCCGCAGCCCGCTAAAATACACGACCCCATTCCCTGTCCGGACCACCTCGCCGAGATCAGAGCCCATCGCCGCAACCGACGTGGCCGGGGTCGACGCTGCGTTGAACGAGTTGAAAGAGGCCCGCCCGCTGAAGATCGTCATTGGCGAACCGCTGAACAGGTTGATGATCGAGCCTACCTGCCAGCGTTCCACGAGCCGCGCCAGCCATCCTCGGGAATTACCCATCACCGCCTTGCCCGGCCCGAATGGCAGCTCCCATGTGCCCGACGTGCGCACAATGTGCGCCACATGGAAGCCCAGTTGCCGCTTGTCGAGCGACCGGTCCCGCCCGCTGCGGTAGCTCAAATTCAGTGAGTCGCCGTCGCCGTCTTCCTCGCCCAGCGTTTTTGAAAACGTGTAGTTGCCCTGGAACGTCCAGCCGGCCGAGAGCCGCCGCACGACCTCCACCTGAAACGAATGGTAGGTCGAGTTCGCGAAGTTTCCCGTCAACCGCGCCGAACTGAATTGCGGATTGGCCATGACGAAGTTCTCCGGCAACCCCGCGCGCCGCAGCAGCCCGCCGCGGACGTTGGTGAATTGCGTCGTCGTGTTCAGATACTCCGCAAAGGATGCGGCATTGTTGCCCGCCAGATGGCTCTGTGTCGTCGAAATGCCCCGCACCGCGTCGGATCCGGTGATCGTGGTCCCATTCACCACGCCCACTCCCGCGACGTTCAGCCCCATGAAGATGCGGTCCAGCAAAGGCGCCTGCCCGCCCGCCTGCGTCACCAGGAAAGCGTCCAGAATGCCGTTCTCGAAGATGTTGCGCTCATTCACGTCCGCTCCGCGGATCAGCTTGGTGGACTTCAGACCCACATACCGCACCTCCAGGACCGTGTTGCGCGCGAGTTCGCGCTGGATGCTCAGGTTCCAGTTCTGTATGTAGGGCGTTCGCAGATTCTCGTCGAAGACCCGGATCGTCTGCGAGCGGTCCGTCACCGGAATAGTCTCCAGCGGCGCGCCGCCCGGCTTGAGCGGCAGCCGGATGGCGCCGAGATCCAGGTAGTTTGCCGTCTGATACACCACGCGCTCGCGCAGCCCCGGCTGATCGCCGCTCACCACGTCGATCAACCGCAGCGACTGCCGCTCGTAGCTCATTCCATATCCCGCCCGCACGACCGTTTTCCGCTGAAACCGCGGCAGCACATAGCTCACACCAACCGCGGGAGCGAAGTTGTTCAGATCCTCGTTATAGAGCTTCGCCTGCGGATTCGACGTTCCCGGACCGATCAGGTTCACCTGCGTCATGCTGCCATTCAATCGCCCTGGCTTGTAGAGGTCGTCGAACGATGTGCCGGAAAGTCCGAAGACCGCGTTTGCTCCGCCCGCGAGTGATGCAGTGCGGCCGGTGGGATCGTATGGCACCCCGTAATACTCCCAGCGCACGCCCAGGTTCAGCGTCAGGTTTGGAGTCACCTTCCAGTCGTCCTTGAAGAACCAGCTCACCTCCGGACGCTTCCAGTGACGGTACTTGTAGAGCCCCGGTTGATACTGCGGGCTCTGTCCGCCCGTCGCGTTCAAAGCCTGCACCACGCTCGCCAAAGAACCTGCAAGATCCGTGAGCATCGATTGCGCGTTGCCCAGATTCTGCCCGATGCCGGGAATGCGGTCCAGGTTCAGCACCGGCACGCCCCCGGTCCCCAGATTCGCCCGAGGCATCACGTCGCTCGAGTTAAACGAGTTGCTCGAAGGAAACCTCACGTCCACGCCGCCCTTGAAGGTGTGCCGCCCCCGGATCCAGGTCAGATTGTCGGCGTATTGATACAACGGCGAGAACAGGCGCACCGGATCGTCGTCGGAGACCACGACGCCGGTGACCAGATTGAAGACCGGGATGTAAGGAGCGCCGCCCGCCTGCGGCAGAAAGCCGGCGTTCTGCTCCATCTCCCAGGGCGCCATCGCCCGGTAGTCCGGCCGCAAGACTCCGGCTCGGAATTCATTGAGCAGCGCCGGACGCAGCGTCGAAAGCACGCTCAGTGTGTGGAAGTGATCCCGCCGCTTGATCGCCCCGCCGGGCGCATCCGGAAAGCGCTGCTCGTAGCGCGTGTTGTACTCCGCTTCATCCTCCAGGTTGTAGGAGTACGTCAGGCGGTGTGCTCCCGAAAAGTTGTGGTCGATCTTGAAATTGAAAACGTCGAAGTCGTCGGTCGACCTCCGCTGCCAGGTATAGCCCGCCGTGTTCAACCCGTCGCCCGTCCGGAAGTTGTTGGGCGCCGGCGTCACGCCGAACAGCCGCGCGATCGTCCCCGTCGGGTCCGGCCCCGGCCTCGCCGGGGGCCCCCCCTAAAAACAAACC
>CAYWST010000042.1:0-8788 GCA_964461075.1 uncultured Solibacteraceae bacterium | reverse complement strand
CCGGGTCCCGCCCATACAAGCTCACCGTCTGCAGCTCCCCCGTTGCGCTCGCCGGACGTTGCGGGTTCCCGTTCAGATCCACCGTGGGCGAATTCGACTCCGCATTCCCGTTCCGCGCGCCCGGATAGAACCGGTAGAGACCCTGCCGCGCCGTTTCCGTATAGACCGTCGACGTCACCGCCGATCGCGACCGGATCCGCTGCGCGTCGTAAAGAAAATGGAAGAAAGTCCGATTCTTCACAATCGGCCCCCCGATCCGTCCCCCAAACTGATTCCGGATCAGGTTGTTCCTCGGACTGATCGGCTGGCCCGTTTTGGCGTCCGTCCCCCTCTGGTTGTTAAAAAAGGTGTTCGCATTCAGCACCGTGTTCCGGTGAAACTCGAACAGGCTCCCGTGGAACTGGTTCGTCCCCGAACGCGTCGACATCTGCACCTGCCCCGACCCGCGCCCCAGTTCCGCGTCCGCTGGCGCCGTCACGACCCTGAACTCCTCGATCCGATCCACGCTTGTGAACACCGGCGACGAAACGCCATTGTTGTTCCTCTGGTCCTGCACGTTCAGTCCGTCGATCGTGATGTTCATTGAAGCTCTTCGCGCTCCAGCGAAATTGTCTCCGATCAGCCCAGCCTGCGTGTAAACCAACGAAAGCGCGTTCCGCGCCGGGATCGGCAGATCCAGCACCTTCTGCCCGGTCAGCATCCCGCCAACGGACGATGTCGCATAGCCCAGCAGGCTGTCGCTTTCCGCCCTCACTTCCACCGATTGGCTCATCGCGCCCACAGTCAACTGCAGGTTGATCTGCAGCCGGGCGCCCACCTCCAGAGCCACATCGTCGTAGACCAGCGTCTGGAATCCATCCAACTGCGCCGTTAGCCTGTACGTTCCCGGCTGCAACGCCGGGAAGGCATAAACCCCCGAATCGTTGGAAACAGTTTTCGACTCCACTCCGGTCGCCACGTTTCTCGCGGTAATCCTCGCTCCTCGCACCAACGCCCCGCTCGCATCGCTCACCACCCCCGACAGGACCGCGTCGCTCGACTGCGCCATGCTCACGGCGCACGCCGCGAACAGAAGGATGAATGAGAGGACCGCTGACACCATGATTCCGCCCAGTATACGGCTGGTCAGCCGCTCCTTCGCAGGCCCGGTCGAGATCATATACAATTCTGCGTGAGGTTCATGCTTTGATCTCGTCCGAACTGACCGGCGTTATCGCCGGTGCTGGCTTCTTTGCCCAGTTTCACGCCGATGCGTGGAACCGTTGTCCGGGTGTGCGCATCTCGGCGGTCGCCGACCCCGATCTCGACAGGGCTCGCGAGTTCGCCGCCAAATGGGGCATCGAGCGCGTCTACGCGGAAGCTGCCGGGATGCTCGCTGCCGAAAAGCCCGACTTTCTCGACATCATCACCGTTCCGGACACGCATCTCGAGCTGACTCGCCTCGGCGCCTCGCATGGAGTTGCGGTGATCTCGCAGAAGCCCATGGCCCCGACGCTTGAGGACTCCGTCGCCATGGTGGAGTGCTGCGAGCAAGCCGGAGTCCGCCTGTTAGTACACGAAAACTGGCGTTGGCAGCCCTGGTACCGCGAGATCCGCCGCATCATCGACTCCGGCGAGATCGGTACGCCCTTTTACATCGGCTTCCGCATGAGAAACGGCGACGGACGAGGAGCCGAACCGTATCGCGTCCAGCCTTACTTCGCCGAGATGAAGCGCTTCCTGATCTTCGAGACGCTGGTCCACTTCATCGACACGTTCCGGTATCTGGCCGGCGGCTTCAAGGAGATTTACTGCCACACGTCGAGGATCAACCCGGTCATTGCGGGGGAAGACGCGGGCCTGATCCGCATCGGTTTCCAAAGCGGAGCCGAAGGGCTCATCGACGCCAACCGCATCAGCGGCCCAACACCAAACGATGCAACCTTCGGCCGCCTGCGCCTGGAGGGCGACCTCGGCATGGTCGAAATGGACGGCGACGGCCGCCTCTTTGTCACCCGCTACGGCGAAGAGCCTCGTGAGCACGTGTACCCGATTCCCGCAGCCGGCTATCGCGGCGACAGCATCCTCTCGCTCCACGCTCACTTCGTCGAGTGCCTTCGAACCGGCGCCCGCTGCGAAAGCGAAGGCCGCGACTATCTCGACACGGTCCGCGCCGTCTTCGCCGCTTACGAATCCGCCGAAAAGAACCAGGTGATCCCCCTCGCATGAAGACCTATCGCATCGCTCTCATGCCCGGCGATGGCATCGGTCCGGAAGTCACCGCCGAAGCCGTCCGTGTTCTTGGCGCCGTCGCGCCTCGCTATTCCATCGGCTTCGAGTACGAAACGCTCAGCGCCGGCGCGGGCGAGTACCTCCGCTCCGGCGATCCCTTGCCGCCGGAGACCTTCGAGCGCTCCAAGGAGTTCGACGCCATCCTGCTCGGCGCCATGGGTCTGCCCGGCGTCCGCTGGCCCTCCGGCGTTGAGATGACCCCGCAGATCGACCTGCGCGAAAAGCTCGATCTCTACATCGGCCTCCGCCCCATCTATCTGTTCCACGAGAACGACTCGCCGCTCAAGCGCCGCGCCGCGGGCTCCATCGACCTGCTGCTCATCCGCGAAAACACCGAAGGCCTTTTCTCTTCCCGGCTTGCGCCTCCACCCGCCGAAGGGGCCGTGGAAAGCCGCGACACCATGCTCATCACCCGCCGCGGAGCGGAGCGCATCTGCCGCGCCGCGTTCCTTGAAGCGCGCAAACGCCGCCGTCACGTCACCCTTGTGGACAAGGCCAATGTCCTGCCTTCCATGGCCTTCTTCCGCGCCGTCTTCGACCAGATCGCAGCCGCTTTCCCGGACGTCCAGACCGACCGCGTCTACGTCGACGCCATGGCTCTCTACCTGGTCCAGCGTCCCGAGCGCTTCGACGTGCTCGTGACCGAAAACATGTTCGGTGACATCCTCTCCGATCTCGCCGCCGGCATCGTCGGCGGCATGGGCATGGCTCCGAGCGCCGACATCGGCGACAAGCACGCCGTGTTTCAGCCCTCCCACGGCACCGCGCCCGACATCGCGGGGAAGGGAATCGCCAACCCTGTCGCCACCATCCTCTCCGCCGCCATGATGCTCGATTGGCTCGGCGAACCCGCCGCCGCCCGCTCCATCGAACGCGCCACTCGCAACGTCCTGGCCGAGCCCGCCAATCGCGCCGCTGATCTCGGCGGCAGCCTCTCCACCGCGGACCTGGGCCGTCTCATCGCTTCCGCTGTCGAGTAATCCCATGCGAAACAGCTATTTTCTCTTCGACACTCATACGCACATCGGCGACGCCCTCCACTCCGGCCGCTCCGTCTCCATCGACGATCTCCTCCGCTCCATGGATCGCCACGGCGTCGACCGCTCGCTCGCCATCCCCTTTCCCGTCGTGGCCGACCACCGCGCCGCGCATGAGTTGATCGGCCAGGCTGTCCGCACTCACCCCTCCCGCTTTGCCGGCGCCGCATGCCTCAACCCCTACGCCGGCGAATCCGCCTATCGGGACGAAGTGCGCCGCTGCCGCGAACAGTACGGCTTCGTCGCGTTGAAGCTACAGCCCCAGTACACTGGAATTAATCCGCTCTGGCAGCGGCATCGCTACGTCTTCGAGACCGCCGCGGAAAACCGCATGGCGCTCATCTGGCACACCGGCTCCGGCATCCCCTACTCGCTGCCCTCTCTCCTCATGCCGGCCGCCCGCGACTTCCCCGATCTCTCCATCGTCATCGCCCACTGCGGCGGCGGAGGGCTCCTCATGGGCGAGGCCATCGTCGCCGCCTCGTTCTGCCCCAACATCTTCCTCGAGCTTTCTACCCTCATGCCGAACCACATCCTCGAAGTTCTCCACCAGATCCCTGCTGAAAGGATCATGGCCGGCTCGGACCTCATCGAGAACACCGCCGTCGAGTTCGACAAGATCATCGGCCTCGACGCCCCGGAGACGGCAAAACGCGCCATCCTCTCCGAGACCGCCCTCCGGCTGTTCGGAGGCCCGGCGTGACCCACCGTTACAGCGTTGTCGCCGCCCTGTTCGTGCTCTCTCTGATCACCTACGTCGACCGTGTCGCCATCTCCTCCGCCAAGGAAGCCGTCGCGCTCGACCTGCAGCTCTCAGACAAGCAGATGGGCCTCGTCTTTGGCGCCTTCTCTCTCGGCTACGCCCTCGCCCAAGTGCCCGGCGGCTGGCTCGCCGATCGTTGGGGGCCGAGGCTGGCGCTCACCGCCGTTGTTACCGCCTGGAGCGCTCTCACCGCCTTGACCGGCGCCGCCTGGAGCCTCTTCTCCCTCGTCGTCATCCGTTTCCTGTTCGGCATTGGCGAGGCCGGCGCATTCCCCGGAACAGCCCGCGCCTTCGTGAACTGGCTCCCGCAGAGCGAGCGCGGCCGCGCCAACGGCGTCTTCTTCTCCGGTTCCCGCGTCGGGGCCGCCATGGCCTTCCCCATGCTCGCCTGGATGCTCTCCCAAACCTCCTGGCGCGTCTCGTTTGTCATCCTCGGCGTTGCCGGTCTCGTCTGGGCCGCGTTCTGGTTCTTCCGTTTCTCGGACCACCCCGAAAACGCGCCTCCTCCAGCCCCGGCGCCCCCGCAAGGCGCCATGTCCCTCCGCGACGCCTTCACCACCACTCGCTTCATCCCCGCCATGGCGCAGTACTTCGCCGGCAACTTCACCTTCTTTCTGTGCCTGAGCTGGCTCAACCCCTACCTCAAAAAGACGTATTCACTCTCAGATGCCGAGGCCGCCCGGCTGGCGATGATCCCTCTGCTGGTCGGCGCTACTTGCATGTGGTTCACCGGCTGGCTCGTCGACTGCCTCTTCCACTCCCGGCGTTTCCACGGCTGGTCCCGCCGGCTCCCGGCGATGATCGGCTTCGCCATGGCCGCCACTTGCCTCGTCGCGGGCTCGAAGGCGGAGACAGCAGGGCTGGCCGTCTTCTGGTTTACCCTCGCCACCTTCGGCGTCGACATGACCATCGCCCCAAGCTGGAGCTACTGCGCCGACGTCGCCGGTCCCAACGCCGGCGCGGTCTCCGCGGCCATGAACATGATCGGCAACATCGGCTCCTTCATCAGCGCGAACGCCTTCCCCTGGCTCATCGCCTGGACCGCCTCCGCCGAGGCATACTTCCTCCTCGCCGCCGCACTGAACCTCGCCAGCGTGCTCCTTTGGGTGCGGATGCGCAGCTTATCGCCGGATAGGACACCCCTCTTCTCATAGGGACCTGAACCCGCAGTACCACTTCGTGAAGGGATGGGCCATGGTACCCCTGGTACATTTCCGCGGATTAGTCCTACCGAACCGCATGTTTTGTACTATGAAACTAGTTTAAAACGTTTATTTTCAATAACTTGAGTTGATTCTGCCGGTTTGCTCGAACGTCCGTTTTCCCCTACTATTAGAGCGTCAAAACAGCACAGAGCCTTCTAGGTTCTGGCATGCGAGTCAGTGGATGCAGTTGGAGGAAAGGCTGGCTATGAAAGTAAACACACCTATCAATCGCCGTGTTGGGATGGTTTGGGCGCTCCTCGGTGCGCTTTCCATTTCAGCCGCTGGCGCTGCGGTCTACGACACAGCGGTCCCAGTGGGAGACTATTCTGGGAATCGTTCGGTCGGCAGCGGACTGGCCTACACGGGCGGCTGGTCTGGTTTCAAGATCAGTTGGGCTATTACGCCGAATTTCTCCGGAAACTACTGGAAGTACCAATACACATTGGATTCGGGAAAGGATCCTCAGATCAGCCACTGGATTCTGGACTTGAGCGACGACTGCATTGGGACGGACGGCGGTCAGGCGGCCGGCGAGGAGTGCGTAGTCAGGCTGAGCCCTGAAGGGAAGACGGAATTCAAGTCGTTCTCCGAGTCTGGTGGCAATACCCTCCCGGCGACCATTGGGGGCGTAAAATTCGATTTCGGACCTGCCGGCGAAGACTTGGATATCACAATCTCCTTTCTCTCGCTCCGCTCGCCGGTTTGGGGTGATTTTTGGGCCAAAGGTGGCAGTGGCTCCACAGCTTATAACCTTGGTCTGACTGATCACAGCTCGACGAACAAAATGGATTTCATCGCACGGCCGAACGGGGAAGGTGGGCCACCCCAGGAGGTCCCCGAACCCTCCACCTACATCATGTTCGCCGCCGGTTTCGGTCTCCTCGGCTTCGCCCGCCGCCGCATGAAATAACCGGCTTCCCGCAAGCACAAAACCGAAACTGGAAATCGCCCCCGCCTTAAGGCGCGGGGCGATTTCGCATTGTGCCCCTCCTCCCGGCGGTCCGTTCATGCGAACCTACAACTGATGTCCGCCAAAAAGCTGACAGCGCACGTCAAAGCCGCCGGTTGAGCGTCCAAGCTCAGTCCAAAGGTTTTGGACTCCGTGCTCTCCGGGCTCCAGCGGCCCGCAGATCCTAACGTTCTCGTCGGGTTTGAGACGTCGGACGACGCCGGCGTCTACAAGCTCAGCGACACGTGCGCCCTCGTGCAGACCGTCGATTTCTTCACGCCGATTGTCGACGATCCCTTTACTTTCGGGCAGGTTGCGGCGGCCAACGCTTTGAGCGACGTGTACGCCATGGGAGGGCGGCCGCTGACAGCGCTTTCGATCCTCTGCTATCCGGGCAAGGGCGACCTCGACGACCTCCGCCAGATCCTCGCCGGAGGCTTCGCCAAGATGCAGGAAGCGGGCTGCAGCGTCGTCGGCGGCCACAGCGTCAACGACGACGAAATCAAGTTCGGATTCGCCGTCACCGGCGTAATCGACCCGTCAAAGGTCTGGAGCAACGCCGGCGCGCGCCCCGGCGATGTCCTCGCGCTCACCAAGCCGCTCGGGACCGGCGTCGTCGCCACCGCCCTCAAGCGCGGCATCGCCAGCCCCGAACACGTTGAAGCCGCTGTCGCCTCGATGCTCAATCTCAACCGGATCGAATGCTCCGCCCACGGCTGCACCGACATCACCGGCTTCGGTCTCCTCGGCCACGCCCGCGAGATGGCCCTCGCGAGCCACGTCACCCTCGAAATCGACTCCCGTCAGATCCAGTTCCTGCCTGGCGCGCTGGAGTACGCCGCCGCCGGAGCCCAGCCCGGCGGACTCAACAACAACCGCGATTTCGCCTCCTGCGCCGTCTCCATTGCGGGCGCGGTGGCTCCCGAGGTCGAAGCTCTGATGTACGACCCGCAGACCTCGGGCGGCCTCCTGCTCGCCCTACCCGAAGCCGCCGCCGCCAGCCTCCCCATCATCGGCCGAGTCCTGCCCCGCGGCGACCGCCCCATCGTTGTCTTATGAACTACAACCCCATCATTGTCGCCCTCGACGTCGAAAGCGCCGATCAAGCCCGCTCGCTCGTCTCCGCCATCGGCGACGGCGCACGCTTCTACAAGGTCGGCCTTGAACTCTTCTCTTCCGCCGGCCCCGATCTCGTCCGCGAGCTCGTCGCCCAGGGCAACGACGTCTTCGTCGACCTCAAAATGCATGACATCGGCGAGACCGTCAAACGCGCCGCCGCTCAGATCGCCCGCCTCGGGGCGCGCTTTCTTACCGTCCACTCGAGTCCCCAGGCCATCCGCGCCGCGAAGTTGGGCGCCGATGGCTCGAACCTGAAGATCCTGGCCGTCACCGTGCTCACGAGCTTTGATCAGGCCGATCTCGACGCCATGGGCTACCGCGGCTGGAACATTCCCGATCTCGTCGACGAGTTCGTCCGCCGCGGCGTCGAAGCCGGAGCCGACGGCTTCGTCTGCTCGCCTCTTGAAGTGGCTCGTGTTCGTTCACTTGCCGGTCCGGATTCAATCCTTGTAACACCGGGTGTAAGGAGCCCTGGGGCCTCCAAGGGCGACCAGAAGCGCGTCGCTACCCCGGCAGAGGCCATCCGCGACGGCGCCAACTACCTTGTCATCGGCCGCGAAATCACCCGCGCCGGTCACCCCTCCTCCGCTGCGCTCATGATTCTGAAGGACTTGGCATCTTTATAACGGTTCCCCAGACCTATCGCCCCCATAAAACAAACTGATTGACAGCGCCCCGTAACGCTTGTTAGAACTGCATATATATTAATGGGGTTTTGTAACGTTCATCTAACTCTGGGCCGTGAGTCCAACTTTAGGAAGCTTCGATGAAACAGCTACTCTCTCTCGCTTTGATGCTGGTTGCGTTGCCGGCGCTGGTCTCCGCCCAGGCCACCACGCAAGTCAGCGGTACTGTCACGGACCCGACCGGAGCCGTGATCCCGGCCGCCTCTCTTGATCTCGAAAACGTCGACACGGGCATCACCCGCAAGATGAACTCCGACTCCAGCGGGAATTACGCCTTCCTCCAGGTCGTGCCGGGCAAGTACCGGATTACCGTCAAGGCCAACGGTTTCAGGACCGCAACCGTCAACGATGTCCAGTTGCTCGTTAATAATCCCACGACGATCAACATCAAGCTCGAAGTCGGCCAGATCACCGAAACGGTGGCTGTAACCGCCGAGGCGCAGATGCTGAACACGACCGACTCCTCCATCGGCAACGCGATCAGCAACAAACCGATCATCCAGCTTCCCTTGAACGCGCGCAACATCGTCGGCCTGCTCGCCCTGCAGCCTGGCGTCGTCTACACGCGGGACGGCGACACCGATTCGCGCAACGGCGCTGTGAACGGCGGCAAGTCGGACCAAGCCAACGTCACGCTCGATGGCGTCGACGTCAACGACCAGATGGACCGTAACGCATTCACCAGTGTTCTCCGTGTTACCCCGGATTCAGTGCAGGAGTTTCGCGTCGTCACCTTAAACGCCACTGCCGATCAGGGC
>CAYWST010000041.1:0-22996 GCA_964461075.1 uncultured Solibacteraceae bacterium | reverse complement strand
GTTCCGGGAAGTGCGGCAAGGTGGCAGTCTGTTTCGACGAGGAGCGTTGAACCATGAACGTCACAAGAAGAAACGCGCTGCGGGCGGCGGCCGCCGCCGCTTTGTCTCGCGGACTGTTCGCGCAGACGACGCCCGAGTACGCGCGCGGACCATTCACCAACACGCGCGAGTCGCTCAAGAACTATAAGGCGCCGGAGTGGTTCCGCGACGCAAAGTTCGGCATCTGGGCGCATTGGGGACCGCAGTCGGCTCCGGAGTACGGCGACTGGTACGCCCGCAACATGTACATCGAGGGCCACAGGCAGTACAAGTATCACCTGCAGAAGTACGGGCACCCTTCGAAGTTCGGCTTCAAGGACGTGATCCCCACGTGGAAGGCGGAGAAGTTCGATCCTGAAGCGCTGATGGATCTCTACAAGAAGGCGGGCGCGAAGTACTTCGTCAGCATGGGGGTTCATCACGACAACTTCGATCTGTGGAATTCGAAGCACAACCCCTGGAACGCGGTGAAGATGGGGCCGAAGCGCGACATTGTCGGCGAGTTCCGGAAGGCCGCCCTGAAACGCGGGATGAAGTTCGGGGTCAGCGAGCATCTGGGCGTGGTCTACAACTGGTTTCAATCCGCCCATGGCGCCGATAAGGAAGGTCCATACAAGGGAGTTCCCTACGATGGCGCGGATCCGAAGTTTGAGAGCCTGTACGGCAAGACCCACGAGCCGTCGAAGAACCTCTGGGACCAGTCCAACGTGCCGCTCTCCTGGAAGCAGCACTGGTATTCGCGGATCAAGGACCTGCTCGACCAATACGAGCCCGATCTTCTCTACACCGACGGTCCCATCTTCTTCGAGGAGTGGGGGCTTGCGATCACGGCGCATCTTTACAACATGAGCGCGAACAGGCACGGCGGCAAGGTCGAGACCGTCTACGCCAACAAGGGCAAGACCGATTGCGTCAACGGCACCTGCGTGCTCGATCTCGAACGAGGCGTGGTGGACAAGATCTGGCCCGAACCGTGGCAGACCGACACGTGCATCGGCACCTGGCATTACAACAAAGAAGCGAGGTACAAGTCGCCGAAGATCATCACCGACATGCTGGTGGATATCGTGAGCCGCAACGGGAACCTGCTGCTCAACTTCCCGCTGCCAGCGAACGGGGCGCTCGACGCGGAGGAACTGAAGATTCTCGACGGCATCACGCGATGGATGGCGGTGAACAGCGAAGCGATCTACTCCACGCGCCCTTGGACCACCTACGGCAGCGGCCCTTCCACCGGCAATACCGCCGCCGCCAGAGGCGGAACATCCTCGCATCACGTCGCCGAAGCGTTCAACGAACGCAACCGCAAGGAACTTACCGCGGCGGACGTGCGCTACACGAAGAAAGGCTCGACGCTCTACGCGTTTTCGATGGGCGCGGACGCGCCGCAGGCGGTCTTCGCCGAGTTGGGAAAGGGCAAGGCGAAGGTCAGCGGGGTGAGCGTGCTCGGGCTGAAGGGCAAGGTGGAGTGGTCCCAGACCGAATCGGGTCTCACTGTCAAGCTCCCGCCGGAGAAGCCGAGCCCGTTCTCCGTTGTCTGTAGAATCGAAACGGCCTGAACCGGAACGCTGTCATGACTGCGCTCTTGGAGGCCGCGGCGCATTAAAGAGCCGGCGGAGATCGTAACCGGCGTCTCCACGACGAGCCTGGCCGTTGCCGCGGGCTTGGGAGAAGCAGACCGCGGCGAAGACCGGCAGCCTGTTCAGTTTCGATGAGATTCGAGCCGGGTTGAGGCTCGAACGATCAGTTCCGGCGGGAACAGGATGATCTCCGGAGGCTGTGGTTGTTTTCGACTCCCGATCAGTTTGAGCGCCATTTCGCCGGCCTTGGCGCCGATCTCGGCGCTTCTCTGATCGATCGTGGATAGCGGCACGCGCAAGGAGGCCGAGTAGAGTACGTTTCCGCAGCCGATGAGGGCGATATCCTCGGGAATCCTCAGCCCCGATTCGAGAATCACGTCCATGGCCCCCATGGCGACGGGGTCGTTGTAGCAGAAGACGGCGTCGGGACGCGGACTGAGTTTCAGAAGCCGCAGCATGGCCTGCCGCCCGCTCTGGTCGCCGGACTCGTCGCTGGTCGCTTCGCGAACGACGAGTTCATCCTGGACCGCGACACCATGCTTCTCCAGCGCCGACCGGTATCCCCTGAGCCGCCCCAGAGAAGTGCTCACCTCAGGACCCCGGATGTGAGCGATTCTCCGGCAGCCGATCGACAACAGGTGTGTGGTCGCCAACACTCCCGCCTCGAAGTCGTCGATTCCGATGAAGTTGGCAGGCAGGTCCGCAAACTGGCGGTCGATCAGCACAAGAGGGGTCCTGCGCTCCTCGACGTCTCGAAAACATTGCGGACTGGATTGGGCCGACGCCACGATCAGCGCGTCGACACGACGGGCGAGCAGGTGTTCGATCTCCTGGCGCTCGAGCTCCGGGTCTTCTTCCGAGGACGCCAACAGGAGGCCATACTGCTTGTCTCGAAGACAGCCCGAAAGGCCCTTGGCGACCTGGGCGAAGAAGGGATGAACAAGGTCGGGCACGATCAGGCCGACACAGAAAGTCTTGCCTGTCACCAGCGCGCGTGCAGCCAGATTGGGCTGGTAGTTCAACTCGCGCATCCGCTGCAGCACGCGCTCCCGGGTGGCTTCGCCAATGTCGGGGTGGTTGCGCAGGACCTTGGAGACGGTGATGACGGAGACACCGAGGTCCTTGGCGATATCCTTCAGTCGAGCGGCCATATTTAACGTTAACTGTATCGGCAGGGGGGATGCTTGTCAAGATGGGTAAGCGGTTCAGCCGGCGGATGATTGGCGTCGGGTGGCGTTTTGGGTTGACGGTTCGGGCTGAGTGAAAGGGGGAAGCTGGGGGGCGGTGTTTCGATAGGCCACCGGCGGCCATGGCCTATTCCTTGAAAATCATTGGACTAAAGGGGGACTGTCCCCTTTTTCCCCTTTTATGTCGTTCGGCTGGGTGGGGAGGGGAATGGAGAAGAGCAGGTTGGCGGGTTCCGAGGTTGCGAAGAGGTCGATGCCGCCGGGGTTGAGCACGACGCGCCGCATGCTTCGCTTGCCTCCCGCAAAGCTTGCGGTGCGGACCTGGACTTTCCGCGGATCGGCGGAAAGCTCCTCGACGCCGTCGGTGTGGCGATGACCTGCGAGGACGAGGACAGGTTTCCGGAAGCCGGAAAGGATCTCGCGAACAGCCAGGCCGAATTCGTTCTCATTCAAGGGAATGTGGACAGCAAGAACGAGCGCCGCCTGTGGAGCGTCGGCCAGGGTCTGCCTGAGCCAGGAGAGCTGCCGGCGCATCAACTCCATGCTGGCGGTGTCGCCGTTGTCGAGCACGACGAACAGGTAACGGGTCGAGCCGGCATGCTTCTCGAAGCTGTACCACGTGCCGTTGCGAAAGCAATCGAAGGCGGAGCGCCAGGCGGATCTGGCCTCGGAGGTGGCGGCCTGATCGCGCACGACGACCTGCTTGCCATCGACAGCGCGATACCAGGAGACGTCGCGATTCCCGAGGGCGAGATACATGGGCGCGGGGCTGAGTTTGTAGATGGCCTGAAAGCGCTCGATCTGTCCGTCGAGCACGCCGCCGGCGTCGTTGTCGTACCGGAACGCCTCCAGGATGTCGCCGGTGTGCAGGATGAAGTCCGGCGGCTTCGCCTTGAGTTCCCTGAGGGTGGCTTCAAGCTGCGGCGCGGCGAGGACATTGACCTGCCGCATCAGCAACAGCGCCGGATGAATCCCTTGAATGTTCATCACGTGGGTATCGGTGATGTGAAGGAATTCGACGGATTGAGCGCGGATGACCGCTGAGGCCAGTAGGGCCAGGCAGAGGAGCCGATTCATCCGGCGGCCTCGCTTTTCGAGAATGCCCGGCCGCCTCCGAAAACTCTGCAATCGCGAACCTGCGGATCGGGCGAATCGCGGAAGACGACGGCGGCGGGGGTTTTCTCATCGGCCTGCGCCTGGACATCGGCGAGCCTGGCTCCGCGCACGCGGTCGAAAACCATGGCCGGGCGCAGATCGGGTTGCGCGTAAGAGAGCCGGACGCCGTTCATCGACAACCCGTCGGCGTGCCTGCAGAAGAAGGCGTAGGCGGGAAGAGTCTTGAACATGGTGAATTCGGGATAGGCGGCGGGCAGATCGAGCGGCGCCGCGGCGGCATCATCGCTGGTTCCTCCGCCATCGAACTCGATGGAGACTTCGGAAATCGCCACAGACTCGACCGGCGAGCCCGGCAGTCCGGTGATGGAGCAGCCGATACGGCCCGCGCCGGTGGCCTGCAGGCCGTGGATCCGGACGCCCCGCAGTTTTCCTGGTGGCGGTTTCGGATCGCCCTCGCGGAACGGGCGGCCTCGGTCGCCGAGGCGGATGAAGACCGGCCCTTTGACGTCGCGCATGGTGATGTGCGAGACGACAACGTTTTCCATCACGCCGCCATCGACGATTTCCAGCGCGACGCCCGCGAGCCGGGTATCGTAGAGCGCGCAGTTGGAGATATTGATGTTGCGGAAGCCGCCGTTGGTCTCGGTACCGAGCTTGATGGCGTTGCAGTGGCTGCTGGCGATGCAGTTGGAGATGGTGACATCGCTGCATAGGCGATCCGAAGTGCTTTTCAGGCAGATGGCGTCGTCGCCGCTGGAGATCTCGCAATCGGAGATGCGGACGCGGCGGCAGGAGTCGATATCGATGCCGTCATTGTTTCCATTGACTCTGCTTCGGACGGTGACGCCGGTCAGGCGAACATCGTCGCAGGCGAGATAATGCTGGACCCACATGGGAGAGTTCGCCAGGCGAACGCCGCTGACCGTGACGCCCGCGCATTCGACGAACCGAAGCAGATAGGGGCGGAGCTTATAGCCTCCGGCGAAAGCGGCGCCCTGCCCGTCGATGACGCCCGCGCCTTCGACGCCCACATCGGCCACGCGTTCGGCGCGGATCAGACAGCGCTCAGTGTAGTTATCCGTGTAGGAGCGGAAGCTGGCCTCATGCTTCGGGTAGTCGTCGAGGCGCGTGCTGCCGAGGATCGTGGCGCCGGGGGCCAGAGACAGCCGCACCTTCTTCCGAAGCTCGATGGTTCCGGTGAGATAGACTCCCGGCGGGAAGAAGACATAGCCGCCGCCGGACTCGGCGCAACCGTCGATCGCCCTCTGGATGGAAGCGGTGTCCATCGTCTTTCCGTCGCCAGCTGCGCCGTCTTCGCGAACGTTTCGACCGCCCATAATGGCGGGCGCCGCGGCCAGGGCGCCGAGAAACGCTCTTCTGCTGTTGCCTGCCACTGTGCCATGCTACCGCTTCGCGAGCATGCGTTGGGATGATAGGGTTTGGCCGATGTACCAAGGAGCAGCAAATGAGTCGCACGCTGACACTGACACTCGTCGTTCTGCTCGCCTCGCAGGCCGGAGCCGAGTGGCCCGGCTTTCGTGGACCGACCCGACAGGGGGTCGCCGAAGGTCCAAGAATCCCAGAGACCGCGGCGTGGACCGCTGAGGCGCCGGGTGAGGGCTGGTCGTCGCCGATCATTTGGGGGAAGCGCATCTTCATTACGACGGCGGTGGAGGAAGGGCGGTCGTGCAGGCTGCTCGCTCTGGATCTCGATTCGGGCAAGACGCTCTGGGACGTCGAGATCACCAAACAGACGCCGCGCCGCAAGGAGAAGAAGAACTCCTACGCCACGCCGACGCCCGTTACGGATGGCAGGACGGTGTACGCGGTCTGCGGCGGCGGCACATTCGCCGCTTTTGGCATGGACGGCAAGCGGAAGTGGATCAACGAAGACTATCCGCACTATAGCCAGCACGGTTTGGGGACATCGCCGGTCCTCGAGAAGGGCCTGCTGATCATGGCGCGGGACTGGTCGAGCGACAGCGGCGAGCCAAGGGTCGGCTGGCAGATCCCGTGGGACAAGTCTTACGTGGTGGCCCTCGATGCAAAGACGGGCAAGCAAGTGTGGAAGACCGGGCGGGGCATGTCGCGCATCGGCCATGTGACGCCGAACGTCATGGGCTCGACGCTGGTCAGCGGCGCCGGGGACGTGGTTCAGGGTTTCGACCTCAAAAGCGGAAAACTGCTTTGGACAGGCCGCAGTCAAGGGGAGGGGGTCGTTCCGTCCATCGTTCTGGGCGGAGGATTGATCTACACGGTCTCGGGCTTCGAGAAGCCGACGATCCGGGCGTTTAAGCCCGGCGGCGAGATCGCCTGGGAGCAGACGCGCGGCGTCCCGATGATTTCGAGCCTGCTCTACGACAACGGGCTGGTTTACTCGTTCACGACAGCGGGTATCGCGTGGTGCTTCCGCGCCGCGACGGGCGAGCCGGTGTGGCAGGGCAGGCTCGGCGGCGAGTTCTCTGCTTCACCGATACTGCTCGCGGGCCGCATTCTCGCCGCCAACGAGAACGGGGAGTTGTTCCGCCTCAAGGCGGGCGAGAAGTTTGAGGTGGAGGGCAAGACAGAACTCGGGGAGAAGGTTCAAGCTTCGCCGGCGGTGAGCGGCGGCCGGTTGGTGATCAGGACGGCGACGAAGGTCCTCTGCTATCGCTGAGCGGGAACGGTTGTGAGCGTGATGCGCGAAGCGCGCCGCGCGCTGTGGTGGACTGCATTCCGCGCCAACACGCCCTTCGACTCGTCGAAGTTGTTTCCGCCGGTGTTGAGATTGCGGTCGAAGCGCGGGAAGTTGCTGCTTGAAACTTCGATCCGGATGCGGTGGCCGGGCGCGAAATAGTTGCTGGTTGTGAGCGCAGGCAGCGTCACCTCGTAGACCTTGTCCTTCTCCATCCAGAGGGGCGGCTTCGTGTAGCCCTCGCGGTATCTCATGCGCTGAATGGTTTCGTCGAGGTTATAGGCGCGGCCATCCGGGTAGACGTCGATGAGCTTCACGGTGAAGTCGGTGTCTTTGGCGTCGGAGGAGACGTAGAGCGTGGCCGTGATGGGACCGCTCACCTCCAGGCCCTCCTTCAGCGGCTCTGTCGAGTAGACGAGGATGTCTGCGCGCGCCTCCATCCTGCGCTGGTCGAACGAGCCCGCGGTGATCGCGTTGCCGGTGCAGCAGACATTGCCGCCGTAGGAGGGGACGGGGTTCGAGGGGTCGTATGTGAACCGGTCGGGCCGGTCCTCGGCTGGAGGCGCCGTCGCGAGCACGCCGTCGCCGTTCAGGCTGTTTGCGTTGCCCCTGCTCGACAGGTAGAACGTGAGCGGTTTCGCTCCCTCGGGCGGCCACGTGTTGGACGACTTCCACTTGTTCGCTCCCATCAGGTAGTAGCGGACCTTGGGCATCTTGCGGAGCAGTCCGTTGTCCTCACCCTTGAGGAAATGGTCGAACCAGCCGTAGGTGAGTTCGTCGTAGTTGAGGCGCGCGTCGCCCAAGTCGCGCTCGCCGACGACGGTGCGCTCGCTCGCCCGCTTGAACGCGCAATGCGCCGTGGGCGCGATGACGGCATACTGCTGATCGGCGATTTCCGGGCGCGCCGTCCGGCGCACGTGATTGTACGCCTCCAGGTTCGGCCCGATCGAGACGTCATACCACGACATGAACCAGAAGCCCGGGATGTTGATCGGCTTGTCGTCATGCCAGAGGCCGCCGCGGTACCAGGCGGGATCGTTCGGTGTCCGTTTGATCATGGCGCCGCCGGTGGAGACCTCCATGCGGTCGGCGTAAACGCCTTCGGGCCCATCCACCGCCTTCAACAAATCCATCACGGGCAAGTGCTGGAGCGCCTTGGACCAATCGACCGGCGGCATCTGCGGCGCGAGATCGAACAGCCGTGACGCCCTGACAAGGTCCTCCTGCGACGTGTTCGGCGGAAACATCGGCCTCACCTGGTTCTGCTCGCCGTAGATCCACGCCGCGAACAGCATCTGGAACGCGCCGCCGCGATACCAGTTGCCTTGCTCGTAGAAAGGACCCACGCGCCCGACGCCCGCGCCGAAGCCCTGCGGGATCATCGTCGTGAACCCGGGATTGCCCATGGCGGCGACGGCCAGTTGCCACTCGGCGGTCGAAGAGCAGCCGATGGTTCCGAGCTTGCCGCTCGCCCATGGCTGCGAGGTCAGCCATGTGATGGCGTCCGAGCCATCCGAAAGAGGCGCGCCGAGAATGTCCCACTGGCCCTCGGAGAAGTAGTGGCCGCGCTCGTTCATGATCACGTAAGCGTAGCCTCGCTTCACGGCTTCCAATGGAGTCGCCATGTTGCGCGGCGCGCCGAGCTTCACGTCCCAGTAGTTGAAGTTGTAGGGCGTGCGGACAAAGATGATCGGGTACTTCTTCGACGTGCCCTTGGGGCGGTAGATGTCGGTGGCCATCCGCTTGCCGTCGCTCATGGGCACCATCACCTTACGCTCGACGATGGCGATGGATTGCAGCTCTTTCTCGAGCGCCCAACGGCTTTCGACTGTGTCTTCGCCGCGATTCGCGCGTGGCTGCGCGGAGACGAACTGGAATGAAAGGATGACGAGGGATATTGCGCGGGCTCTCATGGGAACCCGCTCAGTGTAACGCTTTGTTCACTTCGGCAGTTTCGCGGCCCAGTTCAGCACCACCACCATCGGCAGGTCGGCTTTCCGATCGCCCTCTGGCTCGCTGACCAGAAATGGTTTGCCATCGCGCGAGACAGCGTATGAGGAATTGAACAGCCTGAAGATCGGCTCCGATTTGCCCGCGCGGATGCCATCCTTCCGGATCTCGACGCCGGCGGCGAGGGCGAACTTGAGGGGTTGCTCGAGCGGGATCGCGCCCTTTTCGATCCGCGCGGCCAGCGTCTCGCCCTCCAGGTACTCCATCACCATGTAGCCGGCGCCGCTTTCGGAGCCGATGTCGTGGAGCGTGCAGATATTGGGGTGATTGAGAGAAGCCACGGCGCGCGCTTCGCGCTCGAAGCGCTGCCGGAGATCCTCACGGCCTGCGATATGCTCCGGCAGGACCTTTATCGCCACGGTGCGATCCAGACGAGTATCCCGGGCCTTGTAGACCTCGCCCATTCCGCCTGCACCGATCGGAGCCACGATTTCGTACGGGCCCAGTTTGTCCCCAGCCGTCATCGCCATGTCGTTCAAGTCAGTGTACTTGACTCGGCTCGGGAGGGGGCGAAAAGATCTGCGATGGTAAACTGGGGTCGAGCGCCCCCGTAGCTCAGAGGATAGAGCAGCGGCCTTCTAAGCCGTTGGTCGCAGGTTCGATTCCTGCCGGGGGTGCCACCAATTCCTTTGTCCGCCTACAGGGCGCTGCTGTTGTGTCAGCTTTCGTCTGATGGTATGTACTGATGGTATGCCGCCAATGACCCATCGAACGACTTTCGCGCTCGACGAAGCGACCGCGCGCCGGCTGAAGCGCCTCGCGGCGCTCTGGCAGGTATCCCAGGCCGAAGTAGTCCGCCGGGCGGTCGCTGAAGCCGAAGCACAGTCCGCCCCAAAACGCGCAGACCCAGTCGCCGGACTGCGCCAGTTGTTCGCCGCGGGAGAAGGACCCGACCGCAAGACCGCCGACGCCTACCTTCGAGAAACCCGGCAAGATCGAAAACAGTGGCGGTCAAAGTGATTTGTCTCGACACAAATTAGCTGATCAACGCTCTACGCGAGGACTCAACCGAGATTGCCGAACTGATCGATTGGGTCGAGTCCGGCGAGACACTGATCGTTGCGATGCCCTCGTGGTACGAGTTCATCTGCGGTCCGGTCACTCGTCATCAAATTACCGCCGTACGGGCGTTTCTCACTCAGATTGTCCCCTTCGCCAAAGAACATGCCGTCGGGGCCGCACGCCTTTTCAATTCAACCGGCCGCCTCCGGAGTGTGCGCGTGGATGTGATGATTGCCGCCACGGCCGTCCTGTCCGGCGCCCGGCTCGCCACTGCCAACAAGGCGGACTTTCGCCGCTTTGTTTCTCTCGGACTCGAACTCGCCTGAGCCGCCGGCACGGCCCGCTCTTTCACAACCCCCTGTGATAAATTGAGAGTTCTTCCTCCCCATATGCAGCGCACCAGCAATCCTCAGGAACTCGCGGCCATCTGCAAGCAGATCCGCCGCCACATTGTCGAGATGACCGGCGCCGCCAAGTCCGGCCATCCCGGAGGCTCTCTTTCCGCCGTGGAGCTGATCACGGTCCTCTATTGGGACGTCATGAAGCACGATCCGGCGAACCCGAAGTGGCCCGAGCGCGACCGCTTTATCCTCTCCAAGGGCCACGCCGCGCCGGTGCTCTACGCGGCGATGGCCGAGTGCGGCTACACGCCGGTGGATTCGCTGAAGACGCTGCGCAAGCTCGGCTCCATCTATCAGGGCCACCCGGATGTGCGCTTCATTCCGGCGCTGGAAGCGTCGACGGGCTCGCTCGGCGAGGGCCTCTCGGTGGCGCTCGGCATGGGTCTCGCCGCCAGGCTCGACAAGGCTTCATGGCGCTCCTATGTGATGCTGGGCGACGGCGAAATCCAGGAAGGCCAGATCTGGGAAGCGGCCATGTTCGGCGCGTACCACAAGATCGATAACGTCTGCGCCATCGTCGACTACAACAAGATCCAGCTCGACGGATTCGTGAAGGACATCATGGATCTCGAGCCGCTGGCTGAAAAGTGGCGCGGGTTCGGCTGGCACGTGATCGAACTCGACGGCCACGACATTCCTGCGATCCGGAAGGCTTTCGCGGAGGCGGCGGCCACCAAGGGCAAACCCACGGTGCTCATCGCTCACACGGTGAAGGGCCAGGGCGTCAGCTTCATGGCCAACAACCCCAAATACCACGGCGTCGCCCCGACCAAGGAAGAAGTCGAACTCGCCCTCAAGGAGCTTGCATAACCATGGCACTCGCGACAAAGTACGAACTGAAAATGGGCGCGGCGACGCGCGAAGCCTTCGGCAAGACGCTGGTCGAACTCGGCAAAGAGAACCCCAATGTCGTCGTCGGGGACGCCGACCTGACCAAGTCGACCATGACCACTTATTTCGCCAAGGAGTTCCCCGAGCGGCTGTTCGAGTGCGGCATCGCGGAAGCGAACATGGTGGCCGTCGGGGCCGGGCTGGCGCTGGCGGGCAAGATCCCGTTCGTCTCAAGTTTCTCAGCCTTCGTTCTCACGAAGGGCTTCGAGCAGTTGCGCGTTCTCGCCGCCTACCCGAACGTGAACCTGAAGGTTGTGGGAACGCACTCGGGCATTTCGATCGGCGAGGACGGCCCTTCGCAGATGTCGGTTGAGGATCTCGCCCTGGCAGGCGCGCTGCCCAACTTCACCGTTCTCTCTCCCGCCGACGAAGTGGCCACCCGCTGGGCCGTCCGCTGGGCGGCGGAGCACCACGGCGGCGTCTTCATCCGCTGCGGCCGCGTCAAGGCCCCCATCATCTACAACGGCGATGCGAAGTTCGAAATCGGTAAGTCGGTGGAATTGTTGCCCGGGTCCGACATCACGCTGGTCGCCACCGGCCTGTTGGTCGCCGAGGCCTTGAAGGCCGCTGAAACGCTCGACGCTGAAGGCGTCAGCGCCCGCGTCCTCGACATCCACACCATCAAGCCGATCGACGAAGAAGCTCTCGCCAAGGCCGCCCGCGAAACCGGCTGCCTCGTGGCCGCTGAAGAGCACCTGGTTGACTCCGGCCTCGGCGCGCGCGTCGCGCAGGCGCTTGCCAGGCATCAGCCCGCGCCGGTCGAGTTCGTCGGGCTCACCGGCTACGCCGAGTCTGGTTCGCCGGACGAGTTGCTCGACAAGTACGGCATGCGGGCGCCGAATATTGTCGCGGCGGCGCGCCGCGCATTGGCGCGCAAGAAATAGGCGGCTGAGCGGCGGAGCAAGTTACCAGCGCGGAAGCACGCGTTTCCAGTTCGGGTCGACGTGTTTGCGCATCTCGGCTTCGTCGTCGCGCTTGCGGTAAGGCAGCTTGACGTACCGCTCCTGGAGCCGGGCGACCTGATCGAGATCGATTTCGACGCCGAGTCCGGGCTTTTTCGGAACGGGAATGGCGCCATCGAAGAATTGAATCCGGCCGCCATCCACGATTTCGTCCATGCCGGTCTGCCACGGATAGTGCGTGTCGCAGGCGAACTCCATCTGCGGCGTCGCGAGGCAGGCATGAGCCATGATCATCATGCTCAGACCCAGGTGGTTGTTCGAGTGCATCGAGACGCCCATGCCTAACAGCTCGCAGACGTCGCCCATGCGCTGCGTGGCTCGAATGCCGCCCCAGTAGTGCGGGTCGGAAAGCACCACTTGAACGGCGTCCTTCTCGCGCGCGGGAACAAGATCGTCGAAGCCCGTCACCGCCACGTTCGACGCCAGCGGCGTCTCGACGCCCGCTTGCAGCAGCCTCCGCCGCACCTCGGCCATGCCGTCCATCCCCGCGGCCGGATCTTCCAGGTAGCCGCCGCCGGAAAGTTCTTCTTTGAGCGCCAGTCCGATCTTCACCGACGTTTCGACCGACCAGGCGCAATTCGGATCGATTCGCAGCGGCACGTATGGGCCGAAGGCGGCGCGCAGTTGCCGGATGGTCTCGATCTCGTCTTCGGGGTCAAGCACGCCGCCCTTCAGCTTGATCTCCTTGAAGCCGTACTTCCCGATCATCTGCCGCGCCTGCCGCACCATCGACGCCGGCGTCAGGCACTCGCCGTATTCATCCTCGCGCTCGTCCTGACCCAATCCGCCGCCGCCTCCGTGCTTGTAGAACAGGTATGCGGAAAACGGCGCGGCTTCCCTGGCGCGGCCTCCAACGACGTCGCAAACCGGCTTGTTCAGAGCCTTGCCGATGATGTCGAGGCACGCCGCCTCGACCGCCGCATAGCTGCGCGTCCGAGCGTCGCGCGGGTTCTCGCCCGGGACCATCCAGGTCTGGCTGCGGTCGCCGTCCTTGTCCGGGCGGCCCCAATTGCGCCAAAGGGCCGAAAGCTGGAAGGGGTCCATCCCTTCCACGTGGGCCTTGAGGGCCTCGAAGGTCGCCAGCGAGCTGTCGCCGCCATGAGCCTCGGCATAGCCGCGGATTCCATCCGTGGTTTCCAGCACGATCAACGTCCGGAGCGCGTAGGGCGCATGCCGGCCATACGAACTGCGCAGGGGCGGATCGGCCACCGCGAGCGGGTGGACTTTCATCGAGGTGATCTTCATCGCGCGGGCATCGTATCACAGACGGGCATGCCCGCCGCCCCACGCGGCGAGGGCCGGAGGCTTCTCGCCTCCGGCCCTCTCGATCTCTTCAGAAAGTGGGTTCTCTAGCCGCGCCGCATGCCCGGATTCGGGCTCTTCAGACGCAACTGCCGAAGCTTCTTTTTGGTGCGCTTCGGCTTGCTGATGATGAACGTGCCGCTGCCCAGGTACTCGGCCTTGTACGTTTTCTCGCTGGTCTTCTCTGCCAAACCAAACCTCCAATCCTTGTTTAGTACCCTTTCAGTGTATCGCAAATGCTTCGGGCCACTCTCATTCCCCTTCTCGCCACGCTGGCGCTGAGCGCCGCGCGCGCCGAATCGATCGATGCGGGCAAGCTCCAATCCCTGCTCAAGGAAGTCTCGGAGATCACCGGGCTCCCGATCAAGCGCAAGGTTCCCGCACGGACCATCACCCGCGAAGAGTGGAAGAAGTGGGTGGAAGACGAGGTCCGCCGGACCGTCAAGCCCGAGGAGATCCGCGCCGACGAACTCGCCCTGCGGATGTTCGGACTGATCCCGCGCGATTTCGACCTTCGCAAAGCCACAGTCGACCTTCTCGGCGAACAGGCGGCCGCCGTTTACGACCCCAAACGCAAGCAGATGCTGGTGGTGGAAGGCGCGTCCGGCGGCGGCCCGATGGCCGACATGATCCTGGTGCACGAACTCGCCCACGCGCTCGCGGATCAGCACTTCGACCTCAAGTCGTTCCTGGACAACGGCTCAAAAACGGGCGAGGACGCCACCGCGCGCCTGGCGGTGGCCGAAGGCCAGGCCATGTGGGTGATGCTCGAATGGCAGGTCCGGCAAACCGGTTCATCGCTGAAGACGAATCGCGCCGCCCTCGACATGATGCTCCCCATGATGGGAAAGCTCGCGGCCGAGCAGTATCCGGTCTTCGCCACGGCGCCGCTTTATCTGAAAGAGACGCTGCTGTTCCCCTATTCGGCCGGGATTCTGTTCCAGCAGGCCGCCGTTGAGAGAAGCCCCGCCGACGCCTTTATCCGAGTCCTGCGCGACCCGCCCGCATCGACGCGCCACATCCTCCATCCGGAAACGTGGTTCAACAAAGAGCGAGCCCGAGCGCCGGCTCTGCCGGCGCCGCCGAAGGAACACAAGATTCTGGTGGAGGGCACGTTCGGCGAGCTCGATCTTCGCATCCTGCTCGAGCAGTTCATCTCCCAGGACGACGCCAAGAATCTCAGCCCCGACTGGCGCGCCGGTGCGTATGCCGTTTCGGAAAACCGCCGTGAGAAGCGGCCCTTGCTCCGCTGGAGCCTGCTGCTGGCCAGCGAGCAGAGCGCCGGGAAGGTTCTCGAGTTCTGGGCTCGCATGATCGAGAAAAAAGCCAGTAGAGTCTCGTTCACCCGAAGGTCCGAAACGCTTTTGGAAGGCGCCAATGAGGATGGCGGGTTTCGTATCGAGCGCTCCGGAGCCGTTCTGACGGCGACGGAAGGCATGTGAGTAGACCGGCGGGTTGCGGCGCGTTCCGTAGGGGAGAGAGAGGGACCAGATCCATTCAGGCAGGATCGAAAGATTCATCAGTCCCCCCAAACCAGACCCGAGATACCTGGGAATTGGAATTTAACTCCCGGACTTAACGGGAATGCGAACCCTTCGCCACTCGACATGGAATGAGGTGTTTTCTGGAATTCGATTTTTGAATGGCAGGAGAATACGCAGGAAGTAAAAGCAAGCGAGGAGAGTTGGGAACTTGGCCACGAACCGCGTTCCCGAACCGCTCAGCTTCATTTGGCGCCCGCCGTGCTCGATGAGCAGGTCCACATCAAGAACGGGGGGAAGTTGTGTCATCCTTCGTCCGGATCTTAACGATCCCGCTCAATTTCCACGTCGCCTGCTGGGCGTTTGGGGAGGTCGAGCTCGGGACCGAGATTTCAAGGCCGTGGAACTCATACGTGATCTCTGCGCCGCGTCCAGTGAGTTTGTCGTAGAGGCCGATCGCTAGATCGGGCCAGGATTGGGTGTCGGGTCTAGTTTCTGACATAGTTTTGAGATGCCCGACTGTGGACGGCCGGTGGAAACAGTTTTCGCGCCTGCCGGCGCAGTACGAGCGTATCGTGCGCTCGAAGCGAGCCAGGCTCCCACCTGCGAAATTCCCCAGGTTGACGTGATGAAGGACCAGGATGGCGATTTCGATCATCATGTGAGGTGAGAGTGGTAGGAAGAGTAATCCGCAGGAGCGGCAATGTGAGTAAAAACCGGTTCTGCCTGATCGTCGGGGCTGGCATGGCGGGCCTGACAGCGGCCGCCGCCCTTCGAGCCAGAGGTTGGGCGGTCGTATTGCTCGACAAGGGCCGCGGCCCTGGCGGCCGGATGGCGACCCGCCGGATGGGCGAGAGCCGCCTCGATCATGGCGCGCAGTTCTTCACGGTGCGGGACGCCCGTTTTCGCGAAGCGGCGGACCGATGGGAGCGGGCCGGCTGGGTGGCGCCATGGTTTAGCGACGGCGGACACGTCCGGTACCGGGCCGCGGGCGGGATGAACGCTCTTGCCAAGAATCTGGCCGAGCCGTTCGACGTGCGGACCGAGGCAACGGTGGCGATTGTTGAGCCGGTGGGCGACGGCTGGTCCGTGAGCACCGAGGCTGGAGAGAGCTTGCGCGCGGATGCGTTGTTGCTGACACCGCCCGCGCCGCAGTCGATCGCTCTGCTGGCGACCTGCGCCGATCAAATGCCGTCCGGGATCAATTCAACGCTGAAGAGCATCGAGTTCGATCCGTGTTTCGCATTGCTCGTCACCATGGCCGGCCCCAGTCGAGTCCCTCCGCCTGGCTACGTTCGCCCGGACCAGGGGCCCGTTGAGTGGATCGCCGACAATACGCAGAAAGGCGTCTCCACCGGAGTTGCGGCGCTGACGATCCACGCCCGTGCGGACTTCTCGCGCCAGTTTCTGGACACGCCCAAGGAGGAGGTGGCCGGGCTTCTGCTCGAAGCGGCCGGACCGTGGCTCGGAGGACAGGTCTCCGCCTGGCAATTGCATCGCTGGAAGTATAGCCGGCCAGTGGAAGCATTCCAGCAACCGGCGTGTTTGTTTTAGTGCCAGCCTGCATGCCTCGCGATTGCAGGAGACGGGTTGGGCGGATCGCGTCTGGAAGGCGCTTTTCTCTCCGGACTCGCGGCGGCGGAGAGAATTGCGGAAACCTTCAGTTGATGCGCTCGCAGCAGGGCGCTCATCCGCGGGGTGGGTGGACTCGCACGTCACCGGATAGACGGGTTCGAAGCCATGATGCCGCCGCAGGCGGGCTGGCGGTTTCAGTCCGCGGCTGATGAATGGCAAGCCGGTCAAGTAGACGTCTCACGTTTAGTGTTACCTTCAGAATTGATGCACCGCCGGAACTTCCTGGCTCTGGGCGCCGCAAGTGCCGTGCCCGGCCTTCTGAATGCAGCCCCAGTCATCCCCCGAAAGGCGCCCGAATTTACCATTCTGCTCAATAGCGGGGAGCAGATTCTCCTGTCGAGCTACAAGGGAAAGATCACCGTCCTCGAGATTCTGCTCACCACCTGCCCGCACTGCCAGCGATGCTCCACCGTGCTCCAGCAGATCCACAACGAGATGCGCGGCGACAAGGCGTTCTCGATTTTGGCGGCCGCGATCAATCCGAACAACGTGACCGAGGCGCGGATGGTCATTCCCGCCTATGTGGCGCGGCTTGGCCTCAAGTTCCCGGTTGGCTTTTCCCCGCGAGAGCAGGCCTACAGATTCCTGCAGGCGGATCTCAATTCGGGCCCGGTCTATATGCCGCAACTCGTCTTCATCGACCGGGATCTGAACATTCGCGCGCAGTACGCCGGGACGGACTCCTTCTTCCAGGACGAGGAGAAGAACATCAAGGCCAAGCTTCAGGAAATGATGAGCGGTGGGGCCGTCAAGTCTCCCTCCGCGGCCAGGAAAAAGTAAAAGCGATGCTCAGATCCCTTGCTTCCTTCGCCGCGGCTCTCGCGCTGGCTGGGGCGTTCTCCTTCGGGCAGCGGCCTGCCCCGCCGCTTCAATTTGTCGCCGCCAACGGGGCCACCGTTTCCCTCGCAGCGCTCAAGGGCAAGGTGGTCATCATCGAGTTTCTTCTCACCACCTGCCCGGGCTGCCAGGAATCGGCGCGCCTGCTCAGCAAGCTCCAGACTGAATACGGGCCGCAGGGTTTGCAGGTGATCGGCGTCGCAATGGACCCCGAGGCGGCTTTCAAGTTGCGCGAGTTCACCTCGCTCTACGCCACCGCCTTTCCCGTCGGAACGTACGGGTACACCGAATCGCGCAAGTGGCTTCAGATCCCCGAGCACCTGCGTCTCATGGTCCCCGCAATCGTTATCGTCGACCGCACTGGAGTGATCCGCGAGCAGCACTTGGGGGACGATCGTCCCTGGGTCGACAAGAAGGAACCCAACCTTCGGGCTACGCTGAAGACTCTCCTCGCGCAAAAGGGCGCTCCGGCGAAAAAGGGCGCAGGCTCGAAGAAGTAACCATGCGCACAGTCCTCCTCCTGGCCGCGTCCGCCGTTGCGGCCGCGCAGCAGCCGAACACGCTCTCACCGGCGGAAGCAAAAGCCGGCTGGAAACTCCTTTTCGACGGCAAGTCCTTCAAGGGCTGGAAGCAGGCCGGCGGCGCGGCCGATTTCCCCGGCTGGAATATCGACAACGGCGCTATTCATTCGCTCTCCAAGCCGGCGCTGCGCGAGGATCTCTTCACCCTCGACGAATACGGCGACTTCGAACTCGCCTTCGAGTGGCGCGTCGCTCCCCGGGCCAACAGCGGCGTGAAGTACCGCATCCAGGATTCGTTTCTCGTCGACGAGGAGCAGATCGAGCCCCGTGTCCGCCGATTCGAACTCCAGGTAGAATACGAAGCCGTTCACCGGCAGGCGAAGCGGGAGAAGGTGCGCCCTGGCTCCGGCGCGCAGGAGTACCCCATCGCTTTCGAGTTTCAGGTCATCGACGACGCCGGACACCCCGACTCGGCAAAGAACCTCTCGAGCCGCGCCGGCGCGCTCTACCGGATGGCCGCGCCCGCAAAGGCGATGGCCCGGCCTGTGGGCGAATGGAATGAGGCGCGCATCGTGGTGCGGGGGGTTCACGCCGAGCACTGGCTCAACGGCGAGAAAGTGGTCGACGTCGACCTGACCAGTCCGGAAGTCCGCAAGAACATCTACGAGCGCTGGAAGGACTCGCCGACGGTCCTCAAGCTGCTCACTGAACTTCCGAAGCGCAGGAGCGCTATCGCCATCCAGCACCACAACGACGAAGCCTGGTACCGGAACGTCAAGATCCGGCCGCTGTAGAGCTTTTGAGCCGAAACCGCTGACGGCGGGAGCCGATCTTCGCGCCCCGCGGAGTTCGCAAGACCGCCCATGGATGCGGCGAAGACCTACCTTGGTGGTCCTGGCGCGCAGAGGCGCAATTCCACAGAAGCATTCGACTGTAGAAAGTTCCGCTGATGACCCCGTTGTCCTCAGGCTGATTCCGCCGCACCCATCAGAGGATGGGAACATGCGGGGCGGAGGAAACCGGCAGGCGTCCTGTCAGCCGCGGATCGTCGGCCACCTCGATCGCCCTGCGATACGGACGAAAGCCGTGCTTCACATAAAACCCCAAGGCCGCCGGATGGTCGAGCGTACAGGTGTGCAGCCAGATTCTGCGAGGGTTGCGCGACCACACCTCCTCAAGCCCGCGGCGGAACATCCACGCGCCCGCTCCCTGCCCCACCAGTTCGGGCGTCACTCCGAGGTAGACCACCTCCACGTCCGGCCATGCGCTTTCATCGAGTTCCAGCAGGCCGCACGCCGAGGCTCCCGACTTCAACCACCAAACGCTCACGCCGGGCCGGGACAGCGCCGCCCGCAAATCTTCGTCGCTCAAGTTCAATCGCGAAAACCAAAGCCACCGCTCGCCCACGGCCCTGAAGACCTTCCGGTATTCCTCAACGTCGGGCTTTTGTTGCCGTTCCAGACTGAAACCGGCGGGCGCATCGCCCGCGGGCCGTGACGGAGGCGACGTCATTTCCAGGTAGGTCACCACCGCCGCGATCTTCCCCGCGGGCAGTTCCGTGTAGCCGTCCAGATTCAATTCGGGCATGATGAGAGTGTATAAAGGACCAACATGCCGAAGACTGCCGCCTTTGAAGTCGAGTGCCCCTGCTGCGGCGCGACCTTGAAAATCGACCCCGAAGTCAAAGCGATTCTCAGCCACACCGAGAAGCCGCGCCCGAAGACGCTCGACGACATCTCGACGGGCGTGCAACGGCTCAAGGCGCAGGAGCAGGCGCGCGAAGACGCTTTCCGCAAATCCTTCGAGTCGATGAAGAGCCAGCAGGATGTGCTGAACCGCAAGTTCGACGAACTGCTGAAGAAGGCGAAGGAGGACGACCCGAACGCGCCGCCCCCCAAACCGCTCGGTCTCGAATAGCCGCTACCGCGTCGCTTCCAGGGCCTGCCCGAGATCCCAGAGCAGATCCTCGATGTCTTCGAGCCCGGCGGATAGACGGACCATCTCGGGCGTAACCCCGGCGGCCGCCTGCTGCTCCGCGCTGAGCTGCTGATGCGTCGTCGATGCGGGATGGATCACGAGCGACCTCGCGTCGCCCACGTTTGCGAGGTGCGAGAACACACGCAGTGCGTTGATGAACTTGATTCCGGCGTCATAGCCGCCTTTCAATCCAAAGCTGAAAACGGCTCCTGGCCCCTTGGGCATGTACTTCACGGCAAGCGAGTGGTAAGGGCTCGACTTCAGCCCCGGGTACTTTACCCAGGTCACCAGTTCGTGCTGTTCCAGATACTCGGCGATCGCCATCGCGTTCGCCACATGCCGGTCCATCCGCATACCAAGCGTCTCAATGCCCTGCAGGAACAGAAAGCTGTTGAACGGAGAGAGAGCCGGGCCCATGTCGCGCAGCCCCTCGACTCGCGCCCGCAAAATAAACGCGATGGGCCCGAAAGCCTCGGCGATGTTCATGCCGTGATAGGCCGGCGATGGTTGATTGAGAAGGGGAAAGTCTCCCTTCGACCAGTCGAATTTCCCGCCGTCCACGATGATGCCGCCGATCGACGTGCCGTGCCCGCCCATGAACTTGGTCAACGAGTGAACGACGATGTTGGCGCCGTGCTCGATCGGCCGGCACAGGTACGGAGTGGCGAACGTGTTGTCGATCACGAACGGAACGTGCGCCTCAGCCGCGATCTTCCCCACCGCCTCCATGTCAAGAATGTTGCCGCGGGGATTCGAGATCGTCTCCCCATAGATGAGCTTGGTGTTCTTCTTCAGCGCCTTCCTGAAATTCTGCGGATCGTCCGGCTCGACAAACGTCACGTCGAAGCCCAGCCGCCGGAAGCTGACGTCGAACTGCGTGTAGGTCCCGCCGTACAGTGTCGCTGAGACCACCGCGTGGTCGCCGTTCTGCATCAGGCTGCTCGCGGTCAGGAATTGCGCCGCTTGGCCGGAACTCACCGCCAGCGCCGCAGCCGCGCCCTCCAAGGCAGCAACGCGCTGCTCGAGCACATCGGTCGTCGGATTCATGATCCGTGTGTAGATGTTGCCAAACTCCTTGAGCGCAAAGAGGTTCGCGGCATGCTCGGAGTCGTTGAACGTGTAGGAGGTGGTCTGGTAGATCGGGACCGCGCGCGCATGTGTCGTCGGATCCGGATCGTACCCGGCATGCAGCGCCCGCGTATTGAATCCCAATGGACGATCGAGGTCTTTGAGCTTAGACATTGTACTGGTAGTCTATCGGACTAGAGCACATTGGGCAACGGGGCGAATGACCTGCCCGAATCGGAGTCCAAGTGCAACGCCAGGACCAGACCCGCCATTATTGAGAAGCTGGCAACTCCACGGAGGCTTTCATGCCGCTCAAGAATTACGGCGTCCTCAAGGGACGTCCTATCGCCCGGCGACTGGGCTCGGGCAACTCCCCTCACTATCAGATCCACATCGTCGATGAGGCCGGGACCAACTACCGCATCGCCGTCAACGTCAAATCCAGGCTCGCGCCTTCCGAACTGATGTACCACATCAAGTCCCACTTCGTTCACCCAGTCACCGCCACCGTCGAGCCGCTGCCCAGCGGATTCTCTCCGTTGGCCCGCAATTCCACCAGCGGCGCGCTCGACTTCATCCGCGGCAATCTCTTCAATCCCGCCCTGATGACGCCGTTACCCTTCAACGTTCCGGGGCCCGACAATGACCTCAACGAAAAGGTCGATCAGGTCGTGCAGCGAGCCATGGCGGACCCCGCCGCCATCGTCTACGCCTTCGGCGAACGTTGGGGACCGGAATCGAAATCGGACAACTACTTCGGTTTCGTCCCCGGCAACGGCATCCACGACATCCACATGAACCAGGGCAACGTCGGCACATTCGTCAAAGACGACGGCGTCTGGCAGGACGGCGGCATCCTATTCCACTTCCCTTCCTCCAGTCAGTGGACGGCGCTCTTCCTGAAGTTCCAATCCCAGTCCTGGCACACCGACGACTCCACCGGCCACACACTCACCACACCTTCGCCTGGCCAGCCCGTCAATCCCGACCCCATCGTGCCGCAACCCACCGAGAACCTTCCCGACGGGCTCGTCCGCATCGTCGCCGCCATGGTCAACACCAAGGAGTCGCCCGAGCGTGAATGGGTCTACCTGCTCAATCCGAGCGACCGCGATCTCTCCCTCAACGGCTGGCAGCTTGCCGACAAGCAGAAAGCCAAGATGCCTTTGGCCGGAACACTGGCCGCCGGCGCCGTGATCCGCGTCGATATCAAGCAGCCGGTGGCGCTTTCGAACAAGGGCGGCATCATCACGCTGCTGAACGATAAGGGCCTCAAGGTGCACGGCGTCTCATACACCAGGGAGCAGGCGAACAACCCCGGATGGGTGGTCGTCTTTTAGGCCGCACAGGCCTTTTCATTCGGCGCTTCGCGGACTCCACCGTTTGTGCGGGTCAGCGGCCCTTGAACGAGCGGCTTCCGGGTGCGGTGGCGGACACAGTTCCACATATACTGTGTTCATGAAGAACATCACGCTAACAGTCGATGAGGATGTGCTGGCCGCCGTCAGGCGGCACGCTGCCGAACGGAATACCAGCGTCAATGCACTCGTTCGTGAATACCTGGCTCATCTCGCCGCGCACGAAGACCGTGCGAAACAGGCCCGCGCCCGCCTCCGGCAACTGAGCAACCAGACCAAGGGACGGCTTGGCAGAAAGACCTGGCGCCGGGAAGAACTGCATGAACGCTAAGGTCTTCTTCGACACCAGTGTGCTCGTTTACGCGGCAGTGGGAACGGGCAAAGACGACCCGAAGCGCAGACGCGCGCTCGCTCTCGTTGAATCCGAGGATTTCGGCACTTCCGCGCAGGTCCTGCAGGAGTTCTTCGTCACGGTGGTCAGGAAAGCTTCGCAGCCGCTGTCAGCAGAGAAGGCATTGGAGTGGATCGAGCAGTGGATCGCATTTCCCTGCCAACCCGTGGATCACCAACTGGTGCGAATCGCCATCGAGAAATCGGAGAGATTCGGGATCTCCTACTGGGACGCGGCCATCCTTGCGGCCGCTGAGACGCTCGGTGCAAAGACCGTTTACTCCGAAGATCTGAACAATAGGCAGAACTACGGCCCGGTCCGCGTGATCAACCCCTTCGTCTGAATCACGGTGTGCTGCAATAAGAGCCATGCTCACCCGCCGCACCTTCATGGCCGCAACGCTGCTGGCCCAGCGCCGGCCGCCGCTCAACGTGCTCTTCCTCGCCGCCGACGACATGAACAACGCTCTCGGCTGCTACGGCCACCCGGCCGTGAAGACGCCGAACATCGACCGCCTCGCCGCGCGCTCCGTTCGCTTCGAACGCGCCTACTGCCAGTTCCCCC
>CAYWST010000040.1:0-23175 GCA_964461075.1 uncultured Solibacteraceae bacterium | reverse complement strand
CAGCGGATACTCAACTCCTAGTCTTCAGGCTCATTCTTCGATGAGAATATGCTCGTCCTATGCTATCTTTATCAAACGATTCGCATTGCCCTGGGCTTTCTCTCGGTGGCTCTCGCCTCGCAGGCTCAATACAAGTCGAGCGCCACGTGTAAGTTCCTGACGCCAAACGACGACGCCGCAGTCATCGGAGCAGGCGCAAAGCTCGTTCAGGCGATCGAGAACGGCGGGTGCACTAAGAAACAGGGAGCCATGACTCTCACCGTCGCTCAGCCTTCTACGCTCTCGAACCACAAGGCTCTGGAAATGGGATTCGAGGCTTTCGCTCGAGAGGACTCGAAGCCCCTATCTGGAATCGGAGACAAGGCACGCATCAAGAAAGGAAACTCCGGCTACCAGATCATGTTTCTCAAAGGAAACACGATGGCCGGAGTTGAGGTCTACGGGGAAGGTTCCGACTCCACGCAAATGGCCGACAAGCTGGTCGAGGCCGCGAAGAAGATCGCCACGAAACTCTAGCGGGCGCCGGAGTCAGGCGGCGAAGCTCTTCGCCGCGGCCGCCACATCCGGCTGCACGTCGATCACCTTGGTCAACCGCGTAATCTGAAAGACGTCCGCAACCCGTTGTTGTAAGGCTGCGGCTTTCATTTCGCCGCCCGCCGTCCGCAAAATGCCGGCGATACCCACCAGCACTCCGAGTCCCGCGCTGTCGACATAATCCACCCCCGACATGTCGACCACCATCTTCTTCGTGCCGCCCTCGACGAGTTTCTTCAGGTCGCCCTCGAGGAACATAAGATTGCTCCCCACGTTCAACCGTCCGGACAGATAGGCGACTGTGACGCCCCCTTCGATCGTTTCGACTTTGCTCAGCATCCGCGTGTAGCCCTCATCATTCCTGCCAATCTGGTCAGGCTAGCACAGAACGGAGCGTTGAGGCAGTCGAACGACGAGGCTACTTATCGGAACTCTTCGAATCCGCGGGCTTCGACTCAGCCGGCTTGGCGGCTTCGCTCTTCGATTCCGTCTTAGCGCTCGAAGAGTCGCCGTTCGCCTTCGTAGCCGATCCGCTCTTGCTGGCGTAGTCGGTGACGTACCAACCGGAGCCCTTGAACTGGATTGCAGGGCTGGAAAGCAGTTTCTCGAGCGTGCCGCCGCAGTTCTCGTGCACCGACAAGGGTTCATCGGAGAACTTCTGCATCACTTCGAACACCTCGTTGCAGCGGTCGCACTTGTACTCGTACAGAGGCATAGTTCAAACTTCCCGATCCATGGTGTAGTTATTGGCGGCGTGGGACGCCGAGCGGACCCATTTGGACGCCGGCGGCCGGGCTCGCCACCGGCTGGTTTTGAGCCGCTACAACGCCCGAATGCAAAACCTCGAGGCCCTTCTTCAGGATCGCATCCTCGCTCTTCGGAGCCGGTTTGTCCACAGCGGCCGGTGTTTGAGGAGCGTCTTCCTCATCGGATATCCCGGGATTGTCCGCGTCCACCACCGCAACGCTGGGCGTCACGCTTGTATCCTGAATGGCTTTGCCGGAAGGCGAGTAATACTTGGCCACCGCCAGCAGCACTGCGCCCCCGTCCTCAGTCGTTACGGCCTTGCGCAGCGCGGCGTTTCCGTACGTTCTTTCGCCGACCACGGAGGCCCGCTTGTTATCCAAAATCGCCGCCGCCGCGATCTCCGCCGCCCCCGCGGTTCCGCGATTGGTCAGAACGACCAGAGGCCCCTTCCAGGCCGTCTTGCCGGCGTCAGCCTCGAAAACCTGTTTGGCGAATTTCTGTCCGCTGAGCGAAGCGAGCATTCCCTTCTCGACGAAGAGATTGGCCAGCGCGACGCCCTCTTCCGGGTCCGAAACCGCCGAGTGGCGCAGATCCAGGACGAGTCTCTTCGCGCCCTGTTTCTCAAGATTGAGAATCGCTTCCCGCACCTTGGCGGCCTTGCCCTTCGACAGATCGTTCACGGCGATATAGCCGTCTTCTTTGTCCACCATCTTCGATTGGACGGCGGGCGGAGTCACCACCGCGCGCGTCAGGCTCACCTTCGCCGGCTCCGGCTTTCTCAGCCGCAGGATGGTCAGTTCAACCGTCGACCCCGGCTCGCCGTGCAGCAGCACGTCCGCGTATGCCAGCGGCATGTCCCGCGTCGAAATCCCGTTGATCGCCTCGATAATGTCGCCTGTCGAAAGCCCCGCCTTGTCTGCCGGCGATCCCGGAATGGCGTCGACGATGCCGATCTCGTAACCGTACTTCCTGCTCAGCAGAAGTCCAACTCCAGCTTTCGGGTCGGCGACCGTCTTCTGATACTGCTTGTACTGTTCCGCGTTCAGGTAGCTCGAAAAAGGATCGACGCTCACCAGCAAGCCATTGATTGCGCCAAGAGTGACACTTTTCATGTCCGGCTCTTCGACGTAGTCCGCCTTGATCTTCGCGAAGACCTCTGTGAAGACATTGAGATGGCGGTATGGATCTGACCCCGCCTGAGGGTTCGATTGGCCGAGGACCGCGCCAACCAACAGCAGCGCCACCAGCACGGTGGACACGGTCACAACGGCGTACTTGAAACTCTTGGTCATACGGAAGAATTCCGCCCCTACCTTGACATTATACTTGACTGACGCGCGCCGCCCCGAAAACGGTTCGAGAACCGGTCGAGCGAAATCACTTGCCCGGCCTTCCTGTCTGCTTCAACGTCTCAGGCGGCAGCGAAGCCTTCCATTCGTCTAGCGCCTTCTTAAGATCTCTTGCGAGGTCCGGCCTTGCGGCCGCCAGGTTCCGGCTCTCCCCGGGATCGTCCTGCAGGTCAACCAGCCAAAGGCCCTGTTCTGTTGGTGTTCCGAGTCCTTCTCTCCAGTTTTCGATGAGCTTCCATCTCCCGCGCCTCGCCGCTGCAAGGCCCTCATATTCCCAGAAAACGGTTTCGTGTGGGCTCTTGCCGCCCGTCAATACCCAATCGGACAGGTCTCGTCCGTCGACTCCCGCCGGAGCGTTTCCGCCCGCCCACTTCAGGAAGGTCGGCATGATGTCCATGGTCATTCCGATTCCGTCAGGGGTCAGGCCAGGCTTGATCTTTCCCGGCCAGTTGATGATTCCAGGCACCCGATGACCGCCCTCCCAAAGGCTGCCCTTGTAACCCTTCCAAGGCGCGTTGCTGCCGCCGCGATACGGCCGTCCGGCATGATCGGAACGTTCTTCCCGGGTCGCCCCGTTGTCGCTTTGGTAGAAGATGACCGTGTTGCTGAGTCCCGCCTTCACCAGTGCGCTCCGGATCACGCCGACGGCGTCATCCACGGCCGCCACCATCGCGCAGTGCATCCGCCGGCCCCGATCCATCGAGGCCGGGAACCGGGACAGGTACTTTTCGGGCGCCATCATCGGATAATGCGGCGCGCCGAAATCGACGTACGCCATAAACGGCTCGCCAGGCTTCTGCCGCCCGATAAAGCCCGCCGCCTCCCGCGCCAGCAATTCCGTCTGGTACTAGGAGTCGCGAAACTCTTCCTTCCCGTTCCGCCACAGATCGTGAAACACCGGCACTCCGCCGAGAGTATAGTAGCGGTGCGAGTAGTAGTCGGTCCATCCGGAGTAGAATCCGAACCACTCGTCGAATCCCTGAGCCATCGGCCTGGCATCCGGAGCGGAGCCGAGGTGCCATTTCCCGAAGGCGGCCGTCTTGTAGCCGAGTCTTCTCAATTCGCCCGGCAGCGTCCGCTCGCCCGGACGGAGCCCTGGCACGTTGAAGTCGGGCCGTGAGAACAGAATTTGGGGAACGTAGGCGTTATGCGGATACTTGCCCGTCATCAGGCTCGCCCGCGAAGGCGAGCAGACCGGCGAATTCGCATGCCAGTCCGTGAAGCGCGCGCCGCCGGCGGCCAGATGGTCGATATTCGGCGTCTTCATGTCGGAGCCGCCATAGCAACCGGCATCGCCGTAGCCCTGATCGTCGGTGTAGATGACGACGAAGTTCGGCCTCTCCGCCCCTTGCAACCCGGCGCCCGCCGCACTCAAAAGGAATTCCCGGCGATTCATCGTCACCTCCGGAGGCGCCTTGGCCGGCGCGGTCCTCCACTAGAATTGGAGTCTATCGAAGTGCAGCCGTCCTTACTTCGGACAATCCGGTTTCTTCTACTCGGAATCTGCGCCGTGGCCGCCGCCGCGGCCGTCTCCCTGGGTGCGTCGGGCAGACTCGGAGAAGCCGGACTCCCCCTGCTTTGCGGGCTCGCCGCCGGAGCGTTCTATGGACAGGTGGACAAGCGGTTTTCCGGCAGTTCCTTTACGTTCTGGGTATTTGCGTTTCTGGCCGCCGCGATGTACTACCCGCGGCTGTTCACCAATTGGGGCTTCAACACCGAAGTCCTGGTCATTCCCATGTTGCAGTTGATCATGTTCGGCATGGGGACCAAGCTCAGCGTCTCCGATTTTTCCAGCGAACTCCGGCGGCCGCGGGGTCTGATCGCCGCCACGCTTCTTGTCTTCACAGCCATGCCGCTGGCGGGCGTTGCGGTCGCTCGGGCGTTCTCGTTCTCTCCGGACATTGCCGCGGGAGTAATTCTGATTGGTTGCTGCCCCGGCGGCGCAGCGTCCAATGTCATGACATTCCTTGCGCGTGGAAATGTGGCGCTCAGCGTCGCCGCAACCACGCTGGCTACGCTCCTCACGCCCATCGTGACGCCGGCGCTCATGCAAGCTCTCGCCGGCGCACTGATCCGGATCCCTGTTCTCAGAATGGTCGCATCGAGCTTCAATCTCATCATCGTGCCCATTGCCGCCGGGCTGGTCTGCAACAAGATTCTCTATGGGAAAGCCGCATGGCTTCGCAGACCGGCTCTTGGCGTCTCGCTGGGCCTGCTCAATCTGGCGGTATCCGCCGCGGCGGCCTTCCTGCCGCTTCGGGGTGAGTACGCCGTTCTGAAGCCAGGCCTGGTTCTCGGGTTCGCGCTCCTGGGCTCCGCTTCCATCGCCAAGGTTATCGTTGCCGCAGCCGGCGGGCCGGCGAATTGGATGGACGTCATTCTGCCCAGGCTCTCCATGATTTCGATCCTCCTGTACGTCACGATCGTCGTCGCGCTCAACCGCGACGAACTGCTCCGCGTCGGCCTGATCCTTGTCGCGGCCTCGGCCGTCCACAATCTTCTGGGCTACATCGCCGGATATTGGGGCGGCCGCGCATTCGGCCTTTCAGAACGCGACAGCCGAACCATCTCCATCGAAGTCGGACTCAAGAACGGCGGCCTCGGCATGGGCCTTGCTCTGCAGGCGTTGAACAGCCCAACGGCCGCCCTCGCGCCCATTGTCTTCGGCAAGTGGATGAATATCACCGGTTCCGCGCTGGCCAACTATTGGCGGGGACGGCCAACAGGCGAAGCGGACGAAGTCGGCCACTAAACCGGTTTCGGCCTTGCATCCGAACCAAATCTTGGGTAAGAATTCCCATAGGGGTCTCGCAATGAATCGTTTCATCACTGCCTTCTGGCTGTTTGCCGCCTGCTCGTGGGCGCAGTCGAACTTTGGTTCCATCCGCGGTCAGGTGACTGACCAGAGCGGCGCTTCTGTCCCGAACGCTTCCGTCGAGATCAAAAACCTCGGCACCAACGCCGTCATCAAGCTTTCCACCAACCAGGAAGGTTTCTACGTCGCCGCGACCCTGCCGCCGGTCGACTACGAGGTGAAAGTCTCGGTCGCCGGCTTCCAGACCACCACCATCAGCCCTGTCAAAGTCGATACCGCTCAAATCAGCACGGTCAACGCTGTTCTCCAGCCTGGCAGCGTCACCGAACAGGTCACCGTGACCGGCGAGGCGCCGCTGCTGCAAACCTACTCCGGAACAGTTCAGCAAACCGTCGACCAGCGGACCATCAACGAGCTCCCCTTGAACGGCCGGAACACGCTTGAACTGGCCATGACGCTGCCGGGCGTCTCCGGCTCCCCAGGCACCGAGATCAGCGAACTCACCACCAACGAGCCGGTCCCCGGCCGCGAACTCGCCATCAATGGAGGCCGCGTCGGCTCGACGCAGTTCCAGGCGGACGGGGCCAACGTCACCTCGATCGCTCTCGCCCGCATGTCGATCTCGTTTTCTCCCGATACCATTCAGGAGTTCAGCGTTCAACAGGCCAACTTTTCGGCCCAATACGCCCAGGCCGGGGGCGCGATCGTGCAACAGACCACTAAGTCCGGCTCGAACGATTTCCACGGCACTCTCTATTGGTTCCACCGCCAGCGCGCTTTCACCGCCAATCCTTTCGATACCCAGCGCACCGCGGTGACCAACTTTGACAACCGGCCCCCGCTGCGCCGCCACCAGTTCGGTGCGGTCCTCACGGGCCCGGTCGACATCCCGAAGGTCTACAAAGGGAGAGACAAGACCTTCTTCATGTTCAGTTACGAGCCGACTCGCCAGTTGGCCTCCAACCCGGGCGGCCCCTCCAACATCCGCGTGCCCTCCGAACGGGAGCTGAACGGCGATTTTTCTCAGTCTTTGGTCTATTTCAGGAGCCCGAACGGTGCGGTGCGCTCCGAGCCCTGGGCCCTGCTCTACAACCAGTTCATCCGGCGTGCCGATGGAGCGCTGGCGCTTCGTCCGAACCCCAACTTCAATCCTGCGCTGCCCGCCAGCGCCACCAACTACACCTATCAATACCGCGGCTTTCCGCTGTTCAATCCCAATGACCCCGATCCCGCCCGCCGCGGTCGAGTGCTGGTGGACGAAACCGGCCGGAGCCTCGTCAACCCGGCCGCCCAGCGTATCGCGCGCGAACTCTATCCGCAGCCGAACATCCTCGATCCCAATCTTGTCGCTGACCTGCTTGGCGCAAACTATTCCTATTTCCGCCGGACCGAATACACCGACGACCGCTACACCGTCAAGATCGATCACAACCTCTCGATGATTCACCGCCTGAGCGGACGCTGGACCGAACAGCCCAGCTTCGGCAACCGTCAGGAACGCGACCGCATTCAGCACGGACTCATCAGCGACGCCAACACCTCCAGGCAGATCCTGTTGACCCTCACCTCCTCCCCCCGTCCGAACATGGCCAACGAGTTTCGCGCCAACTACGTCTACGGCAGTTTCGGACGCAACTTCCCCGAACCGCTCCTCAACAAGGACTACACGTCCGAGTACCTCAACACCGGCGGCGCCGGCGCCGGACAGGTGAACTTGCTTGGATACGGGATGCCGAGGTTCTACGACGCCTCCGCACCAATCGGCGTCAGCGGGCAGTCAAGCGGCGTCGGCATGGCCACGCTCGGCTTCAATTCTCCGCAAGATGTCGGCTTCAACAAGGAACATACCTACTCGATTACCAACGATTTCTCCTGGGTTCGCGGCGCAATGACCTGGAAATTCGGCTTCTCCGGAGCGCACCTGCAGCTCAATCAGTCCAACCTTGGTGTCGGCTCGCTCGCGGGCGGAAGGTTCTTCTGGAATCGCAACACCACCGCCGAGCAGAATTGCGCCACCAACCCGCTGGGCGGGACCAACCCGGATTGCGCCTCGCAGGTCTTCGGGGGTGAGAAGTTCGCCAGCTTCCTGTTGGGCGTCCCCGAAGGCGTTCAGGTGCAGACGGAAAACCTCTCGGTCCCCTATTACTACCGGTGGCTCAACCTCGGCGGCTACGTCCAGAACGATTGGCGCGTTTCCCGCGACCTCACGCTCAACATCGGACTGCGCTATCAATACCAGTCGCCTCGGTGGGAGAAGTTCAACCGCCAGGGGCAGTCGAACCTGAACCGTCTGGAGCCGAATCCGTTTGTGGTTCGCAATGGCGTCCCGCTGCCGGCGCCCGTCTTTGAGTATGCCGGCGTCGATGGACGGTCCCGCTACATTAACCCCGCAATCAAGGACGTCATCGAGCCGCGCTTCGGCTTCGCCTGGACGCCGGGCTTCGACTGGAACGGCAGCCGCAAGTTCGTCGTCCGCGGCGGATACGGGATGACTCACGGCACGCTGATGGGCAACGATCGCGAGCCGATCCCCAACCTCGGCGCCCAGACGGCCACCGGCTTCCGCCAGATCAGCTACGTGCTTGGCGCCAACGACATCAACTCGCCCACCAACATTCCCAGTTGCGGATTGGCGCGCTGCAGCGAACCGGCCCTGCCCATGCAGTTCGGCTTCAACAATCCGGTGCTCGCCTCGGACAATACGCTCTTCCAGATCCCCGCCAGCGGCGTCATTCGTCCGAGCGATGCTGCCGGGGCGGACCAGACCGGACGCGTTCGCCCGAACGTCCTCTATCAATCAACCGGCGTGATCGGCAATGCGGGCTTCAAGATGCCGACCATTCACAACTACTCGCTTCAGACCGAATACGCCGTCATGGAGTCCACCGTGGTCCGCGTCGGCTACCAGGGCTCCCGCGGCCACAACCTCTTCGGCCCGCCGCAGAACCTGAATCGCGTCGATCAGTTCACCGGCAACATCCCTTACCCGGGCTTCGCCGGACGATTCTCGAGCGCGCTCTTCACGATCGCCAACACGAACACGAGTTCCACCTACCACGCGCTTGTCATCGAGGCTGAGCGCCGCTTCTCGCGCGGTCTGCAGTTCCGGTTCAACTACACGTACTCAAAAGGCATCGATGACTCCTCCGGCGGCATCAGCTTCCCCATCCCGAATAACTCGTTCAACAATTCGGCGCTCGATTTCCCGATTATCCGGAGCCAGAACCCCTACGACACGCGTCAGGACCGCTCCATCTCTTCTACCAACACCCCGAACATCTTCAACTTCATCGCCCTTTGGGACGTGCCCTTCGGCAAGGGCCGGAAGTTCTTCAATGGCGGAGGTTGGAAGGACTACCTCATCGGGGGGTGGAACATCAACGGACTGGCGCGGATGAGAAACGGATTCCCGGCCTCCGTCCCGCTGGGATTGAGCAACTCGTTCGACTTGGGCACTCCAGGAGGTTCCCTGCGCCCCGACATGATCCAGGGTGTCCCGCTCAGGAATCCCGATTGGACGCGCGAGAACGCCTGGACTGGCGTGCCGTTCGTCAACCCACGCGCCTTCGCTTTCCCTGAGCCGGGAATGCGCGGCAACGCCCCGCGAAACCTGGATCTCTATAATCCCTGGGTCCGGACTTTCGACTTCAGCGTCTTCAAGCGCATCAGTCTGGGGGAGAACAAGCGGCGCTACTTCGAGCTTCGCGGCGAGATCTTCAACGTCCTGAACATGAAGCAGTACACGCCGAATCCGAACCTCTCGAATCTGCTCAGCGGCGCCGCGCAGCATCCGCTTCTCACCGGGACTTCCCCTAACTTCACACCGGTGCCGGGCGTTCAGAATCGCTACGCAGCTCTCCGTTCTGCCGGCGTATGGGACGCCATCATCGCCAAGAGCCAGGGCACGCCCGTGGACGCGGCCATCGCCAACCTGCCAGGCCCCGGCGGAACCACGGGCTGTCCGGCCAACGCCGCCGAACTTAGCGCGTCCAACCGGACTCAACCTCTCAGCCCGGCCTGCACGGCCCGGGCCCTCAACCTCGCGCTCGGCCGCCTGAACGCCAACACAATCGCTCCGCGCATTGTTCAGTTCGCGATCAAGTTCTATTTTTAGGCGGGTTCCCGCTGCGGGCTTGAGGAGCCCGCCGCAGCCATCGGCCTGCCGGTTTCCGCGAATCAAGCTAATCTATAGCAATTGCGCATTGTCTATCTATCCATCCTCCTCCTTGCCGGGCCTTCCTTCGGCCAGACAAGCTCCTCCCGAACCGTCTACAACCACAATTCCTGGTACAACTGGTTCGGCCATCATCACATCGCCGGCAGGTTCGGCGCGCACAGTGAAGTCCAGTTCCGGCGTTCCGGTTGGGGAGAGACCTGGCAGCAGCTCCTCATGCGTTACGGCGTTACGTACAACCTGAACGACAGCATCCGCGTCGTGGCCGGCTATGGCTACATCCGCTCCTACCCGTACGGAGAAGCGCCGGCGGCGTATCCCTTCCCCGAGCACCGCATCTGGGAGGATGTCCAATGGACGAAACGCTGGAATCGAAACGCGATGCTCAATCGCTTTCGCGTTGAGCAGCGCTACCTCGGCCAGCTCAGGCTCGCTGCCTCAGGAGGGATCGGCGTCAAGCACTGGAACTATGAGAATCGTTTCCGCTGGATGATCCGCGACTCCTTCCCCCTCGGGAAGTCCTCCGCCCTGCAGAAGGGCTGGTATGCAACGGCGTACAACGAGTTCTGGGTGAATTACGGCCCAGGAACATCGGCCTACTGGTTTGACCAGAACCGGGCCTATTTCGGCGCCGGCCACCGCTTCAACAAGCTTTGGGCGTTCGACGCGGGCTACATGCACCAGATCATCCGCAAGCGCAACGGACCCGTTTGGGAGAACAACCACACGATGGTCGTCAATCTCCATTGCGGCGTTCCGCTGCTTCCGCACTGACCATCAGTCTTCTGGCGGCGTTTCTCGCAAGCCCGCTGAGGGGCGACTCCAGGAAAACGTAGGAGAGCGCCCGCACGAGCGGCGGCGGCTCGAAGCCGGGATCCCGCTGTTTCCGGCGGCGGATGATGCCCTGCAGCGCTTCCCTCGGCTGCTCGCGGAACGAATCGAGCATGGCGACCTGATGAACGCAGGATATTGTGCAGAACGGCGCGCACCCCTTCTTCTTTGCGGCTTCCGCTTTCAGATGCTCGATCGTGTACTCTCGGAGCGGCACCCCCGGCCGGCCCCGCTGTTGCGAGCAGTAGTGTACAAGGCCGTCCTCGCAGACATACAGAAAGCGGCCCCCGGCGCGGCAATGCCAGTCGTTGGGCATCGCCCGCACGATGTTCTCCTGAAACCGGTCGAAGTGCGCGAACGAGAACATCCCCGTCCCCAGTTTCAGGATTCGCGCATGCACGTCCCGCTGCGTTTCGTTCAGCGCGACAAGCTGTCCGCCATGATCGTGGATGACGCCGACGGTTGACGTGAACCCGAGCGCCCTGGCCCTCACTGCGATTTCGTAGGCGTCCTCGCTTCGCCTCACGCCGCTGCCGAGAACGGAGTTGATGGTGACATCGAACTCTGCGTGGGCCGCGAGCCATTCAAGTTTCCGGTCGAGAACCTTTAAGCTCTTCACCGAAACATCGTCAGGCTGCACGTTGTCGATGCTGATCTGCAGGTAATCGAGCCCGGTCCGGTTCAGCGTACGAATCCGGTCTGGCGTCAGAAAATAGCCGTTGGTGATGAGGGTCGCGATGGCTCTTCGCTCCCGAATCCTTGCGATGATCGCGTCCAGTTCAGGATGCAGCATCGGCTCGCCGCCGCTGATTGTGATGATCCCCGTGCCGAGGCGGGCGAGGTCGTCGATTCGCGCGAGCATTTCAGCAAGAGGCACCGGCTCGGAGGTCTTGTCGTACTCGTTGCAGTACGCACAAGACAGGTTGCACTTTCGGATGGGCACGATCTGAGCCAGAATCGGATGAGTGGCAGAGGCCATCGCCCGCGCAAACATGCGCGTCTCCCTCGCAATGCGTTTCGCCTTTTTGATCCGCCGCCTCGCTCGGACAGCCCAGCTCATGACCTCCATCATAAGAACTTACAATCACATCAGAGCGACATTTCCGTGAAAGCACTCGTCAAAGCGAAAAGCGAACCCGGTCTCTGGCTCGAGGACGTCCCGGCTCCAGCCATCGGGATCAACGACGTTCTCATCCGCGTCAACCGCGCCTCCATCTGCGGCACGGACCTCCACATCTACAAGTGGGACGATTGGGCCCGCAAGACCATCCCCGTCCCCATGGTGGTCGGCCACGAATTCGTCGGCGAGGTCGTCGAGACGGGTTCGAACGTCGCCGACATCCACACCGGCGACGTGGTGAGCGCCGAAGGCCATGTGGTCTGCGGGCTTTGCCGGAATTGCCTTGCCGGCCGGCGCCACCTCTGTGCTCGCACTCAAGGTGTGGGCGTGAATCGCCCTGGCTGCTTCGCAGAGTACATCTCCGTCCCTGTCACCAACGTCTGGAAGCACGATCCCGCCGTCCCGCTCGACGTTGCGTCCATCTTCGATCCTTTCGGGAACGCCGTCCACACGGCGCTTTCCTTTCCCGTGCTCGGAGAGGACGTCCTCATCACCGGCGCCGGCCCCATCGGCATCATGGCCGCCGCCGTGGTTCGCCATGCCGGGGCGCGCCATGTCGTCATCACGGACGTGAACCCCTACAGGCTTGATCTGGCCCGGAGGTTCAATGTCAGCCTTGCGGTTGACGTCCGCGAAAAGCGACTCGGAGACGTTCAGAAGCAACTCGGGATGCGGGAGGGATTTGATGTCGGCCTGGAAATGTCCGGCAACGAATCGGCGTTTAAGGAGATGCTCGCCAACATGGCCCACGGCGGACGCATCGCCATGCTCGGCATTCCGCCTGGCGAGATGGCCATCGATTGGAACGCCGTCATCTTCAACATGCTCACCATCAAGGGCATCTACGGCCGCGAGATGTACGAGACCTGGTACAAGATGACCGTCATGCTCCAGTCCGGGCTCGACATCGCGCCGGTCATCACCCACCGGTTCCACTACACAGAGTTCCAAGCGGCCTTCGAGCTCATGTTGGCCGGCGATACCGGCAAGGTTGTGCTCGACTGGCGCGGCTGACTCTGTCGCTGGGGTGGCAAGTTCCTCGATGCAGGCTCCCCCTTGCGTCTGAAACCTTACCATTTGATAATGATGGTGGGACAAGTCCCAGCAAAGGGGAAACACAACTCATGAAGAAGCTCGTGCTGTTCACGGCCTTTGCCGCTGTCACCGCATTCGCAGGCGAGTGGACCGGTTACATCTCCGATTCCAAGTGCGGCGTGGCCCACTCGGACGGTTCGGCCAAGTCGATCGCCTGCGTCAAGGGTTGCGTCAAGGGCGGCCTGAAACCAGTGTTCGTCACCGACGGCAAGGTGATTAAGATCGCCAACACCGACATGGTGAAGGAAGAGGTTCTTGGCAAGAAAGTGACCGTGAAGGGCGACCTGAGCGGCGACACCCTCACCCTGACTTCCGTCGCCGAAGCGAAGTAGACCAGACTATTGAAGTTTTCCGCGGCCGGCCACGACCCAGACGGCTTCGACGTGGCCGCCGCGAACTCCATAAACGCGTTCCTGCAGGTTCATCGCCACGCAGATGTGGTTGGGGATGACGCTGAGTCTTGCCCCCGGGCGGTATCTGGAGCCTGCATCCTTCAGTTCCACGAAGCCGTGCTCCTCGTTCATCTTGTGGAAGCGCGCCTCAGGCCGCTCCACAATCCTGCCGAAAGTCGCCTCCTTCGCCCCTGTCAATCCGTCTGAAGAGAAAGTCTTCGACCCCCCGTCGATCATCATACGGTCGCCGTTGGAGCTGACGACCGTGACGTGAACCGCCGCCGCGCAGTCTGCCCACGTGGCGACGCCCTGCGCCACGCAGTTTCTGTCATTAAAGATGAAAGTCCCCGGACGGATCTCGGTCAGCCCCTCGATGCGGTGACTCTCGAACAGGAGAGGAGTCGATCCGCCGGAGACGATTTGCGGTCTGTGGCCGGCGCGCTCGAGTTCGTCCACGACGCCCGCTACGGTGCGCCTCAACTGATCAAACGGCTCCGGTTCGTACAGCTTCAAATGGCCCGGATAAAAAGCGATTCCACGATAGTGCACCCCATCGATCCGCCGGACCTGCTCGACGAGTTCAATGAGTTCGAGCCCGGGCTGCACACCGACGCGCCTCAAACCCACGTCCACTTCAATCAGAACGCCAATCCCAGTCCCGCGCAGCTCCTCGGCGGCCTCGACGCTGTCCAACGCGACGGTGACTTTCGTCCTCGCCAGCAGCCGTTCGAGCCGTTCCACCTTCTTCCGGCCGATGACCGGATACGCCACGAGCAAATCCTTGACGCCGCTCTCGGCCATGACTTCGGCTTCGGTCGTCTTGGCGACCGTCAAGCCGATGGCCCCGTGCGCCAGTTGAAGCCTGCCGAGCGCCGGGATTTTGTGCGTCTTCGCGTGCGGACGCAGATTCAATCCATGCCTGCGCGCGTACTCTGCGACACGCGCGATGTTGTGTTCCACTCGGTCGAGGTCGAGCACCATCGCCGGCGTGTCGAGATCGTGAATGGTCATTTCTTCTTGGGTTCCGTGAAGCGGAGGTGGACGCGCGGGGGAGCCTTCCGGTAGACGAGTTCGAGATGCTTCACCTTGTGCTTGCCCTCAATCTGGAAGTACAGCAGACCTTCCACGGGTTCGCTGATTTCACCGTCCTTGAGCTGCTTCTCTTTCAATAGATCGAGCAGAGTCTTGTCGCCCTTTTTGTCTTCAAAGGAGGCCTGCGCCTCGCTCGTGTCCGAAGTCGCCGAACCGATCGAGGGCGACTCGTTGGGCATCGGCAGCCCTTGCCCGGGGACGCCGCGGGGGTCGCCGCCCGTGGGAACCGGCAGACCCATCGGGACGCGCCGCTGCTGGCTCATCACCTGACCCTGGCTTCCCGCCCGGCTGGAGATCACCATGACGCTTGAGCCCGCGATCTGAGTCGGCTCCAGGGGCCGTGACCGCTGTCCGTCCTTATCCGATCGCAGCAGGAAGTCGTCGCTGTTCAGGCTGATCGTCTCCCCCTTCGCCGGAGTCAGTTTGACCTTCACGATGAGGAAGCCAGGCCCGGGGTCGACACCGGTCGCTTCCTTCATCGCCGCGCGGTCAAGCCAGACCTGAGCCTCTATTTTGAGCTTCTTGTCTTCGCCCTCGCCGGTGATCGGCGGGGCGAACAGTGCCAGCAGCAGGAAAAGAGTGTTCATAGCGCGTTCGCCGCCGCGTGCGCCGAAGCCCACGCCCATTGAAAATTGTAGCCGCCCAGCCAGCCGGTCACGTCCACCGCTTCGCCGATAAAGAACATTCCGGGCGCCCGGGTGGCCTCCATCGTCCTCGACGAAAGCTCCGTGGTCGAGACCCCTCCTCCCGTCACTTCGGCCTTCTCGAAGCCTTCCGTCCCGGCTGGAGTCACTGCCCAGCGGTGCAATCGCTCGTCCAACTTGCGAAGGGACACCACGGGCTGGCTGAACCCTTCGTTCTGAAGAAACTGACGCGCGAGCCTTGCCGGCAGTTTCAATTCCAGGTCGCGAGCCGCGCTTTCGGGGGCGCCGGTCAGCATGCTGCCGTCCGGCAGCCAGTCGATTTGCAGCTTTGCACCCGGCTTCCAGTAGGAAGATGCCTGCAACACCGCTGGACCCGACATCCCACGGTGGGTAAAAAGCAGCTTCTCGGAGAATCTCGCCTTTCCACAGGACGCCGCGACCGGGCAACTCACGCCGGCGAGGCCGCACCACCTCGCTCTGTCGGTTTCATCGAACACCAGCGGGACCAGGGCAGGGTAGGGCGCCACCACCTGCAGCCCGTATTGTCTGGCCAGGTCGTAGGCAAAGCCCGTCGCGCCGAGCTTCGGAATCGAAAGTCCTCCAGTGGCGACCACAACAGCGCGCGCCTTCACCTCGGACCCGCCCGTCTCAACCACGAACTCGGTATCGCGCCGCACCGCCCCAATCTTCACCCCCAGCCTCAGTTCCACTCCGCCTGCCCGGCATTCTGCCAACAGCATGTTCAGGATCTGCTTCGCGCTGCCGTCACAGAACAACTGCCCCAGCGTCTTCTCATGGAACGCGATCCCGTGCCGTCTGACCAGCGCCACGAAATCGGACGGCGTGTAGCGCGCCAATGCAGACTTGGCGAAATGCGGGTTGCCGGACAGGAAATTCGCGGCGGAGACGCTGAGATTTGTGAAATTGCAGCGCCCGCCCCCGGAAATCAGGATCTTCCTGCCGGGATGATCCTGATGCTCGAGAACCGCAACGCGTTTGCCTCTCTGTCCGGCGATTGCCGCGCAGAAAAGGCCAGCCGCGCCGGCGCCCAGAATCACCGCGTCGAACTGGCTGTTTATACCCACTGTCTCAGATGATAGGGTATTGGCAGCATGAGACTCGTCTGTCTTTTATTGGCCTCCACCGTCTGCGCGACTGCGGCCAGAACCGTCATCTCGTTGAACGGGAATTGGCGGTTAGCCGATTCGGTCCTCGAAGAGCTTCCCGCCAACTTTCCCCATTCCGTCCCTGTTCCCGGACTCGCTCACTCTGCGACTCCGCCGCTGCCGCGGATCGACGAATTCGACTCCCGCGAATACATCCAGGTCTCCATTCGTGAGAAGAAGCTCCCGGAATCCGCCCGTCTCCAGAACGCCGGGGTTTCACGTCAGGACCGAAACTTCCTCTGGTATCAACGCGAGTTTCTCGCGCCATTGAAAACCGCTCGCCTGCTTCTCCGCATCCGTAAGGCTCAATTCGGCCATGCCGTCTACTTGAACGGCAAGTACCTCGGCGATGCACGCGCCTGTTTCTCCGCCTCCTATTTCGATCTCACGTCATCGGTGCTCTGGGGAAAGACGAACAATCTTGTCGTTCGCATCGGCGCTCACCCCGCCGTGTTGCCGGACTGGGCGCCGGCAGGAACCGATTTTGAGAAGTACAAGTGGACCCCCGGTATCTACGACGACGTCGATCTGATCGCGCTGCCCTCGGCGGCGTACATCGAACACGTTCAGATTGCGTCCCGCCTCGCGGATTCCACCGTTCTCATCGAGACCACGCTCCGCAATCGCGGGAACTCGGCCATCAGAGTGAGCGTCCGCCACTCCATCGGAGCCGTGGTGAGCGCCCCGGCGACTGTGCACCTGGAGCCCAAAGAGATGAAGTCCGTGCGCTCGACGATCAAGCTTCCGAATCCTCGCCTCTGGTCCCCCGAAGACCCTTATCTCTACACCCTGAAATCCTCCGCCGGCGAAGATACGCTGGAGACTCGCTTCGGCTTCCGTGAGTTCCGTTTCGACACGGCTACCAAGCGCGCTTACCTCAACGGTAAACCCTTCTTCCTCCGAGGCTCCAACATCACGCTGCACCGGTTTTTCGAGGACCCGCTCTCCAAAGGCCACCCCTGGGACCGCGCATGGGTCAAACGGCTGCTGTCCGACCTGCCGAAACAGTTCCACTGGAACTCATTCCGCTTCTGTATCGGGCCTGCCCCGGACTTCTGGTTCGATATCGCCGACGAGGCCGGCCTCCTTATTCAGAACGAGTTCTTTATCTGGAACGGCAGAGGCTACTTCCCGCCTTACCGCGAGGACGAGTTGATCGCCCAATACAGGGATTGGATGCGCGATCATTGGAACCACCCTTCCGTGGTCATTTGGGACGCCTCCAACGAAACCGACTCCGATATGCTTCGAGAGCGCGTCATCCCCGCGGTCCGTCAACTCGATCTTTCCGGCCGGCCGTGGGATAACGGCTACTCCGTTCCGACCGGCCCCGACGACCCCGTCGAGGATCACCCCTACCTGTTCTCGAGAATCCGCAGCGGCGGCAGCTTCGCAATGACCGAGCTCGAGCAGATGACCGGCGCCAAGACCACAAACGCAGGCCACCCCTCGGCCCACGCCACAATCGTCAATGAATACGGCTGGCTTTGGCTCAACCGTGACGGAACTCCCACCTTGCTTACAGAGAAGGTGTACGAGAAACTGCTCGGCGCCGGCGCCACGCCGGAACAGCGCTTTAAGCTCTACGCCTATTATCTGGCCGGCCTCACGGAGTTTTGGCGCGCGCACCGCAACTTCGCCGGCGTCCTCCACTTCACCTGGCTCACCTGTTCCTATCCCGGCGTCAAGACCGGCGACCACTGGCGCGACGTCGAAAAGCTGGAACTCGAACCGCACTTCAAGGAATGGGTCCGCGAGTCCTTCAAGCCGCTTGGCCTCTACATCAACTTCTGGCGGCCAAGACTTCGGCCGGCCGAAAGCCGCGTCTACAGCGTCATGATGGTCAACGACGATCCCGTGCCGCGAAAAGGCAAACTCACTTTGGCCTATCGCAATGGCGATTCGCAGTCAATCAACTTCGAGATTCCAGCCTTCGGCGCGCACACCTGGAACTTCGCGCTCTCATCCCCCGCCGCTTTCGGCGAGACCGAATTGACCGCCACCGCCGAGGCGCCCGGCATCGAGCCCACCCGCAGCCGCCGCCTGGTCACGATCGAGTGAGCGGGCCCATGACTTCACAGGACCGGTTTTCGCGGACTGGCAAGAACTCCGGTCAATTCAACGGCGCGTAGTCGGTATACCCTGCCGCGCCTCCGCCGTAGAAGGTCGCGCGGTCAGGCATATTCAGCGAAGCCCCCGTTCTGAATCGAAGCGGCAGATCGGGATTGGAGATGAAGAGCGTCCCGAACGAGACTAGATCCGCCAGGCCTGCTCCGATGGCCGCCTCCGCTGTCTCCCGGGTGTAGCCGCCGTTCAGGATCAGCGCGCCCTGAAAACCGTCCCTCAGACTCCCTGGCGAGGCCGTCGCATGGAGGTAGGCCAAGCCATACTCGTTCAACCGACGGGCAAGGTAGCTCACGGTTCCCGCGGCGTCCGAATCGGCGATCTTGTTGCTCACTTCCACTGGCGAGACCTTCATCCCCACCCGATTCGCAGGCCATTCCTGCAAGACGGCTTCAAGAACTTCCAGCGCGAACCGGACCCGGTTCTCCACCGGACCGCCATACTCGTCCGTGCGCCGGTTTGACCCGTCACGGAGAAACTGCTCGATCACATACCCGTTGGTTGCGTGCAACTCCACGCCGTCGAATCCGGCTTCCCGAGCGCGCCGGGCGCCGTCCCGAAACTGACCGGTGATCTCGCGAATCTCCTGCTTCGTGTAGTCGGGTGTTTTCGAACGCCCCGGATGCCAGAGCTGCAGCACCATCTTTCCACCGGCCGCGTGGACCGATTCCGTCACCTGCATCCAGGCCTCCGCCTGTTCAGCCGTGAATATGCCCGGCACGGAACCCCAATGAGCCTTCAGCGGCGCCACCAAGGTCGCCTCGCTGACGATCAATCCCGCCGACGCCCGCTGCGCGTAATATTCCGCCATCAACGGCGTCGGCACATGCTCGCTGGTCGCCCGCGCCCGAGTCATGGGCGCCATCACGATCCGGTTCTTCAATATCAGTCCACCTGCCTGGGTCGGATCCAATAAGATGTTGCGAGGATAAATGTCGGAAGTCATACATCTGTGTGATGCCGCTTGCCTCATAAACGATGCAGGCGGCTCACGCGCCAGAGGCGGCGCTGAAGGGACGCCGGCAGGCCGCGAGGCTCCATTCGTCTTCCTCGCCGTTCGCCTGCAGCTTCAGGATATAGACGCCCCCGTCATCCGCCATCAGACGGAAGTACTGCGCCTCCGGGCCCTTCCACTGGTCCAGCACTTCTTCGACGAAATACTCATGGCCCTCGACGATAAACGAGATCGGCTTCTCGTTGGCGCTGGAGCCGGAGTAACACTGAACATCCACTTTCATCCCGGCCGCCCCCGTTCCCAGTCAGGATTCCACCGTACGACGCGAGTATAACGCCGCCGAAGCACGGATGCTCCGGCGCCCTGCCTCATCTGCGGCATCCACCCTGGCCACTTCTTCATTAGGCGGGCCGCGGCGGCTTTGGAGGGCGGCGCCTGGGGACGCTTGACGGCAATCCGATCAGTCGAGGAGTATGGCGAGGGCTTCACAGGGTGCGGCATCACGGAAGGTGCCGTCATGCGTTTCATCGAGGGCGTGCGTCCGGGAGCGCTGCATTGACGGCGTGGCAGGCATCTGCGCGCGCAAAGAGGTGATAGGCTGTCCAGGTGATGGAAGACCTCAGCCGCCGCGCCTTCCTCGGCGCGCCTCTCGCCGCGATGGCCCAGGGCGGCCGCCGCCTCAACGTCCTCATGGTCGCAGTCGACGACCTCCGCCCGGAGTTCGGCGCTTACGGCAGCAACATCGTCAAGAGCCCCAACCTCGACCGCCTCGCGCGCTCCGGCGTGCTGTTCCGGCGCGCCTATTGCCAGCAGGCGGTCTGTTCGCCCTCGCGCTCCAGCCTGATGACCGGCACTCGGCCCGACACGACCAAGGTCTGGGATCTGGAGACACACTTCCGCGTCGCGCTTCCCAATGTGGTGACGCTTCCGCAGCACTTCAAGCTCAACGGCTACTTCTCGCAGGGCATCGGAAAGCTCTACCACGGCGGCTTCGACGATGAAGCCTCCTGGTCCACCCCATGGACCACCGGCCGCCCGCCAAACCAGCCGTATGCGCTGCCGGAAAACCGCGCCATCGTGGAACGCCGCAAGGCCGAAGCGGGCGCCGCAGCCAGGAAGAAGGGAGCCGGCCGCGCTCGCACGAACGGCCCGGCGTACGAAAGCGCGGACGTGCCGGACAACTCTTATCAGGACGGCGCGGTCGCCGATCTCGCCGTCGCCGCCCTCAAGGAACGTGCGCGCCAACCTGGACAGCCCTTCTGGCTCGGCGTCGGCTTCGCCAGGCCGCACCTGCCCTTCGTTGCCCCGAAGAAGTATTGGGATCTCTACGACCCCAGGGAAATCAAGCTCGCCGCCAATCCATTCCCTCCCAAGGACGCGCCCGAATACGCCGTGATGCCCGGCGGCGAGCTTCGAAACTACCACGGCGTGCCACCGGGGCGCATCCCCGACGACTTTGCGCGCACCCTCAAGCACGGCTACTACGCCTCGATCAGCTACATGGACGCGCAATTGGGCCGCGTTCTCGACGAGCTCGAGCGTTCGGGACTCGCTCAGAACACGGTCGTCGCGCTCTGGGGCGACCACGGCTGGAAGCTGGGCGAACACGACGCCTGGTGCAAGCACAGCAATGTGGAGAACGACACGAACGCGCCGCTGATCATCTCAGCGCCCGGCATGAAGCCGACAGCGGGCAAGAGGGCCGACGCGCTCGCCGAGTTCGTCGATCTCTACCCAACGCTCGCTGAACTCTGCGGGCTCTCGCTTCCATCGCACCTTGAAGGCGCGAGCCTCGTCCCCGTCCTTCGCGACCCCGCACGAGGCCGCATCAAGACCGCCGCCTTCAGCCAGTACCCCCGCAGCGCTTCCGGCGGCATCCGCCTCATGGGATACTCCATGCGGACCGAACGGTACCGCCTCACCCGCTGGGTTCACCGCGACGACCACTCGAAGGTCGCCGCCGTCGAACTCTACGACCATCAGACCGACCCGCAGGAGAACACGAACATCGCCGGCCATCCCGCTCAGGCGAAGGTCCTCGCAAGTCTGACCGCTCAGTGGGAGGCCGGCTGGCGCGGCGCCCGGATCAAAGCGTAGTTGAGCGTTCAACATCGGGCCGGGCGGCCACGGCGAAGCCTGCTCGTTGAAGCAGCCGCCCTGCACCAGCGGCCGTTTCATATCGCTGCGATTCCGGAAAGCGCGAGCCGAACCGTGTTAGAACTTCCAGCGCAGGCTTAGCATTCCCGTTCGAGCCGTGCCTGCCGAGGGGAAGATGTGCGTTGAGGTAATCACACCGCCGGCGGCGTTGTTCACGGTCATATTCGGCTGGCCGTAGTTCACGTGGTTGATGATGTTCTGGAACGACGCGCCGATCTGAATCTGGCCGGCGCGCTCGAGGCTGATGTTCTTCGAGACGCCGCCGTTGAAGATCACATAGCCCGGCCCCTCGATCGAGTTGCGCGCCGCGTTGCCGAAGCGCCCGCCCGTGGGCACCCCGAACGTCGTGCGGTCATACCAGGCCGCCAGCGTCTCCGGGTAGCGCGTGGGCGATACCGCGTCCGGCCTGCCGCCAAACGTGTTTGTGTTCGACGGATCGGAGCCCGCGAAGAGCGGATTGAGGAAGTGACCCGAGGAGAGGTTGACCAGCGCGTTCAACTGCCAGCCGCCGAGAATCAGGCCCTTGCCGAAGGGAAGGTCGTATAGGACGTTGTTCATCCACTGATGCCGCGGCACCGAGTAGATGTTGGACTTGTCGCGCCGCCGGTCATAGGCGTCTTCGATCTGGGTGTTCGTCTCGGCGTTGTTGGTGTCGTCCACCTCGCTGAGCGACTTTGCCAGGACGTAGGTGGAGGAGAACTGAAGCCCTTTGCTCATCCGCTTGGTCACGCCGATCTGCGCGCCGTGGTATGTGGAGTTGGCGCCGTTATCGGCGAAGATCACGTTGTTGTAGATCGGATACGGCCGCCGCGATTGGGCGAAGGGCAGGGAAGACGCCCTCGGCTGGTTGATGTTCCTCATGTACGGCAGTTGCGTCCCCTTTGTCCCGATGTATGAGAGCCGAATGCCGAGGTCCCGCGTGATCTCCCGCTCCAGAGACAGCGAGTACTGCAGCGAGTACATGTTGCGCAGGTTCGGGGAAATTCCGTTCAGGTTCAGCGTTCCGCTCGAGCCCGGCACCGCAAACGGGTTGGCCAGAGTGAACAGCGGGACGTTGTTGGTCACCGCGTTGTTTGCCGTCGTCGAAACCGCGAACGGCCCCTCGGTTTGCCCGCCCAGCGCGCCGACCGAAAAGTGCCCGTAGTAGACGCCCGAACCGCCGCGGAGAATCGTCTTGCCCGATTCGTCGAGTCTGAACGAGAAGCCCACGCGAGGCGCCCAGTTGTTCATATCCGCCTTGCGCAGACTGTCGTTGAGTCCCACTTCGCTTGCCGTCTTGATCGGCAGAGCGGCCGGATAGTAAGGACTCACCAGGCTGCGCGCCTCGGCCGTCGCGATCACCGCCGCACCGCTGGCCTGGTCGAAGCTGTACAGATTCCCGTCCCGCGTCGAGGCCGGCTGATTGTACTCATACCGGATGCCGTAGTTGATGGTGAATCGCTGGTTGACCTTCCAGTCGTCCTGCAGGTAGAAGGAGAAGTCGTTCCAGCGGAAGTACTGCGCCGCCCAAGGGTCGATCCGGCCCACGGTCGTCGGCAACCCGAGCAGGAAATCGCCATACGGCTGTCCGCTGAAGCGGTTCTGGAAGGAGAAGTTGCCGAACAGGCCGGCGCGCGATGGGACATGCCGGTTGACGAACCAGTGGATGAACTCAGCGCCGAACTTGAACGTGTGCCGCCCGCGGACCCAAGTCATGTTGTCGGAGAGCTGCCAGTGGCCGTCCACCACCGGATTGAGCAGCGTCTGTGAGAACGTCGAGAGGCCCACGGTGTTGAACACGGGCACGCCCGGCGCCCCAGGCCGCGGCGGCAGGCCCTGGATTCCGATCTTGTCGATCAGGTCCTGCCGGTCTACCGCCAGGTCGACCGCCTGCCACAGCCGCCTGTCGGTGAACGGCGGCCTGTCGACGCGCAGCAACAGGCAGCGGGTCCAGTAGTTCGGCGAATCGCGCACGATGACTCCGGGCGTGTTCTGCAGCTC
>CAYWST010000039.1:0-23232 GCA_964461075.1 uncultured Solibacteraceae bacterium | reverse complement strand
TGACCGCGTCGGTGATGATCTCCTATACCCGGTCGCGGGCGGAGAACGTCATTCCCTCCTGCAAGGTCGGATTTCTGGAACGCCCGGAGCGAGTCGTGCTGCTGATCATTGGCGCGCTGTCCGGCCGCATGGCTCCGGTTCTCTGGGTGATCGCGGTTCTCGGCAACATCACCGTGATCCACCGGATGATCTACACCTATGAGCAGGCGAAGGCGCTCGAGAATGCACAGCGGAATCCAGGCGGAGATCTAACTCTCCAGGATCACGAAGGCCATCCCAAGGTCCGCAGTGTGGGTCAGGGATAGCTGCACGTTGACAACGCCGAGTCGGCGGGCGTATTCGGCGGCCACCCCGCTGAAGGCAAGCGTCGGCCGGCCCGAAGGCAGATTCACCACCTCGAAATCCTGCCAGCGGATTCCGTTCCGCCAGCCTGTCCCGATCGCCTTCATCCCCGCCTCCTTGGCGGCGAAACGGGCGGCGTAGCGCTCATACTTGTTGGCCTTCCGCTCGACATAGGCGATCTCCTTTTCGGTGTAGACCCGGCGGAGAAAACGCTCGCCGTAGCGTTCGATGGACGCCCGGACGCGGGGAACCTCAGCGAGGTCGATGCCAGTGCCTAGAATCATGAAAGCTCCTCATCATCCAAAGACGACGGTCTTGTTGCCGGAGACGAGCACGCGGTGCTCGAGGTGCCATCGGACGGCGCGCGACAGCACGAGCCGCTCAGCGTCACGGCCTTTTTCGACGAAATCCTCCAACTGGTCCCTGTGGGTCACGCGAAGGACTTCCTGCTCGATGATGGGCCCGTCGTCGAGCACCTCAGTCACATAGTGCGCCGTGGCGCCGATCAGCTTGACGCCCCGCTCAAAGGCGGCGTGGTATGGCCTGGCGCCGCTGAACGCCGGCAGGAAGGAGTGATGCACATTGATGATCCGGCGGGGGTAGCGGTCGACGAACCCCGCCGTCAACACCTGCATATAGCGGGCGAGAACCACCAGATCCACTCTCTCCGATTCGAGAAGCTCCAATTGCCTGCGCTCCGCCTCGCGCTTGTCACCCTTCGGCACGGCGATGTGGTGGAAGGGGAGATCGTAGAACCCCGCCAGAGCGGCGGCATCGGGATGGTTGCTCACGACCATCCGGAAATCGCCGGGTATCTCACAGGTCTGCCGGCGGTGAAGCAGATCGGTCAGGCAATGGAGCTGCTTGGAGACGAAGATCGCGACACGAAGCGGGCGAGACGAATACTCCACGCGCCATGTCATACGGAACCTTTCGGCGACTTCACGCCCAAAGACCGATGCGAACTCGGCGGGCTCCAGCCGGAAGCCCTCCAGCGCCCACTCCACGCGCATGAAGAACCGCCCGCTCAGGTCGTCGCGGTGTTGATCGGCCTCAAGGATGTTGGCGCCGTTCCTGTACAGGAACCCGGCGACTTCCGCCACCTGTCCCCGTGCGTCGGGAGCGTCGACCAGGAGAATGGCGCTGCTGCGGACCGGCATGAACCTTCATGCTAGCGAACTGGCCCGGCGCCGCGCTTCGCACGAAATTGACCGTTTTGCTACCGTAAGACTGGAGAAGATGCACATACCAGACGGCTTCCTGTCGCTTCCCGTATGGGGTGGGCTGGCCGCCGCGACGGCGCCTGCCGTGGCATGGGCGAGCCGCCGCGCCGGGAGCGACCCTGCGGCGGGAGCCGCGCCCCGGATGGGCGTGCTCGGCGCTTTCGTCTTCGCGGCGCAGATGATCAATTTTCCGGTGGGGCAGGGAGCAAGCGGTCACCTTGTTGGCGGCGCTCTGCTGACCGCGGTGCTGGGACCGGCGGCCGCGACCGTCGTCATGACGGCGATCCTCGCGATTCAGGCGCTGGTCTTTCAGGATGGCGGCCTCCTCGCTTTGGGGGCGAACACCTTCAATATGGGGCTCGCCGGAGTCTGGCTCTCCGCGGCGGTGTACCGTTACCTCCCCGCTTCAAAATGGAGCGGGGCGTTCGCCGGAGGATTCGTCAGCGTCTTCGCGGCGGCTGTGCTCTGTCTGGGCGAGCTCGCGATCTCCGGCGTCCGCTATCCCAACGGGTTGCTGGCCCTGTCGTTGACAGTCTTCCTGGTCACCGCGGTCCTGGAGGGTGTCATCACGGCGAGCGTGCTCAAGTCGCTCGAGCGAATTCGCCCCGGCTGGGTTCGCGAGCCAGGCCGTAGCAGCCGGCCGGTTCTGGCGGTTCTTCTTGTAATCGCGATCCTTCTCTCCCTGGCGGGCTTCCTGCTGGCCAGCTCCGCGCCGGACGGCTTGGAGCGGCTGGTGTCAGAGGCGGGCCTGGAGGGGAAGGAGGTTTCGCTGTTCAGCGCACCCCTGCCGGACTATGAAGCCATCGCGGCGGCCAATCCTTGGATGAGGAAGGCCGCGCCCGGAATGATCGGCCTCGCGCTGACCTACCTGTTGGTGGCCTTGCTGGCCCGATTGAGCCTGCGCCAGCGGAGAGCATAGCTTGTGCTGGGCGATCCAAAGTCCCGGCTGCTCGTCTGCCTCGGTCTTCTGGTCCTCATCGCGCTGCTGCCCGCCGGACGAATGCTGGCGGCTCCCGCGGCGCTGATCGCTTCATGGGCGCTGGCAGCTCGCGTGAAACCGGGAGCGCTCTTGGGGCGCGCCGCGCTTGTGCTGCCGTTCACACTGCTGTTCAGCGTCATCTCCTGGTGGTCCGGCGACCTGGAAAGAGCATGGAACCTGCCCGCGAAGGCATATCTCTCCGCCCTCGCGGTGGTGTTGTTGATGGAGACGACGCCGCTTGAGCGGGTCCTCGAGGCCGCTGCGCGGCTGGGCGCCCCGGCGCTGCTGGTCGAGGTGACCGGCTTTACCTGGCGGTACCTCTCCGTCCTTCGCGAAGAGTCGGCTCGACTGCGCAATGCCGCATTGTCGCGCGGCGCCGAGCGCAGCTTCTCGGTTTCGGCCTCCTCGGTGGCATTGCTGCTGGCTTCGGCCTGGAACCGGGCCGAACGCATCCACCGAGCGATGCTCGCGCGCGGCATGACAGGAGGGAGAACGGCATGACCCCCGTTCTCTCGGTGCAGAACGTTAGCTTCAGCTACTCGGCCGAGCGTAAAGCCCTGGATTCGGTCTCTTTCGCCATTCAGCGGGGCGAGCGCGTTGTGCTGTTGGGACCGAACGGATCGGGCAAGACGACACTGCTTCTGCACTTGAACGGGATCCTGCGCGGGCAAGGACGGGTGGAGGTGGACGGAGTCGCCGTGGCGCCGCCCCATCTGGCGGCGGTTCGGCGAAAGGTCGGCTTCCTCTTTCAGGAGCCCGGCGACCAGCTCTTTCTACCCACGGTGCTCGAGGATGTGATGTTCGGTCCGCTGCAAGCGGGAGCAGGCGCGGCTGAAGCGGAGAGCAGAGCGCGCCAGGCTCTCAGGGCGGTTGGATTGGAAGCCCTGGCATCGAAGGCCCCGTATGCGCTCAGCGGGGGCGAGAAGCAACGCGCGGCCCTTGCCGGCATCCTCGCCACTGGCCCGGAGCTGATCGTGCTCGACGAGCCCACCACGCACCTCGACCCGCCCGCGCGGCGCTCGCTCATTGCGCTGCTGAACACGCTCCCCCAGGCCCGGCTCATCGCCACACACGACGCCGCATTCGCCCGCGCCGTCTCGGAAAGGGCTCTGTTCCTCGATGCGGGGCGCCTGACCGCCGACGGCCCCACGCCTGACATCCTGGAGCGCTTCTCCTGGGAGCTCTGACCTTCACCCGCCCTTGGATTCAACCAGAAAGGTGACCGGACCCTCGTTGACAAGCTCAACCGACATCATCGCCTGGAACTCGCCAGTCTCGATCTTCACCCCCCTTTCCCGCGCTTTCGAAACAAAATGCTCGTAAAGCGCTTTGGCGGTCTCCGGCGGAGCCGCGGCGTCGAAGCCGGGACGCCGGCCCTTCCGAGTGTCGCCGTAGAGAGTGAACTGCGACACCACCAGCAGAGCCCCGCCGCAATCGAGCAGGCTCAGGTTCATCTTTCCGCCGGCGTCGGAGAAAATCCGAAGACCAAGCACGCGGTCCAGCAGGTACTCCGCTTCCTCTGCGGTGTCGCCTTTCCGAACTCCGAGCAGAACGAGCAGACCGGCGCCGATTTCACCCGTGGTTCGTCCTTCGACAGTCACCCTGGCGCGCGAGACGCGCTGAAGAATCGCTCTCATTCGCTCATGATCCTATAAAGTTCCCGCTTGCCCCTGCCGAAGAGACGAATCAGGGCTGAAGCTTTCATGATTTTCAAACGTCGCCGCCACCATGGACTTCCGGGCGGTTTTCTGCGTTTCGAAGGGTCCAATCGCAAGCAGGTCTTTGGACCCGCTGACGGCGATTTCATTCATTTGCGCGACGAGTTCGGCAACGAATGGCGCGGTGTGGCGGAACGCCAGGCCGACGATACGATCCGGTATCGCTTCCGCGATTCACAGGGCAATTACATCAGCGGCATCGGTGACGCGGCCGGCGTCACGCTGCGCGACCAGAAGGGCCGCACATGGCGCGGCTTCTTCGACTAAAAGCCCAACTTACGGCCGGTCCATGTACTTCTTATAGAGCTTCGTGTGCTTTGACTCGAGATCCACGGCCTTTCCGTGGATGAACATCATCTTCACGCTCGAGCGCGGCTCAAGAGGATCGCCGTCGGTGACAATCAGGTCCGCCATCTTTCCAACTTCGATGGAGCCGTACTTGTCGGCGATGCCCCAGATTTTGGCAGGGATCATAGTCAGGGACTTGAGGGCGACGTCGTATGGCAGGCCAAAGGCCACCGCCTGCCCCGCCTGGAACGGCAGGTTACGGGCGAACTGGACGCCGAAGCTTGCGTAGGCGAACTCGACTCCCGCCTGGTGGAGCCTCGCCGGAGCGGTATAGGCGTCGTCGTAGGGATCATCCTCCTCCATGCGAGCGCCGTAGGGGGAGCCAAGAATCACGGGGATCTTCCGCTTGGCAAGTTCTTCGATCATCTTGCCCGGCCGCTCGACGCCGGTGAGAACGATTTTGAGCCTTTGCTTCGCCGCCCATTCCACAGCTTCCTGAATAGCCCGTTCGCGGGCGGCGCTAATGATTAGTGGTTTGATGCCTTCCAGGACCGGCAACATGGCCTCGAACTTTCTGTCGACCGGAATCGGACCCGCCTTCCTGGCTGTCTGATACCGCCGGGCCTGCTCAACGAACTCCGTCAGTCTCTGGATGTTCTCTTCCTTGGCGCGGTTGGCCTGGGAGAAGCTCGCCTCGCGCTGTCCGCCAAGACCCATGATCGCCGCGAGTTGGCCCCGGCCACCCATCGCCGGCACAGGCCATTGCACCTGCAGGCCCGTGTACTGCACGGCCAGCATCTCTTCCCATGTGTACCCGGCGAGGTGAATCAACGAGGTCTGGCCGCCGATGATGCCGGGTTGACCCTGCCCGCCGCCGACGCCCGGCAGGATCTGCACCATCGTCGTTCCGTTGCCGCGGATGACGGGGATGTGCTCGCTCTCGGGGTTCACCGCCGAGATCGCCTTCAACTGAGGGTTGAACATCCCGAGTTCGCCAGTGTCGACCGTCTCGCGCACGCTCGACACCTCCTGCAATCCGACAGGAGAGCCCGAGTCGATGAAGCCCGGATAGACATGCAGCCCCTTGGCCTCCACGATGCGTACTTTGGCCTTGGTCTGGAGCTTGATGCCGATTTCGGCGATCTTACCGTCCATCACCAGCAGAATCGCGTTTTCAATCTTCGGTCCGGAGACCGGGTGGACGGTCGCCCCACGAAGGATGAAGGAGTCGTCCTGGCCGGCGGCGAGAACGCCGGCGGCCGTCAGCAGCATCAGAATCGCTCTATTCATTGGATGTCGGCCTCCGCTGCGGTGCGCTCCGCTTTTCGTCTTCCCGCATCTTCTCGATCAGACCTTTCTTCTTCGCGTCTTTCTGTGCGCGATCGGCCAGGTCCTTGTCGCGGTCGAAGTAGACCTTGCCGTCGATGTAGACCTTCTCCACCTTGGTCTGAATGGAGAGCGGGTGTTTGTCCCAGAAGACGAGGTCGGCGTGCTTGCCGGGCTCGATAGAGCCCACGTACTGTTCGACCCCAAGCTGCCTGGCGGGATTGATGGTGACCATGGCCAGGGCTTCGTCTTCGCTGAGTCCGCCATAGCGGATCATCTTCGCCGCTTCCAGGTTCAGCCTGCGGCCGATATCGCTGCCGCCGGCGTCATCGGAGTTGAGTGAAACCAGCACGCCCTTCTTGTGCATGATGGCGGCGTTGTAAGGGACGGCGTCGTAGGCCTCCATCTTGTAGGCCCACCAATCGCTGAAGGTGGAGCCGCCGTACCCGGCAGCCGCCATCTCTTTTGCCACCTTGTAGCCTTCGAGAACATGTTGGAAGGTGGCCCGCTTGATGCCGAACTCCTGCAAAACGCGGATTGCCATCAGGATCTCGTCCGAGCGGTAGCAGTGAACATGGGGAATCCGCTTGTTTTCGAGGATCTCGGCCAGCGTATCGAGCTTGAGGTCGCGCCTCGGCGGGAGGCCCTGCTTGTTGGCCTGCCACTTCTTCCAGGCCTCCTGATAGGCGCGGGCTTCGGTGAAGGACTCGCGAATCACGTCTTCGACGCCCATTCTCGTGCCAGGATACCGGAGCGAGCCGCCGGTGAGGGCGCCGAAAGGATTACTGGACGAGCCTTGGCGCTTGGGATTCTCGCCAAGAGCGAACTTGAGCGTCGGCGGCGCCTCCTTAAAGACCAGATCCGCCGCACCGGCACCCCATCGGGACTTGAGAACGATGTTCCTGCCGCCGATCGAGTTCGCGCTGCCATGCATGGTGTGGAATGTGGTGCAGCCACCGGCCAGGACGCGATAGATGGCGATCTGTTCGGGATTCACCTGATCGTCGACACCGAGCATCGCTGTGACGGAGAGGGAACCTTCGTTGACGCCGTCGATGGCGATATGGGTGTGCGCGTCGATGAGTCCAGGCGTAACGTGCCGGCCCTTCGCATCCACCATCTGCGCTCCGCCGGGCGTCATGATCCTTTCGCCGACGTCGGCGATGCGCCCGTCGCGGATGACGATCGAGCCTTGAAACGTGCCCTTGGTCACCGTGTGGATGATGGCGTTCTGGATGACAGTGACGCTGGATTGGGCCGAAGCCAGAGCGGCGGCGGCCAGGACAATGAGGAGTCTCTTCACCGGATCACCTCCTCATCGATCTCCTCCGTCTCTTCCTGCGGCCTGCCGGCCCCAGGCGGCCCCCCGGGCCCGGTCCCGGGCGGCGCCTGCGGCGCAGGCACAAACTTCACTCCATCGATGAACACCATGCGAACCTTCGTCCGCTCGTCGAAGAGATCGCCGTCGGTGACCGTCAGGTTGGCGATCTTGCCGTTCTCAATCGAGCCAAGTTTGGAGGAGAGGCCGAAGATCTCCGCCGGGTACACCGTGAGGGCCTTGAGCGCTTCATCCTTGCTCAGGCCGAGATCGATCGACTTCTTCAACGCGCGGATGATGTCCCGTGGAGTCTCAACCCCTTCGCTGCTCATCGCGAATCTGACACCCGCCGCCGCCAGGATTTTCGGCGATTGCGGAGCCATGTCGCGCATCTCCAGGATGCGGAGCGAGTCCTGCTGTTCGGGGTCCGAGTCGCGAGGCCGCGTGGGCCATCGCGAATTGAGGATCACGGGGACGCCGGCCTGCTTGAGCGCGTCCGCCATCTTGTAGCCCTCCACGACCCCATAGAGAACCGGCTTCTCCTTGAGTTCGGCGGCCAATTTGAGCACTCGCTCCATTTGAACCGGATCCGGCGCGGGCAGCAGGACGCGAGGATAGCCCGCAAGACTTTCCACCGCACGATCGTACTCGGGCCGCTTTACTCCGGCGGGATTTGCTTCATAGGCCTTCTTGGCCTGCCGGTAGTGTTCCGCGTCCATCCAGAGTTGTCTGAAGTAGGCGAGCATTCCCATCTGCGTGCCCGGGTAACCGGAATAGCCGGAGGATGTAAAGCTCATCTGGAGGCCGATGGAAGGATCGACCACCATGGCGCCGGAGGTTTCACCCCCCAGATTGACGGCCGCGCCGTGGCCGCCGATCAGCCCCCCGCGGGGAAAGGTCATCGCCGTAGTGAAGCCCGCGCTTCGTGCCGATTCAAGCCGGGAGTCGGTGATTCGGACCTGGTCCGCGGCCTTGATCCAAGGATTGGTTCCGGGACGATCTTCGGGGCCCTGTGAACGAGGCGTCTGCTGGCCGCTCTGGAGGGTGCTGACCGCCGCTTGCGGCGCGCCGCCCCGTCCCGTAGCCGGGGAAGTTGCGGCGGCCGTCTGCGGGATCCCCCAGGTTGAGTAGCCGTCAATGAGCCCCGGATAAACGGTCAGCCCTGTTCCATCGATCACAAAGGCCCCGGCGGGAATCGCAGCGGCAGGACCGGCATCGGCGATGATCCCGTCGCGGATGACCACGGTTCCCTTCTCCATGGCGGCTCCCTTGACCGGAACGATTCGCGCGCCCTGAATCGCGATCAGGGACGGGGCTTCCGCGTTGAGGTGCATGCCGGCTGCGCCGGCGAGTGCGGCAAGACAGAATACTCGTCTCATGGTGAATCCAACCATTCTAGACTGAATAGCAGCCATGCCTCCGCACAAGCCTGTCCGATACCGCGACGCCGGCGTCAATATTGATGAAGCCGGCCGCGCGGTCGATTTCATCAAGGTCGCTGCCCGGAAGACCTTCACCAGAAGCGTGTTGACCGGGATCGGCTCGTTTGGCGCCATGTACCAGTTGCAGGGATGGAAGCGTCCCGTTCTGATCTCTTCGGCCGATGGAGTCGGCACGAAATTGAAGGTCGCCTTCATGACCGGACGCCACGACACGGTAGGCTCGTGTCTCGTGAATCACTGCGTGAACGACATCGCGGTGCAGGGCGCCGTGCCTCTGTTCTTTCTCGACTACTTCGCCGTCGGCAAACTCGACGCGAAGGTCGCCGCGGAAGTGGTGGGCGGCCTCGCGCGCGCCTGCGAGGAGAACGGCTGCTCGCTGATCGGCGGCGAAACGGCCGAAATGCCGGGCATGTACTCGCCCGGAGAGTACGACCTTGCCGGGTTCATCGTCGGAGCGGTGGAACGCAGCCGGTTGTTGACGGGCTCGGCGATCAAGCCGGGAGACACGCTGCTGGGCTTGCCTTCCACCGGGCTTCATACCAATGGGTACTCCCTGGCGCGAAAACTCCTGTTCGAGGTCGCCGCGTATAAGCCGAAGTCGTTCGTGCCTGAGCTGGATTGCACGGCCGGCGATGAGCTGCTGAAGGTCCACCGCAGCTACCTCAAGCCGATCCAGCGGCTCATGAAATCGGATCTGTTGCTCGGCGCGGCCCACATCACCGGCGGCGGCATCACCGACAACACACCCAGGATTCTGCCCAAAGGCGTCGCGGCGGAAGTGAAAATCGGGTCCTGGCCGGTTCTCCCCGTCTTCGAACTGCTGCGAAGGATTGGAAGTATCCCCGAGGATGATTACCGCCGCACGTTCAACCTCGGTATCGGCATGATCCTGGTGGTTCCGGAAAAGAAGGTGGTCAAAGCGCGGCGCGCGCTCGACCGGATGAAGGAACCTCACTATGTCATCGGGCGGATCATCCGCCAGCCGCGCGGGAAGAAGGAGAGGGTTCTGTACCGATGAAGCGGCTTGCGGTCCTGGTCTCCGGACGGGGTTCGAACTTCGAGGCGATCGCGCGCAACATCGCCGCCGGCAGGCTGGCGGCGGAGATCGCCATCGTGATCAGCAATAACCCTGAGGCCAAAGCGCTTGAAACAGCCGCCGCGCTCGGGATTCGCGCCCTGTGCCTTCCTTCGAAGGGGCTCGATTCGGACGCCTACGCCACCAAGGTTCGCGATGTCCTCGGGCCGCTGAAGATCGATCTCATTATCCTTGCGGGCTTCATGCGCCGTGTCGGCGCGCCGCTGCTGGAGGCCTATCCGCAGAAGATTCTGAATATCCACCCATCGCTGCTGCCTGCGTTCCCCGGGCTCCACGTCCAGCAGCAGGCGATCGACTACGGGGTGAAGTTTTCCGGATGTACCGTCCACTTCGTCGACGCGGGCGTCGACACCGGGCCCATCGTCGCCCAGGCGGCCGTGCCTGTCATGGATGACGACACAGCGGAGACGCTGGCGGCGCGGATTCTCGTTGAGGAGCATAAACTCTACAGCGCGGCCATCGAACTTGTCCTTAGCGGACGCTTCAAGATTCGAGGCCGCGCCGTCGTCCGAACGGATTGAACTATTTCTGCAATTTCCGGCGGCGGAGAAGGGCGAGCGCCCCAAGTCCCACACCCAGCAGTGCATAGGTGGAAGGCTCCGGAACGGGTGAGTCGATTGAGGCCCCCACGTACCTGGCGCCTGCCTGGTTGATCAGGATGCCCAGCGCCCCCTGAACCGATCCCCCTGTGGTGTCCACCGTGATGATGGTACCCAGCAGTTCGCTGAGGTCGGCGCCATAGCCGCCATTGCCTGCGATGTCGGCGTCATGGTTGAAGGAGAACTGCTCTCCATTATTGAACGATGTGAAGTCGAAGCCGAAGATGGACGGGCCGCCATTAAAGTAGGTCGCGGCACCGCCCGGAGGAGGGGTCACATTGAACACCCATCGTCAGTCAACGGCGGGTTGCCCGGCGCGTTCGACGACGTCGTCGACATGTCGAAAGTGATCTTTGTGATGTCGAACCCATCGTTGTTGCTGACCGTGTAAAAGATGTCGGCTCCGCTCACTCCGGGCAGCGATATGTCGATCGTCCCAGAGAACATCGCCGTCGAGAGGAGCGCGCAGACAATTGTGAGTTTGGCCGTCAATCGAATCATTGTTTACCTCCAGAAATCTACTTCGGCTTATGCCGAGAAGCAGTCAATCAGCCTCGTCCCTCTGAGTTACCGCCAGAGCGGTAAGGGTTGGCGCTTTAATTAAGGTGCGGGCAAGTCTAGGTTTTGCCTACCACCTGGCCGGGGCAAGTACGTCCAAGACCATGCCGCTGAAACGTGCGGAGAAGTACTAGCACAAGGGCCACCAAGAGGAGGTGTGACAAGACTGGGGTGGTCTTCGACATACTGGTGCTAGAGGACGAGGCGCTTGAACCGTAGAACATTTCTTTCGATGGCTCCGGCCGTTAGCGTGGCCCCCGCAAGGAAGACCAACTTTCTGTTCATCCTCATGGACGACATGGCCGCCCGCGCGCTGAGCTGCTACGGCAATCCATACGTGCGGACGCCGAATCTGGACCGTCTCGCGCGCGAAGGAACGCGCTTCACAAACGCTTACGCGACCCCGCAGTGCACCCCGACGCGCGCTTCGCTGCTCACGGGGCAGTACACGGCGCGTAACGGCATGTGGCACGTCATCCCCTGGTATGGAACCCCCTGGGCGCGGGTCGCCGAGCCGCCCTACCGCGAGCAGCTCGCCCGCGAAACCTTCACGCTCGCCAAGGGCTTGCGGCAGGCGGGCTACGCCACGGGCTGCTTCGGCAAGTGGCACCTCACCACCGGCGCGGACGGCAATTACAGCTTCCTCAACAACGCCGCCGCCACGCACTACGGCTTCGACCGCAGCCTCACGGATCTCCCGAAGGAAGAGATGGCCGCCGACCGCGCCGTCCGATTCCTCACCGATCGCGCCATCGAGTTCATTGGCGCCAACGCCTCCAGACCCTGGTTCTGCTACCTGCCTCATCACGCCACGCACCGCCAACTGGCCGCGCCGAAGCCGCTCATCGACAAGTACCTGAAGATGGGCTTCCCCGAAACCGGGCTCAACCGCGCCATCGCCCTCGCCTCCATGGAACACATGGACTCCGAGATCGGCCGGCTTCTCGCGCACCTTGACGCGACCGGCCAGACCGCGCGCACTGCCGTCATCTTCACCACCGACAACGGCGGGATCTTCGAACAGTACATTCACGTTCCCGTGCGCGACGGCGCTTCATGGCGTCTGAATCTCAACGACCGCGAATTCGAGAGCGCCCCATACCGCGCGGGCAAGGGCTTCGCCTACGAAGGCGGCATCCGCGTCCCCGCCATCGTCCGCTGGCCAGGCGTGACCCCGGCGGGCCGAGTCGAGCACACTCCGGTTCACATGGTCGATTGGATGCCGACAATGCTTGAAGGCGCCGGCGCCGCCATTCCCAAGGATCATCCCGTGGATGGCGTCAGCGTGCGAAATCTGCTGGCCGGGAAACCCCTGGCCCCGCGCGACCTCTTCTGGTACATGCCGCTCTACGACCTCCGCTGGGCCGGGACGCCCTGCGCTGCCGTTCGCAGCGGCCGGACCAAGTTGATCGAGTACTTCGGCGACCACTTCGTACCGGCCGAAGGCGGCGGTCTGCGCTATGTGCCCGAAGGGCGCGTGGAGATGTACGACCTGGCCGACGATCCGTCCGAGGCGAACGACCTCGCTCCCTCGCGCGCCCGCGAAGCCGCCGCTCTGCGGGACCGTCTGCATCGCTGGATCCGCTCCTGCGGAGCCGTCGTGCCGGGCGCCAATCCACGCCATGATCCCGCTCGCGAACTCGCTGAAACCCGCCAGAAGCCAGCGGCGTGAGCGCGCGGCGGGACGGTGACCTGCCGCCACCCCAAACGGCACACTCAGCGACTATACCGGCCCGGCGGCGGCGGGCGAGCTTGACACAAATGGAAACCTCGGAGAACAGGAAGTGCCGGGCTATCGACGGCTCGAATGGCTCATGAGGCTTTCGGCGCGTCCCGAATGTCTGCCGCATCGATTCAGAACTCAGGGCGGGCCGCTGGATGCTGCAATCGTCGCCTGAACCTATCCTGCCGGATGCAAACCGCCTTCGCCGCTCAGGTTCAAGCGCATCTGCTCCAACTCCTTCACCAGCGGAGCCCAATACCGTTTGGCCGCATCGGAGAAAGGGCTGTGAGTATCGGGTTCGGGCTCAAGCGACCCTCCTAACGCCAGGTAGGTTGCCCACAGCTTCGAGGACTCCGACCAGCGCTCCCGCGGAGTCATGGAATACCACTTCGCCCACACGTCGCCAACGAGTTGCCCGGACGGAATCCTCCGCTCCATCCTATTCAGGATCATGGTTCCCCGCCGCCGCCCCAAACAAGCTCCTTCAAACCCCGCATAGTACAATCGTTCTTCATGCACCGCCCGCGCCGCTTCACCCTCCTGGCGCTCGCTTTCGCGTTCGCCGTTTCACTCACCGCGAGAGAACCTGTTCGCACGCGCAAGGCCATGGTCGTCGCACAGGAACCCATCGCCACCGACGTCGGCGTCAAAGTTCTGCGTTCCGGCGGCAATGCCATTGATGCCGCGGTCGCCGTCGCTTTCGCCCTCGCTGTCACTCATCCCACCGCCGGGAACATCGGCGGCGGCGGATTCATCCTCGCCCGCTTTGCCGACGGCCGCGCCACCTTCATCGACTTCCGCGAGCGCGCCCCCCAATCCGCTTCCCGCGACATGTACCTCGACCCCGCCGGCAAACTCACTGACCAGAGCCGCATTGGCTGGCGCGCCGCCGGCGTCCCCGGCACGGTCCGCGGCCTCGAGTACGCTCACAAGAAGTACGGCCGCGCCGCCTGGATCGATCTCGTGCAGCCCGCCGCCGAACTCGCCGCTTTCGGCGTTCCTTTGAGCTATTCGGAAGCCCGCTCCATCTGCTCCGCCCGCAAGCTCCTTGAACGCTTCCCCGAATCGAAGCGGATCTTCATCAACGGCGATCGCTGCTACAACGCCGACGAAGTCCTCATTCAGCCCGATCTCGGCAAGACCCTCAACCGCATCGCCACCGAAGGGGCCAAGGATTTCTACGAAGGCGAATCCGCGCGCATCCTCGCAGAACAGATGAAGGCCAACGGCGGCGAAATCACCCTTGACGACCTCCAGAACTACGCCGTCGTCGAACGCGCCCCGCTCACCGGCAAGTACAAGGGCTATGACATCATCACCGCCCCGCCCCCTTCCTCCGGCGGCATCGGCATGCTCCAGATGATGGCCATGCTCGAAGGCTCCGGCTATGAAAAGGCGGGCGCGGGCTCCGCCGCCTCCACCCACTACTTCGCGGAAGTCATGCGCCGCTACTACGCCGATCGCGCCAAGTTTCTCGCCGATCCCGACTTCGTCAAGATCCCCGTCCGCGGCCTCCTCAGCAAACCCTACAACGCCAAACTCCGCGCTTCCATCAACCCCGACCGGACCACCCCCAGCGACTCGCTCAACGCCGGCGATCCCGCTCCGTACGAATCCACCGAAACCACCCACTTCAACGTCATCGACGCCGAAGGCAATGCTGTCGCCCTGACCTACACCATCAACGGCGGCTACGGCTCCGGCGTCACTGTCCCCGGCCTCGGCTTCCTCCTCAACAATGAGATGGACGACTTCGCCGCCAAGCCCGGCGAACCGAACATGTTCGGACTCGTGCAAGGCGAGGCCAACGCCATCCAGCCGCGCAAGCGCCCCCTCTCCTCCATGACCCCCACCATTGTCCTCAAAGACGGCAAGCTGTTCATGGTTCTCGGAGCGCCGGGCGGCTCCCGCATCATTACCGGCGTCACTCAGGTTCTCCTCAACGTCCTCGACTTTGGCATGACCGTCCAGCAGGCCGTCGATCAGCCCCGCTTCCACCATCAGTGGAAGCCGGACAAGCTCTACCTCGAGCGCGGTTTCTCCCCCGACACCAAGGCCCTCCTTGAAAGACGAGGCCATGCGCTCGAAGAGATCCCGAGCGTCGCGAGCGTCGAGGCGATTGTTATCGCAGATGGCTGGATCCAGGGAGCGCTCAACGGCCGCAGCTCCGGAAAGGCCGCCGGATACTGATCCCATCATGGAACGCGCACTCTCCACTCACCTCCTCGTCAACCATCGACTCACCACCGTCTGGCTCGACCGCATCTGGGAGGCCGCCATCCCCAAGGTCGAGATCTTCTGCGCCCGGCAGCACTTCGATTACCGCAATCGCGCGCAGGTCAACGAACTCGGCTACTGGTTTCGCGATTCGCAACTCCGGCTCCACTCCCTCCACTCCCCCATGTACAACGACGATTGCTGGGGCAAGACCGGCCCCGGCGCCGTCGTCTCCCTCACCGAGCTCAGCAAGCCCCGCCGCCTCGAATCGGTCGGCGAAATCAAGCGCGCCCTCGAAGTCTCCGAGCGCATTCCGTTCAAGTATCTGGTGCAGCACCTCGGAGCCGCCCATGAGGAGTACGACGACTACAAGCTTGAAGCCGCCTTCTCCGCCCTCGAGGACATCAGCCTCTTCGCCAAACACCGCGGCGTTGAAGTGCTGCTCGAGAACATCCCCAATAAGCTCTCCTCCGCCGAGCGCCTGATCCACTTCCTCGAAACTACCCATCTGAACCTTGGCTTCTGCTTCGATACCGGCCACGCTCACATCATGGAAGGCGTCGAGCCTGCATGGACTCTGATGCAGGAGCGTGTTCGTTCCACCCACATCCACGACAACGACGGCCTCAACGACATCCACTACTTCCCGTTCTCCTCCCAGGGTGGTACCGTCGACTGGCAGCGCACCATGCGCCTGCTCAAGTCCCGCCCCGCTCAATACCCGCTTCTGCTCGAGCTTCGCGAGTACGAAGGCTTGACCAACCCGGTCCAGGCCGCCCGCGAGGTTTTTGACAAGCTCGAGAATCTCCCGACGGAGTCCGATTAATGTCCGATCTACCCAGAATTCGCATCGCCGACGCCGGCAAACACGCCGGCGAAAGCGTTGAGATCGCCGGATGGCTGTATAACCTGCGCCGCTCCGGCAAGATCATCTTCCCTCTCATCCGCGACGGCTCAGGCACGATGCAGTGCGTCGGTCTCAAGGCTGAACTCCCGGAGGCTCTCTTTGAGGAGCTGAAAAACCTCACCCAGGAATCCAGCCTCCTCATTTGCGGCAAAGTCCGCGCCGAACCTCGCGCTCCGGGCGGCTACGAGCTGGATATCGAAAGCGCTCAAGTCGTGCAGCGCGTCAGTGAAGAGCACCCCTATCCCATCACGCCCAAGGAGCATGGCACGGAGTTCCTGTTCGACCACCGCCACCTCCATCTGCGGAGCCGAAAGCCCCATGCAATCCTCGGCATCCGCCATGAAATCATCAAGGCCATCCGGGATTACTTCGACTCGAACGGATTCACGCTCGTCGATACTCCCATCTTCACCCCTTCGGCCTGTGAAGGCACCACCACGCTGTTCGAGGTGAACTACTTCGACGAAGAGAAGGTTTACCTTACGCAGTCCGGCCAGCTCTACAACGAAGCCACCGCCATGGCCTTCGGCAAGGTCTACACCTTCGGCCCCACATTCCGCGCCGAAAAATCCAAGACCCGCCGCCACCTCACCGAGTTCTGGATGGTCGAGCCCGAAATGGCCTACGCGACCCTTGACGACGTCAAACGGACAGCCGAAGAACTCATCTGCTTCATGGCCGATCGCGTCCTCTCCAACCGCAAGGAAGAACTCAAAGCTCTCGAGCGCGACATCTCCAAACTCGAAGCCATTAAGCCGCCCTTTCCACGCATCTCCTACGACCAGGCCGTCGTGATCCTCCAGCGCAAGGGCAGCGAGATCCAATGGGGCGGCGACTTCGGCGGCACGGACGAAACCCTGCTGAGCGAAGAATTCGACCGGCCGGTCATGGTCGACCGCTTCCCCTCCGCCATCAAGGCCTTCTACTTCCAGCCCGATGAAGTCCGCCCCGAAGTGGTCCTCGGCGTCGATGTCATCGCCAGCGAAGGCTACGGCGAAGTCGTCGGCGGCGGCCAGCGCATCCACGATTACGACCTGCTCGTTAAGCGCATGGACGAGCACAACCTGCCCCATGACGCCTACGAGTGGTATCTCGATCTCCGCCGCTTCGGCTCCGTTCCTCACGCCGGTTTCGGCATGGGCGTGGAACGCGCCGTCGCCTGGATGTGCGGCATCGAACATATTCGCGAAACCATCGCCTTCCCCCGAATGCTCTACCGCACGCGTCCCTAAGCCTATGCCAGCCCGAAAAAAACTCGCCATCATCGGAGCGCCGCTCGACCTCGGCGCCGGGCGCCGCGGCGTCGACATGGGCCCCTCCGCCATGCGCGTCGCCAACCTCAACGCCCGCCTCGAAGCGCTCGGCTTCCAGGTTGACGACCTGGGCAACGTGAGCGCCGAGCAGCAGGAGAGCTCCCGGCCAGGGCCCGCCAACGCCCGCTACCTGAACCACATCGCCGCCACCTGCAAGGAACTCGCCGCCAAGGTCGAACGGGCCGCCGGCCAAGGCCGCTTCCCCATCGTGCTCGGCGGCGACCACTCCGTCGCCGTCGGCACCGTCAGCGGCATCGCCGCCCACTTCCGCAAAAAGAAACGCACCATCGGCGTCATCTGGATGGACGCCCACACCGACATGAACACGCCGGACACCTCCCCTTCCGGCAACGTCCACGGCATGCCGCTCGCCTGTCTCTGCGGCTTCGGCCCCCGTCCTCTCACACATCTCTACGGCTACGCCCCCAAAGTCAATCCGGCCAACGTCGTCCTCGTCGGCATCCGCGACGTCGACCTGACCGAACGCCCCATCGTCAAGGATTCCGGCGTCACCGTCTTCACCATGCGCGACGTCGACGAGCGCGGAATGCGCGCCGTCATGCAGGAGGCCATCAACATCGCCTCTCTCGGGACCGCCGGCGTTCATCTCTCCCTCGACATGGACGGAGTCGATCCTCGCGAAGCCCCGGGCGTCGGCACCCCGGTGCGAGGCGGCTTCAGCTATCGCGAGGCGCACCTCGCCATGGAGATTCTCGCCGATTCCCGCCTGCTCACCTCTGTCGAAATCGTCGAGGTCAATCCTGTGCTCGACGAGGCCAATCGCACCGCTCTGCTCGGCGTCGAGCTCTTACTTTCTGCCATGGGAAAGAGGATCCTTTGAGCCAGCGCAAACTCCGTGTCGCGGTTCTTTGCGGCGGCCGTAGCGGCGAGCATGAGGTCTCCCTCCGCTCCGCCCAGGCCATCCTGGACCACCTGAACCCGGAATATTACGAGCCCTCCCGCATCTTCATCGGCAAGGACGGCAAATGGAGCCCCGCTCCCATCCTCCCCGAGCCCGGAGCCAACCCGGGTATCGATGTCGTCTTCCCCGTTCTTCATGGCACCTTCGGCGAAGACGGCACCGTGCAGGGACTTCTCGAAATGGCCGGGCTGCCCTACGTCGGCGCCGGCGTCTTCGCTTCCGCCGCCTCCATGGACAAGGAGCACTTCAAGCGCCTCTGCCGTCGCGACAACCTCCCCGTCATCGAGTACGAAGTCCTCCACGCCGGCAACCCCCACATCCCTCATCCCGTCGAGCCTGCGATCGAGCGCTTCGGCTTCCCGCTTTTCGTCAAGCCCGCCAATCTCGGCTCCTCGGTCGGCATCTCCAAGGCCCACGATCGCGCCGAGCTTGAAGCCGCCGTCGCCGAGGCCGCGCGCTACGACGCAAAAGTCCTCATCGAGCGCGCCATCGTCGGCCAGGAGATTGAGTGTTCCGTCATCGGCAACTACCGTCCCCAGGCCGCTACGCCCTGCGAAATCCTACCGTCGCGTGAGTGGTACGACTACGATGACAAGTACGTCCTCGACTCCGCGAAGACGGCGATCCCCGCCAACCTGAGCGACGGCGAAATCGCCGAGGTCCAACGCCTCAGCGTCGCCTGCTTCAAGTCCGTCGAGTGCGCCGGCATGGCCCGTGTCGACTTCCTCGTCGAACGCCCCTCCGGCAAAATTTACATCAACGAGATCAATACCATTCCTGGCTTCACGTCCATCAGCATGTACCCGAAAATGTGGGAACACGCCGGGCTTCCGTTCTCCCAGCTCGTCGAAATGCTCATCGACCTCGCTCTGGAACGCCACCAGCTCCGCCAGTCTCTCCGCTACGAACGCTGACCGATGCGACCGCTTGCCCTCGCCCTGCTGACGGCCGCGCTGCCCCTCGCAGCTCAGCAGTCCGATCCGGGCGGAGCCGCCGAACTCGAAAGCCAGCTCGTTCGCTTCCTCGACGTCCTCCGCATCGCCCGAGATGAGGCCGCCGATCCCCTCGACCCCGATCGCGCCTTCTACCAGGGCGCCCTGCCCGCGATGCTCCGCAGGCTCGATCCTCACTCCGTCTTCTTCGACAAGGATCAGTACGAGCAACTTCAGCAGATGGAGCGCTCCGTCTCCAAGGGCTTTGGCAGCGTCGTCAGCGTTCTGCCCGGCCGTGTCATCATTCTCCAGACAACCAACGGCTCGCCCTCCCAGAAAGCCGGACTCCAGCCCGGCGACGAAATCGTCGCCATCAACGGCTATGTCCTCGGCGGGCTCGATCTCGACCAGCTCGTCCAACTCCTCGGCATGACCCGCCAGCGTGAAGCCCAGCTCCTGATCCGGCGCCAGGGAACCGCGCAGCCTCTCCCCATCACGCTCATCCCCGCAGAACTCCTCTCTCCCACCGTCGACCGCGCCTTCGCCCTCGAACCGGGCGTCGGCTACGTCCGCGTCACCAGCTTCGACGCGAGCACCGGCAAGCAGCTCCGCGATGCCATCGAGTCTCTCGGCGGCGCGAAGCTGAAAGCCCTCGTCCTCGATCTGCGTGACAACCCCGGCGGCGCGCTCAACTCAGGTATTGAATCCGCCGCGCTCTTTCTCAAACCCAAACAGCGCATCCTCACCGCCCGCGGGCGTAACGCCCAGACTCAGCAGATCGACGCCCCCGACGACTCAACCCCGTACACCTTCAATCTCGCTGTGCTCGTCAACGCCAAGACCGGCAGCGCCGCCGAGATCGTCGCCGGCGCCATCCAGGACCACGACCGCGGCGTTATCGTCGGCGAGCCCACATTCGGGAAAGGCCTGGTTCAACGCGTCTTTCCGCTCTCCGACTCCACCGGCCTCGCCCTGACAACCGCCTTCTACTACACCCCCAGCGGCCGCTCCATCCAGAAACCTCTCCGCGGCGTCGAGCTCTCCGAAGCCACCGCCGTATCCGAACGCCCCGCTTACAAGACCGCCCTCGGCCGAATCGTCCGCGGCGGCGGCGGTATCGACCCCGACCACATCGTCTACCCCGAACGCCCTTCCCGCCTTCGCGCCATCCTTGAAGCGACCGGCAGCTTCGCCAACTTCGCCACTGAATGGCTCGCAGCGCACAAGAGCGAGGCCGGCCGCAGGTTCGACGCTACGCCCGCCATTATGGACGAGTTTCAGCTCTTCCTTTCCCGCCGAAACATCCGCCCGGGCGTGGCTGAATGGAGCATCGAACGGCAGTGGATGCGCAACCGCCTCCGTCAGGAGGTCCTCAATCAAAGTATCGGCGTCGCAGCCGGTGATGAGGTGGAGGTCGAGAACGATCCCGTCGTCCGCCGCGCCCGATCTTTGCTCGCTACCACCTCTTCAGAGGGCCGGGACTGAGCGCTCCCGCCGCCAGCAACAGCAGCGCACCCCCCGAAACCGCCATCCCCAACCGCAACCCCGGCAGTTCGAACTCAAGCTCGATCCTGTGCTTGCCCTCGGGGAGCTCCGCCCCCATCAACGCATGATTCGTGCGGTAGATCCTCTCGGGCTTGCCGTCCACCGTCAGGCGCCACCCTGGATACATCGGGATTCCGATCACCGCGAACACAGGACCGCGCGCATCGTAGGACGCCGCCAGTTGCTTCAGACCCACCACCAAATCGGTCAGCCTCGCCTCCGGTTGCCCGTCGCGTTCCCTCTCGAGTCCTTCCACCAGCGCGCTCTCTTTCGGGTTCAGCGCCGCCAGCGCCTGCCGCGACTCCGCCTTCGACCCCGCCTTCCTCACGGTCGGAGGGAAGGACACCATCGGAACCGCCTCCTTGTTGTGAACCAGTTCCCCGTTCGCCTCGTCCACGATGACGATCGCCGTCAGTCCGTTGACGAGTTCCTTGTTCCTCCGCGCAGCGGACCGGTAGCCGTTGTAGCCCTCCAACTCCAACGGGTTGTATCCGCCCGTCGAGGGAATCCGCCCCATCAGCGTCGCGTTCAAAGGCCCGAAAAGCGGCATCGCCGGCGGAACGTCCACGCGCGTCCCCTGCCTCAGTCCCGCTCTCACCTCCAGCAGCATGCTCTCGCGGTCTCCGAAGAACTCCTTGTAATTGAATCGGCCGTAGGTCATCGGGTTGATCCACGAATTGACGAGGCACAGATCCACAATGAACACTACAGCCAGCGCCGTCCCCAGCCAGTTCTTCTTCCACCGCCTTTCCGCCTCCATCACCCCGAACGCAGCCAGCGCCGCCAGCCCGAATCCCGCCACAAACCATCCGTTCACCGGAGCCCTCATCTTGTGCAGGTATGGAACCAGCGCCCCGGCGCGATAGAGCCCGAATGACGGCCCCAGCATGTACCACGCCGGCAACGCCACCAGCAGCCCCATGACCAGCCACCCTCGCTTCTCACGCGCGCCTAGGATCGCCAGCGGCAACAGCAGCGCTCCCGCATAGAAAAACGTCTGCGTCATGTCGATCTTACCCGCGTAAGGTCCGGTCAGCGTCTTGAGCGCATTCGGATTGACGAGTGTTGCCAGCGCCTCCAGCGGCAAAGTCCCCTCTACCCCCCTCGAGAAATCGAATCCCCCGCGGATCGACTCCGCTGTCAACTGCAATCCCGGCGCTACCACCACCGCCGCCAGTCCCCCGCCCAACACCGCGGCCATGGCCAGCACCGCCGCCGCCCGCGGCCATGCCACCGGTTTCAACGCCACCTGGACAATCAGAAACAACCCCAGCCCCAGCACCGAATACAGCGCCGTTTGCAGATGGCCCGCGAGAATGATGCCCCCCGCCGCCAGCGCCGCGCACGACCCCCAGCGCACCGTCTGCGATTCCAGCGCCCGCTGCGCGAAGTACAACACCCAGACAAACAGCGCCGCACCCTGATACATCCCAACATGAGAGCTGTGCCCCGCAAAGAACCCGCCCAAGCCGTACGCCAAAGCGCCCACCATCGCCGCGGCCGCATGGCTCGTCCACATCCTCAGCAGAAGAAACGCTCCGAACACCGCCAGCGCCCCGTGCAGCGCCAACTCCAGTTGAATCGCCCACGGCGTCACTCCGATCAGGAAGAACGGCCAGTTCAGCGGATACCACGCCCCGACCTGCGGATCCGCGAGGAACGGGAAACCGCTAAAGATGAACGGCGTCCACTCCGGCAGGCGCCCCTGCAGCGCCTCCTCGGCGAAGTAACGCTGCGACGGATAATGCACGTCCACGGCATCCCATTGAATCGACGCCTTCCGGTCCACAACGGGGTTCCAAAAGAACAGCAGCAAGGCCACGCCGAGAGCGTAGTAGATCCGGCGCCCAGCCAACAGCCCTGACGGCCCGGCGGCGTTTGAAACGGTATTCTCTCTTTTACGGCTCATGGAGAAGGAAATCTCTCGAGTTGTGGCGGATTCGGAAATAATTTTGGATCGAAATAGTACAGCAGCACGCCCCGCCCGACACGTTCTACCGGCTGAAAGCGCTCCGGCCAGAGTTGAGCGCCCGGATGCTCGTCGTTCAGCCCCAACCGCCCCGATTTCCACACCGTCAGGCTCACCGCATTCCACCCCGGCATCGGGGATACCGGATCCGCCACCACGATCGGCGGGAATCCGAAATCGCGGTGCCAGTTTGCCACGATGAACGGGCTGAACGCCACATATTCGGCGCCCAGTTCCTTCAACCGCCGGCTCAATCGCAGCATGTCCTGGCCCCAGTCCAGATCCGAATCCACCAGGATCTTCTCCGGCTGGTCGCCGGCCAGAAAGTTGAAGTACGCCAGATTGTCGGGGTGTTCCATCGCCGGGCCAACCACAAGCGCCGCCAACAGCGCCAGGGTCGCCCACCGGCGCCAATCCGTTCTCCCCAGCCCTGCGGCAATCGAAACCGCCGCACCCGCCGCCAGCGCCCCGTACAGGGGAAGCAGATGCCGTGTGCCGATGTTGATATTGCTCAGAAACCCTGTCACCAGCATCGCCGCCGCAACCGCCAGCGCGGCCACCGCCCCTTCCTTCTTCCGCTTCCAGATCATCCACCAGCCCGCCAGCCCCAGCAAAAGGATCGGAAGCGGCGTCTTGACCGCGAACGCCACTGGGTAAAAGAGCAGGAATCCGATCTTGTTCCTCTGCCCCATCAGATACGAAACGTGCCCCTCCGCGTTATGCGCCCGCGCCTGCTCAATCCCCGCGAATAGCTCCGGAGCCGGAGCAGGGAATCCGTATGGCGTGGGTCCGAACGAGCACCGGTAGATCCCCCA